>DATJGL010000309.1:0-6952 GCA_035495075.1 Gemmatimonadales bacterium
GGGCTCGTTGGTTCGGTGGTCGGTTGTTGCACTCGGGGTGGTTGTGGCGTTGATGATTGTTTACTGGCTCATCGGCGGTTCTGTGCGAGGGTGAGTTCCGCGGCCCTGCTGGGGTTGCTATCTTCTGTCGCGCAGGAAAACCTCGGGGCGGTAGCTCAGCTGGGAGAGCACCTGCTTTGCAAGCAGGGGGTCACCGGTTCGATCCCGGTCCGCTCCACTCGGCCAAACCAAGTCCCCACAACAAGATAGAGAGTAGATGGCCACCGTAAGTGCAGCGGTGGCTTTGCCTTAGTGGCCAAAGAGTGGCCAATTAACTATATTGGAGCCCATTCTTTACAGCGAGCGGGAGATGGCTGGCGAGAAGCAGGTCAAGCGAAGCACCTGGGGGCGGGGATCGATTGAGCAGCGCGACGCGGACAAGTGGGTGCTGCGGCTCAGTCACCGTACCGATCCGACGACGGGGAAGCGGGTGCGCGAGGCGCACACGTTCCGTGGAACGCGGCGAGCTGCCGAGAAGCACTTGGCGAAGCTGCTCGAGCAGAAGGACGCCCACGGTCCCTCTCCCTCCACAGCGGGCGGCATCACGCTGGATGCGTGGGTGCGCCGGCAGATCACTACCGGCTTGAGCCGCAAGACAGGTGCGAAGCGATCGGCATACACACAAGCCGGGATGCTCGACCTGTGGGATCGCTTCTCAACTCCCCAGCTCCGCGCCACGCCTTTGCGGGACGTGACCACATCGCTTCTCAAGGCGCACATCGCGGACGTGCAGGCGCGGCCGAACAATCACGCAGGCGAGAATGCACGGCCCTTGGCCCCGCGGACGGTGCAGATCTACTTCAACATCATCCGAGCCGCGCTGTTCGCTGCGGTGGAGGACCATATCCTGGCGCTCAATCCGGCGTCGGGGATCGTAGTACGCGGCGGGAGCGCCATCAGCAAGACTAGTCTCGCACTCAGCGCCGAGGAGATGCAGAAGTTTCTCGAACATGACCCGGACGACCGGTTACGCGCATTGTGGTGGGTGTCGGCCTACACAGGAGCCCGCCCCGGGGAAGTGTTGGCTCTTCGGTGGCAGGATTGGGACAAGCAGGCAGGGATGCTGCGGTTCGCGAGAAGCCTAGAGCGCGGGACGCGCACGTTCGTTCCCTGTAAGGCCGGCAGCGAGCGCACGGTGGCCGTCAACCCGGAACTCAAGACGGCCCTGCTCGCCCATCAGCTCCGCCAGAACGGGGAACGGGCGAAGATCAATGAGAAGTGCGCCCCTGGGGAATCCCGGTGGGTGGATGAGTCGCTGATGTTCACCAACGAGATCGGCGCTCCGCTTGAGCATCACAACGTGAGTCGCGCGTTCAAGGCACGGCTCAAGGCGGCGAAGGTGCGGGCGGTGAGATGGTACGACCTCCGGCACAGCTTTGGTTCCGCGCTAGTCAAGGCGGGGACCGACATCAAGACCGTTGCGACCTTGATGGGCCACAAGAAAGTGACCATGACGCTCGAGCATTACGTGAAGTCGGACGCCGAGCAGCAGACCGCTGCCGTGGCCAAGCTGCCGTGGGCGAATGCGAAGAAGTAGGGAAGCGACCTTGCAATCGCGTAACATGATCCACTAGGTTTTACAGTCGAAGGCGTAATACGGCGAGTGCCCGGACTATCAGGGACCCACACTCCTCCGCAACGGCGAGCCACAAGGGCTCCTCGTCAAAAGGCTATGGACTGGAAACCATGACGCACCGTTGACCTCTCGTCGTTCCCAGAGCCCCCGTGGGCGCTCGGCCAAGATGCCGATCGCTCCGGGGGCTCTGTCTTGCCCATCAACACGTCCGCAATCTCCTAGAGTTCGGCTCCCTGCCCCCGTTGTCGAACAACTCGCCACCGATGGCCAAGGCGTTCAACGCCTGAGCGTCAGCCTGCCGCCTCTCTTGGCCAATGCTGCCCGGTTTATGGCTCGGCGAGAGGGAACGACAATCTCAAGCATCATCGCCGAGGCACTAACTGAGAGGTTGCGCCAACGAGTCGCGGTGGCCGGGGAGGACGAATGAGCCGACGGGACGAGTTGGAAGGCGTCATCCCAGGCGTTCCAAGCCTGCAGTCCGACCCAGGCGACGAGCCGCTAACGGATGCGGGCAACGCTGAGCGATTGGTCGCTCTCTACGGGACCGAAATCCTCTTTGTAGCCGAGTTGCGCGCATGGCTGTGCTGGGATGGAAGTCGGTGGGCGCTCGACAAGACGGGCGAAGTGTTCCGCCGAGCGAAGGAAACCGCCCGCGTGATGTATCACCAGGCCGCAGATCTCGAGGGCGACAAGCGGCGGGACCTCGCATCGTGGGCGATGCGATCGGAGGCGGAGCCCCGCATCCGGGCAATGGTGAACCTTGCCAAGAATGAGCCCGGCGTGACCGTAACGCTCGATCAGCTTGACCGCGATCCGTTTCTACTCAGCGTCGAAAACGGAACGCTGAACCTGCGCTCCGGTGAACTACGGCCGGCGGAACAAGCCGACCTCATTACGCGGCGAGCGCCAGTCACCTACGACCCTGCGGCGACTTGTCCGATGTGGGATGCGTTCCTCAAGCGGATCCTGACCGGAGATGCCGACCTCATTGGGTTCATCCAGCGGGCGATCGGCTACAGCCTCACGGGGCTGACGGTCGAGCAGGTCATCTTCTTGCTGCACGGACTGGGCGCGAACGGGAAAAGCGTCTTTCTGGAAGTCATCCGCGCTTTGTTGGGCGACTACGCTGCTGGCGCTGATTTCAGCACGTTCCTTGACCGCCGGCAGAGCGGCCCGCGCAACGACGTCGCCCGGCTCCTGGGGCGTCGGTACGTGACCGCAGTAGAAGCCAGTGACGGCGAGCGCCTGGCCGAGTCGTTGGTCAAGCAGCTCACCGGCAACGACACAGTGACCGCTCGGCACCTTTACGCTGAATCCTTCGAGTACCGCCCCACCTTCAAGATCTGGTGCGCCGCGAACCACAAGCCAACGATCCGCGGGACCGACCATGCGATCTGGCGACGGATCCGGTTGGTCCCATTCACGCTGACAATCCCCGAGCACGAACGCGATCCCCGCCTCTCTGAGAAACTGAAAGCCGAGTTGTCGGGCATCCTCAATTGGGCGCTCGAGGGATGCCGAGCCTGGCAACGAGACGGACTCGGAGCCTCGCCAGCAGTGCGGCAAGCCACCGCAGACTACCGGCTCGACCAAGACACGATCGGGCGGTTTCTGGATGATTGCGCGCGTCTCACCGGGACGGAGGAAAGTCGAACGACTGCCGCAGAACTCTACCAGCGCTACGCGGCTTGGACAGCGAGCAACGGGGAAGGCCGGCCGCTGAGTCAACGGCGCTTCGGGGAATCCCTCAACGAACGGGGCCTGGACCGTATCAAGACTGGCGGATACGTCGTCTGGCGCGGCATTGAGTTGCTGCCCGAGGGACCAGGGGAGGGTCAGATGTCCCTTGGGGGAACTTCCTCTATACGCCCGCTCATGAGGGAGTATACGAAAACGGCTCCCTCTCCATCCCTTCCTCCCTCCGCGGAGTTAAAGGTGGCGTCATGAAAGAAGCACGTGGTGAGCCGCAGGTATATCGGGCGTGCTGCCTCTCGAGCGCGGGCGCTCGCTGGAAAGCGGCATCGGTAGCGAAGGAGATGGCCACTGCTCGCCCACTGGGTTCGGAGGCGTGCGGAAAGCGATGTAGCAGGAAAGGGTTACGCGGTTGCTTGGATCGGTAATCTGCCGAGCGAGCAGGGGGTAGCCGGGTAGGGCGCAGGTAGGCGAACACGACGACTGGACTAGGAGCAGACAGATGGGTGAAGGGATGGAGCCAGTGAGGAACGCATCAGCGGCAGGTTGGCTCACGCCGCGCGAAGCCAGTGCACTTCTGACTGATCTGCTCGGTCGACACATTCCCGCGCGGACTTTGCTCGCTTGGTGCCAACGGCCACGATCGCCGCTTGGGCACGCCAGAGTCGGCGGAAGGACATTGCTGCACAAGACCGAACTGCTCGCCTTTATCAACCGTGGCTCAGAGGTGCTCGAGGCCGAGTCCGGAAAGGGACAGGCCGCATGAGTACGACCGATCGCTGGCCCGAGATCCGTCCCTTTGCTGACGACGGCGAGCCATTCACGGCGGAGTCGGGTCAGCCCTGCACGGACGGCCGGTCGTGGCGGCCGCACTGCGTGGCCACGAAGGCCGATGGCTCTCAATGTCCTGTAACGGCACCGCTGACAGCGGCCGGCTACTGCTGGCCTCACGATCCAGAGAAGGCCAATGAGATGGCCGAGGCGAGGCGCCGGGGCGGGCGTAATGCCGCCGCTCGTCGGCGTTGGCTCACTCCTGAGGAGATCCGGGAGCAGCTCGGCCCCTTAGAGAGCGAAGCCGACGCATCGCGGTGGGCGGCGCTACTGGGGTACTGGGGAACGGCTGGCTTAGTGCGGACAGACCGGGTTAATGCCGGCTGTCGGGTTCTCGATACCTGGCTTCGCGCGCATACGAAGGCCACGGAAGCAGTGAAAGCAGAGCGCCTGTCCCATGAGGACGTCTTGGCGCAGCTCGAGGATACGGATCCGATCGAGGAACTCACTCACAAACTGGCTCGCATCGCTCAGCGACTGCAACCGGCGACCGAGGAGGCACCAGAGGCCGTAGCCTGCGAGCCGATGTCCACTGAAAGCACGGCGCCGGCCCCCACACCGGAACCCGCGACACCGCAAGAGCCGATCATGCAGGCTTCCGAATCCAAAACCTCGTCCTGGCTGGAGTGCTTGGCGGGCCTTGGGTACAGTGATGTTGGGGATTCGTTTGACGTGCGAGGACCGGACACAAGCCCGCTGATGGGCGGGACCTACGACAGCGACGGCGTGTATCGCCGCCCAACACGCTGAGAGAAGTAGAAATGCAAAGGACTAGAAGCCCTCAAGAGCCCGGCTTGCACCCCCGAGCCGCGACCGGAGTGCCGCCACTCAAAGTGGCCCGACCATCCCGGTACTCCGCTCGCATCCGTAGGCGGCAGAAGTGCCGCCAAGCGGTCGGCCAAATGCAGAAGCGCCGCTCCGGTGGCCTCGCTGCCGAGTCGCTGGGCCGCCTGACGGACGATTGCCACGTCCTCCTGCGTGAAACCGAACGGCTGCCCGACCAGAGCGAACGCCGCGAGGGCGGCCCGAGCCGGCGGTGGTACGAGCACGCGGTCGTGCGCTCGGTTCATGAGGATCACGCCGTCGTCGTAGCTGAGCCCGAGCTTGGCCACGTACTCAGTGTCGTCATCTTCGCCCCGGCGCTCGGGCTTCTGCTTGGCCCACGTGTCCAGCTCGCGAGCTGACTGACGGTAGTCCCCAGCGTTCCATTGCTCGGGGGAGAGCGCCGGCGGCAGACCAGCTGACATGGTCCCTCCTTACGCTGCGGCGGCGGGATTGTCGTCGACGACGAGCACCGTGACCTCGTCGGGCACGGAACCTGAGCGCACAAATCTCCCTTTTCGTGGATGGTTCCATGTTATGGCCAGCCCGGCGTCGGGACTATCGGGGGATTTGCAGAAGGATCAGGGTAACCCCCTATCCCGGGGTGCCCTCCGCGTGATATTCGAAGAATCGCGGGGCTGACGAGAGCTGGCTCCCGCCGTACCTTTTGCCGTACCGCATGCACCTACGATGCGGACCGGCCTCACGCGCCGGCAGGCGCACGGCTCTAGCAGAGCACGGTTCTCGAACCCACATTAGAAAGCTTCCACATTCTGCAATCTCACCGCTGCCGGGTTCATTGGCACGGATTCTCGTTATAGACGATGAGGCAATCGTCCGCCTGACCGTTTTGCGAATGCTCGCGGCGGGTGGGCACGATGCCGTCGAGGCTCCTGATGCGGCAGCAGGTCTTCGTTTGTGGCGCGAGCAAGGTGCAGACGTCGTAGTGGTGGATATTGCGATGCCCCATATGACAGGGTTTGAGCTGATCGGCTTACTCCGGTCCAAGGGGGAGACGGTTCCCATTATTGCCATTTCGGGCAGCTTAGTGGTGAGCGATACCGAGATGCTCCGTCACACCGAGTCCTTGGGCGGAGTCCGCCTGCTGTCCAAGCCGTTTTCCGAGGACCAGTTGCTATCAGCCATTAGCGCGGCCCTTGCCAACGAAGCGCCGTAGTCAGGTCCGCTCGCGACTTGGCCCGAAACGCGCAGTAACTCCGTTCAGCACCCCCTACTCTTGCACTCTCAAGCGGCGTCAGCCAAGCCGCAAGTTCGCATTCGTTGAGCGCTTGCCTGGGCCGAGAACGGCCGCGCCGGTGCCAACGTGTTGCGCGTCTGCGTTGGGTCGGAGGTGTATCTGAGGCAACAGAGGCAGGGTCTGCAGCGTAAGACGAGGCATAGAGAAGCCGATGGAGGAGGCCAATATGCTGTCGGCAGGAACCGGACCGCAGTCGCCGGACGGTGGAGCGATTTTAGTCGTAGACGACGAGGAAATGGCGCGTATCGTAATTGCTCGAATGCTCACCCACGCGGGATTTGTAGCGGTCCAGGCCAGCAATGCGCGGGATGCGTTGAGCGCCCTTGAGCGAGCAGACCCTCGTGTTGGTTTAGTGGTAACTGATGTGGTGATGCCTGAAACTGATGGGCGTACCTTGGGCCGCCTAATCGGTGAGCGTCACCCAGGACTCCCAGTCCTCTACGTCTCAGGCTATCCCGAGCACGACATGTTCCACCGGGGCTCACCCTCCCCTTTGGCCCCGTTCCTCCAAAAGCCGTTTACTCCCGATGTATTACTTGCGATGGTGCGGATGCTTCTCGCCAGCGGCACGCGCCTGGGCACGAGCGCTTAATGGTTTGGTTCAAGATCAAGAATCCGCGATATAGCCAGGCCGAAGGGGGCAGGGACCTGTTCAACCGACCGAGGCGAGGCTGACAAGCGGCAAGGGCAGCCATCGGAACCGAATGCCATTTAAGAGCAAGGCACAACGACGC
>DATJGL010000310.1:0-2475 GCA_035495075.1 Gemmatimonadales bacterium
CAGCTACAACGCGCATGAGACCCCCGGAGGTGAATTGAGGAAGGCGGCGCGAATTGCGACGCCAAGGCGGACGACCGGCAGTAAAAGGCCGTCGCCCAGTCACGCGGGTGTGATGCGGTCGTAACGTCGGGGTAACGGGGCAGGTGGGCGGCGTGCGGCGACGAAAAACCGCGCCCTGCGACTGGATCAGGCGGGCTGGTGATTGCTCCGGGGCTCGGGAAACCAGGAGTACACCGTGGTCCCTTGCCCCCGCTCGCTTTCGGCCCAGACCCGCCCGCCGTTCGCCTCGACCAGGTGCTTGACGATGGCGAGGCCGAGCCCAGTGCCCCCCTCCTCACGGGAGCGAGACGAGTCGGCCCGATAGAAGCGCTCGAAGATGCGGGGCAAGTGCTCGCTGGCGATGCCGGGGCCGGTATCCGTCACGCTGAGCAAGACCCCGGCGCCGTCCGTTCGGCTGCGGAGGGTGATACGGCCCCCACCGGGCGTATACCGAAGTGAGTTGTCGAACAGGTTGGTGAGGACCTGTCTGACCGCGTCCGGGTCCGCGTCGAGCGCCACCGCATCGGGCGGGACTTCAATGGCGAACTCCACCCCTCGCGCCGCCGCGCGTTCTCCCAGGTTGGCCCAGGCCTCTCGGGCGGACGCGGCAACATCCACTGTCTCGGTGTTGGGCTGCCAGCGTCCCGATTCTATGCGGGACAGGTCGAGCAGGTCGTCCACCAGCCGCTGCATGCGCCGGCTGTTGCTCACGATGGTGCCGAGAAAGCGACGCTCCAACTCCGGCGCCGGCCGATCGGCGAGAATGGTTTCGGCGTAGCCGGAGATCGAGGTCAGCGGGGTTTTCAGCTCGTGAGAGACGTTGGCAACGAAGTCTCGCCGAACCGCCTCGAGCCGGCGTAACTCGGTCACGTCGTGCAAGACCAGCACGGCCCCTCCGGCCGGCAAGGGGCGCGCGTTCACGATGAGCACGCTGTCGCTCAGCTCGAGCTCGCGGTTCTGCACCGGCGTGCCGGCGAGGACGGCGTCCACCACCTCACGGGCGGCCTTGGCTCGAAAGAGTTCCGGCAGATCGGGGAGGTTGTCCTTGGGCCCGTAGCCCAGCAGACGCCGGGCGGCGGCGTTCGCGGTGGTGATGCGACCCCGCCCGTCGGCGGCGATCACTCCCTCGGTCATCGACTCGACCAGCGCCGCCGTCTCGGCTCGCTCGCGGCGCAGGTCCTCGAAGCGGTCAGCGAGCTGGCGGTGCATCTGGCGGAGGGCCTGCACCAGCACGTCGATGTCGGGCACGCCCGAGCGGGGGAACCGGGGCAGCACACCGGCCGCGATGGCGCGGGAAGCGCCGACCAGCGCACCCAACGGCCGGGTGATCGAGCGGCCCGCGATCAGGGCAAGCAGGCTGCCGACTGCGAGCGCAATGATCGCCCCGCCGGCCACAGCTCCCTGCGCTCGGCGCACTGTCTCGTCCACCGGCGAGAGGCTGGTGGCCAGGGCGACGACGCCGGGGCCACCGGGGAGCGCCACGTACATGCGCGGAGTGCCGCCGACGTCGCGTCGGATCACGGGAGTTGGGCCGCCGGCGACGAGTGCAGCTGGCACGTCCGGATCCGCCAGGGGATCGCTGCCCGACGGTGTGTCGGGAAGCTCGCCGCTGTCGACCCGAATCCGTCCTTCCCGATCGATCAGCGCGATGCGGATGCCGTTTTCCATGGCGAGGCGGCTAACGGCGGCCGGCCACGCGGCCGAGTCGGTCGGGAGGGCCGCTCGGACCAGGCGGGCTTCCCGGAGCAGGGAGTGGGCGACGTCGGATTCGAGATTGCGACGGAGCGAGCGCTCCGCGCTCCAGACCAGCACGAGGATGGTGAACAGCAGGACGAGAACGGTCCCGAGGACAAGCCGCCTCGCAAAGGTCACCGCGTTCGGCTCCCCCTCTCGGTCGCGCGAAATCGATAACCGAAACCGCGGACGGTTTCGATCAGCTTGCCCGCCTCGCCCAGCTTGCTGCGGAGCCGCTGGACATGCATGTCCACCGTGCGGGTTTGGATGTCGGGCTGCGCCTCCCAAACGGTTTCGAGGAGCTGCGGACGGGTTTGCACCCGGCCGCGCCGCTCGATGAGCGTCAGCAGCAGCTTGTACTCGGTGGCCGTGAGGGTCAGCTCACGCCCATCCATCGTGACCCGGTGAGCCGAGCGGTCCACCGACACCGGTCCGGCGGACAGGGTCGAGCCGGCCGAGACCGCGGGCGAGCCCAGTCGGCGGAGCAGTGCTGTGACGCGGAGGGACAGCTCTTGAGGTGAAAAGGGCTTCGTGAGGTAGTCGTCGGCGCCAAGCGAAAGCCCGCGAATCCGATCCGTCTCTTCGCGCCGGGAGGTGAGGAGGATGACTCCGACTTCACGGGTCTCGTCGCGGCGTCGCAACTCCGCGAGCACATCGTAGCCGGAAACTCCGGGCAGCATGAGGTCGAGGATGACGACGTCG
>DATJGL010000311.1:0-6434 GCA_035495075.1 Gemmatimonadales bacterium
CGCAGAGGCACGCATCGTCGGCGCCCAGGCCGATTCCAGCCGCACGATGGCAGAGCTGGTTCGTGACGTCCGTGCCACCTTCTACGGCGCGCTCGCCGCGAGCATCTCCGAGCGATTGGTCGCGGCTCAGTCGGCACAGGCTGACTCGGTGGCGGGGATTGCCGCAGCGCGACTCCGGGCCGGCGACATCTCGGTGCTCGAGCAGGAGCAAGCAGCACTCGAAGCCGCTCGGGCGCGGCAGGCACGATCGGCAGCAAGGGAGGCCGTGCGCATCGCGCAGGCGGCGCTGGGCCGGGCAATTGCCTGGCCGGGGGCCGGTCTTCCGGCGCCCAGCGGGTCGCTGGAGGCCGACCTCTCACTTCCGCTGCCCGACCTGCCACCCGTAGACAGCCTGCCCGCAGTTCGCACCGCGGTCGCGGAGTCGTCGGCCACCGCCGCGCTCGCGCGGAGCGCCGCCGTGGCCCGAATCCCGATGCCCACGTTGCAAGGCGGAGCCGAATGGAATGACCCCAGTCAGCCCGGTACGCTGGCGGTGCTGGGTGTTGCCGTTCCGCTTCCGCTTTGGCAAAGCGGGGGGGGACCCGCGGATGAGGCCAGAGCGCGGGCGCGGGCCGCAGCCGCCCTCTCCGGCGAGACCCGGCTCGAGGCGGTCCGCGCCCTGAGCGAAGCCCGCACCAGGCTCGCGGAGAGTGGTCAGCGGGCTCGCTTCGCTCGCGATTCGATCTTGCCCGCGGCTGCGAGCGTTCGCGCGCGCGCGGTCCGTGCGTACCAGGCAGGCGAGACCGGAATCCTTCCGGTTCTCGACGCCCTTCGCGGCGAGCGCGAAGTGACACTCGGTGCAATCCAGGACGAGCTGGCCTTTCAGGAAGCCCTCGCCGACTGGGGCGCGTTGCTCGGGAGAGCCGAGTGATGCGGCGTTGGCCTGCGCTGGCAGCCGCGGCGATCCTGACCGCGGCGTGTCGCCACGCAGGGTCTGAGGACGAAGGCAGTTCCCCTGATGCCACGCGGGTTCCCGTCGGTCTCGGCCGCGTAGTTCGTGATTCCGTGGTCGAAGAGCTGACAGTGACCGGCAGGCTTACACCACGCCCCGGAGGTGCAGCGCTCCTCGCCTCGCCGGCGGCCGGAGTCGTGAGCGCCGTACGCGCTCAGATCGGCGATCGCGTTCAGCGAGGTCAGACGATCCTCGAGCTAGAGGTTCCCGAGCTCGTTGCCGAGGCCGATCAGCGCGCTTCAGCAGCCGTACAGGCTGAGCGGGAGGCCAAGCGCCAGCGAAGCCTCCTGGCGGACGGGATTACCTCGGCGCGCCAGGCCGAGGAAGCCAACGCCGCCGCCAGGCAGGCCGCGACCGCTGCAGAGGCGGCGAAGAATCTGCTCGCGCGCACTCGCGTCTCCAGCCCCATCGCGGGGCGAGTTCAGCAGATCCTGGTACAGCGTGGTGAGCGAGTGGACGCAGGCAAGCCACTGGCCCAGGTCATTGCGGGAGACACGCTGGATCTCATCGTCGCTGTGCCGGTTGGGGGCCTGAGTCGGCTGCGCCAGGGACAGGAGGCCGTCATCGCCCAGGAGGGCGATACGTCGCGACACCGCGCTTGGGTCGCCGCCCTCGCGCCGGGCGTCGATTCCGCCACCGGGGCGGGCCAGGTCGTCCTGCGCGTGCCCAACCCGGACGGCGCGTTGCGGGCCGGTGCCGGCGCCCAGGGTTGGATCCGACTTGGCGTTCGGCATGATGCGCTCGTCGTTCCCGACTCGGCCATCGTTCTCGAAGGCGACAGCAGCATGGTCTTCGTAGTAGGCCGTGATTCAGTCGCCCACGCACGTGCCGTGGCTCGTGGTGCGCACCAGGGCGGGCGCACCGAAGTTCGCGGCAACCTCGCGCCGGGCGATCAGATCGTGACCACTGGCGCCTTCGGCCTGCAGGACGGCATGCGGGTCGCCCCCTCCGGAGCCCGAACCCGGTGAGCGTCGCCGGTCTCGCCCTTCGCCATCGCGCTGCTCTCTATCTCTGCATCGGTCTCCTGGCTGCCGGTGGGGTCTGGGCGCTGTTAACCCTGCCCGCCGGTATCTATCCCGAGGTCACTTATCCCCGGATTGCGGTAGTTGCGCGGGGCGGCACGTTCGAGGCCGAGGAGATGACGGTCGCGGTGACGCGCCCGCTGGAGCAGGCCGTGAGCGGAATCGTGGACCTGCGCCGAATTCGTGCCCGCACGGTGCGCGGCGGGTCCGAGCTGAGCCTCGACTTCAGCCCGCGCGCCGACATGCAGTTTGCGCTCAGCCAGGTGCAGGGTCGGCTCGATGCCGTGCGCGGCTCTCTCCCAGGTGGCATCAACGTGACGGCGGAGCGGCTCACGCCGTCGGTCTTCCCGATGCTGCAGTACGAGCTGACGGGAGCTGACCCACTCGTACTGCGTGACCTTGCTGAGTTCGTCGTGCGTCCGCGTCTTACCGGGCTTCCCGACGCCGGCCTGGTGGACGTGCAGGGCGGGCGGGTGCGGGAGATCAGCGTCCAGCTGGATCCGGTTCGTCTGGTCGCGAATCGCGTCACCGCCGACGAGGTCGTGCAGGCAATCACAGCGCAGGATCAGGCGGAGACGGTCGGGCGGGTGGACCGCGACTATCGCCAGTATGGAATTGTCGTGTCGGGTCTCACCAACACCCCGGAGGCGGTGGGACACGTAGTGGTCCGCCAGGCGGCGGACCGTCCGCTCCGCGTCGCCGACCTCGGCAGCGTGAGCTACGGGGCGGAAGACCTATTTCAGATCGTCGCAGGCAACGGCCGGCCGGCGGCGCTGATAAACGTCGCCCGCCAGCCCAACGGCAATACGCTGCGACTGCAGTCGGAAGCCAGCGCCGCGATCGCGGCCATCCGGCCGCTGCTTCCGCAAGGCGTCCGGCTTGAAGCCGTGTACGACCAGGCCGCGCTGGTCCGCGATTCAATCAGGAGCGTGCGCGACGCGATGCTGGTGGGTGGTGTGCTGGCCGTGCTGGTGCTGCTCGCCTTTCTCGGCAACTGGCGGACGACGCTGGCCGCGGCCGTCGTCCTTCCGCTGACAGTGGCTATCACGATCCTCGGTCTCGCGCTGTTCGGCGACTCGCTCAACCTCATGAGCCTGGGTGGTCTGGCCGTCGCGATCGGGCTGGTGATCGACGACGCCGTCGTCGTGGTAGAGAATATCGAACGGCGGCTCGAGCTTCACCCCGGCGAGCCCCCGCTGCGAGTCGTCCGGGAAGCGACCGACGAAATCTTCGGCCCCGTGGCGGGGTCCACCCTCACGACGGTGGTGGTCTTCGTGCCGCTCGGGCTGCTCGAAGGCGTCGTGGGCGAGTTCTTTCGCTCGTTCGCGCTCGCGCTCACCGTGGCAGTCCTGCTGTCACTGGGGCTCGCCATGACGCTCATCCCGACGCTGGTGGCGCGCTCTGGGGTTGTCGCGCACGAGCAACGACCCCGGCGACTGTCGCTCGAGCGCCTGGGGGAGCGGTATGGGCGTCTGGTTGCGTGGCTGCTCGAGCATCGCGCCGTCGCGCTTGGCGTCGCTGCCGGGCTCGCGGTCTCCGGATTTGCGCTGACCCGATTTGTCGGTACCGGGTTTCTGCCCGAAATGGATGAGGGTGGTTTCATCCTTGACTATTGGGCGCCCGCCGGAACCGCCCTCAGCGAAACCAATCGGCAGATCGGTGTCCTGGAGCGGATTCTGCTCCACGATCCGGACGTCCAGGCATTCACCAGGCGGACCGGAAGCGAGCTGGGGTTCGCCGCGACGGCCCCGAACACCGGCGACTTCACGGTGCTGCTCAAACCGCGGGGGCGCCGCTCCGCCTCCGTGTACGAGGTCATCGATCGGGTCCGGGCGTCAGCAGAGGCGGAAGCGCCCGCCGTGCGGGTGGAGTTCGTACAACTCCTTCAGGACGTCATTGGTGACCTGGCCGGCTCCCCGGAGCCGGTCGAGCTCAAGCTGTTCAGCAGCGACCACGACGCCTCCGAGCGCGCGGCGGTGGCCGTTGCGAAGGCGGTCGAACAGACTCCCGGGTTGGTGGACCTCTTCAACGGGGTGCAGGGTCCGAGCCCCGAGCTTCGGCTGCAGCTTGACCCGGTACGGGTCGCGCGCCTGGGCTTGAGCGCAGCAGAAGTCGAGGCTCAGGCTCGGTCGGCTCTGTTTGGGGCCGAGGCGGGAACCGCTCGGGAGCCCGATCGCCTGATTCCGATTCGGGTGCGTCTGCCGGATAGCGTTCGCTACAGCCGGGATCTGATGGCCCAGGTGCCGATCGTCGGGCCGGCCGGTTGGACCCAGCTCGGCACCCTTGGCTCGGTGTACGACACAGCGGGCGCGAGCGAGCTGCGTCGCGAGAACCTCCGGCCATATGTGCCGGTAACCGGCCGGACCAGCGGCCGCAGTCTGGGCGCGGTCATGGCCGATGTACGGACCGCAGCGGCGCAGGTACCGCTCCCCGCCGGCGTGAGCATGGAGGTCGGTGGCCATTACGCGAGCCAGCGCACCGCGTTTCGCCAGTTGCTCGGTATTTTCGCCCTCGGTACCGGCGCGGTGCTCCTGGTCCTGGTCGCTCAGTTCGATGGATTTCGGGGCCCCTTGGCGATCGTGCTGGTCGCTCCGCTCGGACTGATTGGCACGCTGCTCCTGCTTCTCGCCGCCGGCGTGCCGTTCAACGTCTCGAGCTTCATGGGGGTCATCCTGCTGGTGGGACTGGTCGTGAAGAACGGCATTCTCCTGCTCGACGCCGCTCGACGCGACCGTGGGTCAGGAACGTCCGATCGTGGCGCGCTGGTCGACGCCGGGCGGGTGCGTCTACGTCCGATTCTCATGACGACCCTCTGCACTTTGGCCGGGCTGGCGCCGCTGGCACTCGGCTTTGGGGCTGGAGCGGAGCTCCAACGTCCGCTTGCATTGGCAGTGGTGGGTGGACTTACGATCTCGACCGGCGTAACCCTTCTGCTATTGCCGGCCCTTCTCGACGCCTTCGGAGCTCTTCGCTCGTGGGCCCCGCCGGGCACCTAGCCAGGGAATTCCTATGCGCCTCCGTTGGTCGTCGGTCCTTGCGCTCGTGGCGCTCGTTGCACCCACAGCCCTTTTCGCTCAGGGTGAGCTTGGGATCAAAGTCGGCCCGTCGTTCGGAGACATCTCCAACAAGGGCTTGCTGCCGGGCAATCTGGACAAGAGGACCGGCTTTGCGGCTGGCCTGTACATTGGCTATCGATCGGGCATTCTCGGCTTCGGTATCGAGGGCCTTTATGCGCAGCGCGGTGCGGAGTCCGATTCCGTAAACGCAGTCGCACCCACCAAGCTGGATTACATCGACGTGCCGGTCTACGCCAAGCTCCTCATACCGATCGATCTCATTCAACCTTTTGTCTATGCCGGGCCGCAGGTGTCGTTCGAGGTCCGTTGCCGTACGGCAAATGGCCAGGACTGCCCGTCCGGGCATGAGAAGCACGACTACGCAATGATCTTCGGGGCAGGGATAGGCTTCGGCGGGCTGAGTCTGGAAGGGCGCTACGTATATGGTCTCAAGGATCTCAATCTGTCCACCATCACCAGTGCCGAAAGCTATGAGACCCGATCCTTCCTGATCCTGCTGCGTATCGGGCGTACTTGACGGATAGAGCCCGAAGTCGCATAATCACTCAGCGCGGCGATTTCCCCGACTTGATGGGCCGCGCGGCCGGACGCTTCCGGCATCACCATCTAAGTCGCGGCAAGCGGCCCGCGACAGTTTTCGCGGGCCGCTTCGCGTTCCGGACGGGGGGAACCGCCGCGCCGCACACTGCTCGAGGGAGGCAGCAATGGCAATCCGTCTGGGAGACGACGCGCCCGACTTCCTGGCCCAAACGACCGATGGGCCGGTTCAATTCCACGAGTGGAAGGCGGGCCAGTGGGCCGTTCTCTTCTCGCACCCGAAGGACTTTACTCCGGTCTGTACCACCGAGCTGGGCAGCCTTGCCGCGCTCCGATCCGAGTTCGACCGGCGGGGTGTCAAGGTGATCGGCTTGAGCGTCGACCCGCTGGAGTCACACCAGAAATGGACCGGAGATATCGAGGACGTCACCGGTCACGCGCTCAATTTCCCGCTGATCGCCGACCCGGACCGGACCATCTCCGGGTTGTACGACATGATTCATCCGAGCGCCAGCGAGACGGTGACCGTGCGCTCGGTATTCGTGATCGGTCCGGATAACAAGGTGAAGCTGACGCTCACCTATCCGGCCGCCACCGGGCGCAACTTTCAGGAGCTGCTCCGGGTCATCGACTCGCTTCAGCTCACGGCAAACCACGGTGTCGCCACCCCGGCAGATTGGCAGGACGGTGACGATGTCATCGTGGTGCCGGCGATTTCGGACGAAGACGCGCGGGTCCGTTTCCCCAAGGGGTTCGTGGCCAGGAAGCCGTATCTGCGCGTGACGCCACAACCGAATCGATGAGCGA
>DATJGL010000312.1:0-20161 GCA_035495075.1 Gemmatimonadales bacterium
CGTGCTTGCCATCTTCCTGTGCCTCTTGGGCTTAACGCGACATGAGCGAGCGCCTGGAGGGGTCCCTGGCCACCCGCTACCTTGCAGTTGCAATTGTACCGGACCCCATCAGGGAAGGGAAGCCGTGACCCAGCAGACCACATACGAGCCGGGAAGCGTCGCCACGCATATCGACAATGGCATCGGAACCGTGGCCTTTGGACACCCCAAGGGCAACTCGCTGCCAGGTGCTCTCCTTGCCGAGCTGGCTGCGCGGATCACCGCATTGGGGAGCGACTCCAAGGTCAAGGTCATAGTCCTGAGAAGTCAGGGCGCCGGAGCTTTTTGCGCCGGCGCGTCATTCGCTGAGTTGGCAGCGATCTCCGATGCCGAGGGCGGCACCCGGTTTTTCATGGGTTTCGCGAACCTGATCAACGCGATGCGGGAGTGCCCCAAGCTGATCGTGACCCGGGTGCACGGCAAAGCCGTCGGTGGCGGAGTCGGAATCATAGCCGCTTCCGATTACGCGCTCGCAACCACAGCGGCACAGGTGAAGCTGAGCGAGCTGGCGATCGGGATCGGTCCCTTTGTCGTTGGACCAGTGATCGAGCGTAAGATCGGGTTGGGTCACTACGCCGCGCTCGGCATTGATGCCGCCAACTGGCGGAGCGCCGACTGGGCCCACCAGCGCGGACTCTTCGCCGAGCTTTGCGACAACGTCGCCGATCTGGACGGGCGCGTCGCGGCGCTCGCGCGCCAGCTTGCCGCGAGTAACCCCGCGGCGATGGCCGAGCTGAAGAAAGTGTTCTGGCTGGGGTGCGACCACTGGCGGGAACTGCTGCCCGCCCGCGCTCGGCTCAGCGGGGCGCTGGTGGTTTCCGAGCCCGCTCGCGGGGCAATCGCGCGTCTTTCCCGGTAGCCGCTTCGCCGAACCACCCATAGATCGCCGTCCAGCCACAAAAAAACCGCCGGGTCGTTGCCGACCCGGCGGATGCCTGTCCTGACTTGATGCGGCTTGTCCGGCTTAATGCAGTATGGCTGTGAGCGCGTCCACGAATCCGTGCCCGTAAACCGCATCGAAACCAGGCTTACCAAGGTCGTCAGCCGACTGCTCCAGCGCTGCCTTCAACTGGGCCGGCTTCATGGACCCGGATCCCCCGTGCTTCGACAGAATCAGCGCCGCAACACCAGCGACATGGGGCGCAGCCTGACTGGTCCCTGCCGCGAAGAAATAGCCGGTGTTGTCGGGTGCCAGCGTGGCGGGGCTCAGCACGAAGTCGAAGACGAAGCACGGGGCGACGATCGGCCCAATGGCGCACAAATCGTCCCCCGGCAGCACGAAATCGCCACCAGGAGCGGCAAGATCGATCACCGACTTCCCGAAATTGGAGTACGAAGCCAGCCTGGTGAAGTTGGTGGCGCCCAGCGCAAACCCGACGGGTGCGGTCGCCGAGACGGCGAGGACCCTCGCCGACTGAGCCGGCACCGTCACGGCTATCCTTGCCTCATCGAGATTGAGCGCGTCGTTGCCGGCAGAGGCGATCACCAGCACGCCGTGCTTATCGGCGAACGTCGTCGCCTTGTCCAACGCCTTCAGGAGCTCCTTATCGCCCTTCTCGGGCACGAATGTGGCGCCGAGGCTCATGTTGATGATGTCCGCCCGAGCGCACCCTTCCTTGCCCGGCGTGCTCGACGGGTCGGCGGCGTACAGGATACCGTCGATCACATCCTCGAAGCTCCCGTTCCCCTCCTGAAGTACTTTGACGCCGATGATGGTGGTGCCGGGAGCTACGCCGATCGTGCCGATGCTATTGTCGAGGGCTGCGACGGTTCCGGCGACATGGGTCGCGTGCGAGAATCCGTCCGGATCAAAGTCCTCATTGAACGCGAATCCGTCCACCATCGAGGCCGAGCAGCGCGAATCTACGGTGCCCGCCAGATCGACGTGGGTGTCGTTGAGCCCGCCATCGAGCACGGCCACCCGCACGCCGGTTCCCCTCGCACCTGCGTCCCACGCTTCGGGCGCGTGAATCGCGGTCATGTCCCATTGCGACCCGAAGAAGGGTTCGTTGTCGCCGATGCTGTGGCCCTTGACGGTGCTCGGCTTGTTTTTCGTCTTCGCGCGGAAAACCCGCTGGCCGGGGTCGACCCAGCGCACCACCCTGTCCTTGCCGACGCCTTCGACGCCCGGAATCGCCGCCGCCTGCGCCGCAAAATTGGGAGCGTCGGAGACAACCTTCGCGATGCCCGCGGCCTTTGAGATCTTCTTCACCTTGCCGCCGGCGGCCGTCAGGCGTGCCTGGAGGTCGGCGGGTGCGGTTTCAGAGAAGGAAACCAGGTAGAGCGAACCCTGGGTGGATGCTTTGTTGGCTGAAATGGATGGGCGGTCGGTCGGAGAGGTTGGAGCTGTATCCTGTGAACAGGCCGTAAGGCCGAGAAGCAATACGGTGCCGCTCCAAACAAGAATTGGATTGAGCCGCATACAGAACCGCCTTTGGTGAGAGGGCGACCAGCGCGACCTCGGTCAATTACGGGCCGGGGTTGCCGACACGTGGCAGGATCCGACTGGTCGATGGCCCGCCGGAGGCGCTCGAGATCGTCACGGTTGCGCTTGCTGTTTGGGGACCCTGGTGCCAGAGCAGGCACAGGGTCGTTTCTACAAATCCATCTTGGGTGGCGTGAAACTGTGACGCGCCGATGACTCTGTCAATACTCGCTACAACCGTGTCTCAATTCAAAACTGTGGCAGAAACGCCGCAATGGCAGTGAAATAGCTTGCCGAGTCGACCAAGAACGAATCATCGTGACCTCCACGCACCGTCACGAATTGCTTCGGCTCGGAGGCCTCCCCGAAGAGACGGCGTCCCAAGGCAAGCGGGATGACCCGGTCGCCCGAGGCGTGCAGAAACAGTTTCGGCATCGTCACACGGCCAATCTTCTCGTCCGAGGCAAAGCGATTGTGCATGATGAGGCGGACCGGGATCAACGGGTACGAGTAGCGGGCGGCGTCAGGAGCCGACGTAAAAGCACCCTCGACGATGAGACCGGCCGCATGCACCCGACTGGCCAGGTCGACCGCGACGGCGCTTCCCAACGAGTGGCCGAAGATGACGATCCGTTCTGGGGGTACCTGAATCGAATCGCGCAGGAACCCGAAGGCAGCGTCCGCGTCATGATAGAGTCCGGCTTCGCTTGGTTTACCTTCGCTCTCGCCGTAGCCGCGGTAGTCGAAGGTGAGCACGTTGACGCCGAGGGCCCGCAAACGGGCGTAGTGCTCGGGCCGCCCCCCGTCGCCGATGTTCCCGGCGTTTCCGTGGAAGATCAGAATCCAGGGTGCTAGGGTGTCGTGGCCCATGAGCCAACCAACCAGGCGTACTCCGTCGGTCGTCACGGTTGTGACCCGGCTCGGATTGAGCCTGAGGCCCGAGGCCGGTGGCGTCAATCGGCGCGTCCACGGGGCCACCGGAAACACCAGCCGATCCTCAGCCCAGGCCAGCAGGCCCACGAAGCCTCCGTAGCCGAGCAGCGCGATCACCAGCACTGCCCAGATCGCGCGACTGATCTGGAGCTTCACTCCGGGTGGAACCGCTCCCCGTTCGTCGCCATCTGCTGTAATACGGGTGCCGGGGCGAAGCGCGCGCCGTACTCGGCCTGGAGCCGGCTGAGCGTGTCTACTACCTGGCCCACCCCTACATCATCGATCAGCCTGAGCGGCCCGCCCCGAAACGGCGGAAATCCGAATCCGAAGATGGCGCCGATATCGCCGTCTCTGGGGCTGCGAACGACACCCTCCGCGTAAGCCAGCGCCGCTTCGTTGAGCATCAGGTAGACCAACCGCTGTTGCACGGCTTCGACCTTGAACCCTTCCAGCGGCTTCACCCCAAGAACCCGGTAGACGCGTTCGTCGACGCCGGTCTTGTGGCCTTCGTGATAGACATAGAACCCGCGGGCGTTCTTCCGGCCGAGCCGGTTGTCATCCAGCATCCTGCCGATCACAGTGGAGGGGGTGAGGCGCTCACCAAAAGCGGCGTGCATGACCTTGGCGGCTTTCTGAGCGACATCGAGCCCCACTTCGTCCAAAAGCGTGACGGGCCCCACCGGAAAGCCCCAGCGTGTCATCGCGCTGTCGATCAGCTCGATCGGTGCACCCTCCTCGATCAGAACGCCTGCCTCGTTGAGGTAGGGCGACAGGATCCGGTTGACCCAGAAGCCTGGGTGGTCACGGACCACGATCACGGTTTTCCCCAGAGCGCGACCGAAGCGAACCACGGAGGCGATGGTGGACGGGTCGGTGCGTTCGGCGGGAATGACCTCCAGCAGCGGCATGCGCTCCACCGGCGAGAAGAAGTGCATGCCGATCACCCGTCCTGGCCGACGAGCGCCGGCGGCAATGTCGCGGATGGGAATCGTGGACGTATTGGTGGCAAAGATCGCCTCCGGGTGGATCTCGGCCTCCACCTCAGCCAGCACGCGGCGCTTGATGGCGAGGTCCTCGAAGACCGCTTCGATGACGAGATCCACCCGGGTGAAGCCGCTGTAATCGCCCGTGCCGGACAGGAGACCGGCCAACCGTTGATGCTTCGGCCGGGTGAGGCGCCGCCGTTTGAGCCGCTCGTCCAGAATCCCGAGCGCAGCTTTAAGGCCCTTGCCAACCCGAGGCAGCTCGGCGTCCTTGAGCCGGGCCTCGACCTCCGCGTTGAGCACCGCAGTTCCCGCGATGGCGGCGCCCATGAACCCAGACCCGACGATCCCGAGACGACGGACCCGCACGGGCATCACGTCGGTGCCGGGTGGCACGCCATCATCTTTCTTCAACGCAGTCGTCGCAAAGAAGATCTGGACCAGCTTTCGAGACACGGGGCTCACCGCCAGCTCGGCGAATCGCTCGCGCTCCGCGCGGTATCCTTCGGCCGCGCCCCGCTCCAACCCCGTTCGTACGATCTCGAGAGCTACGAGCGGAGCCGGATAGTTGCCGCCGGTCTTTTTGAGGACCTGCTTCCGCGCCGTCCGGTACACCAGTTGCCGACCGAACGGCGTTCCATCGACGAGCGCCCCGACAGCGCCCCCCGGTCGACTCCGCCGGGGGGTTCCGTTGAGAACGAGGCGGTCGGCGGCAGCCGCGGCGACCTGCCGCAGGATGCTTCTCGGTACGACCTCGTCCACCATGCCGAGCTTGAGCGCTTTCGCTGCGCGCTCGCTCTTTCCTGCCAGGATGATGTCGAGGGCGGCCCGGGGGCCTATGAGGCGAGGCAGCCGAACGCATCCGCCCAGAGCGGGAACCACGCCCAGCTGAATTTCGGGCAGGCCTAGTTGGGTCTTCGGCGAATCCGTCGCCACGCGCCAGTGACACGCAAGTGCCAGCTCGTAGCCGCCGCCGAGGCAGGCGCCGTGAATGGCAGCGACGATCGGTTTCGGAAAATCCTCGATCCGCTGCATCATCTCCTGGCCCTTGGCGCTCAGCGCTTCCGCGTCTGCCTTGGAGCCGAGGCGTGTGAATTGGTCGATATCCGCGCCGGCGATGAACGTGTCGGACTTTCCGGAGATGAGGACCACTGCCCGGACGTCGTCCTCGGCGCGCAGTTGCTCCATCAGCTGCTCCCACTCCGCGACCATGTCGGCGCTCAGCGTGTTCACCGGCTGGTCGGGGCGATCGAGCGTGACGGTCGCGATGCCGTTTTCCGTCTTGGTCGAGAAAGCGGGCATTTTACGGGAACTGAGGTTCACGACCTCTCCAACACCACAGCGTACCCCATCCCCCCCTGCGCGCAAATGGACACCAGCCCGAATTGCACGCTCCGGCGGCGCATTTCGTTCGCCAGCGTCGTAACCAGGCGGGCGCCCGTGGCGCCGAATGGGTGGCCGATGGCAATCGAGCCGCCCATCACATTGGTCTTCTCCCAATCGACCTCGCCCAAGGGGCCCGGCAAGCCCAGCCTCTCGGCCCAGGCCGGGGAGCTCCAGGCCTGCACGTTGGAGAGAACCTGCGCCGCAAACGCTTCGTGGATCTCGAGCAGGCCGAGGTCGCTCCATCCAATGCCGGCACGCTCGAGCGCCTTGGGCACCGCGAGCGCCGGGCCCATCAGCAGTTGCCACCCCGGATCGACTGCACTTGCCGCATAACTGCGAACGAAGGCGAGCGGCTCGTATCCCAGCGAGTTCGCTTTTCCCTCGGCCATGAGCAGGACCACCGCCGCACCGTCGGTGAGTGGCGACGAGTTCCCGGCGGTTACGGTCCCGTATTTCCTATCGAAGACCGGCTTCAGGCCTGCGAGGGCTTCGAGCGACGCGTCGGGCCGAATCCCATTGTCGCTGGTGGCTACCTCGTCCATCTCCGCCCCCCCGAAGCAGGGGACGATTTCCGACGTGAGCCTACCGTCGGCGGTCCCGGCAGCGGCCCGGAGGTGGCTCATCAGCGCGATACGATCCTGCGCTTCCCGGGTGATCCCGTTCTCCTTGGCCATTTTCTCGGCCGACTGGCCCATGGTTTCGCCGGTGGATGGCTCCGCTATCGCGGGAGTGACCGGAATGAGGTCGCGAGGTCGCACGCGGCCGAACGCCGCCAGCCGGCCACCCAGCGTCTTTGCCTTCCCCGCCTCGACCAGGATCCGGCTCAACCGGCGTGAGTGGAGAATGGGAATATCCGAAAGCGACTCGACGCCGCCCGCGAGGACGACGTCGGCATTTCCCAACCCGATCTGATCGGCGGCGTTGGTGATCGCCTGCGCCGCCGAGGCACAGGCGCGGTTGAGTGAGTAGGCCGGGATGCCGGGTGGCAGTTGTGGGAGGAGGCTTACCTCGCGCGCGACATTGGGCGTGAGCACCGAGGCGATGACCTGGCCCACGATCACCTGGTCGATTTCGCGGCCGTCGATCTCGGTGCGGTAGAGCAGCTCTTTGGCGGCGTATCGGGCGAGCTCGACGGCGGGCACATCACGGAAAGCGGTGCCGCTCTTAGCGAAGGGAGTCCGCACGCCGGCGACGATAGCGACGCGGCGGCTCGTTATCATTGTATCCGTTGCGCCACGACGCTCGCGACCGCTCGCCAGCGCTCGGCGTCAACCGGCTCCAGCACCTCCCGTCCGTGGACGACCTCGAGCGGCTTGACCAGTTGCCCGAGCTCGCCCGGGTGAAGCAGATGATCACCGTTCTGCGGCCCCCAGCCCAGCTCGCGCTGAGCGTCGAGGAAGGTCTCCATGATCAGCACGCCGCCAGGCGCAACGCACGCGAGGACGTCGGCCATGCGCCGGCGGTCGAGATAGTTGAACACCAGCAGGACGTCGAACTCGCCGAATTGGGGCCAAGCTCCCTCGAGGTCCACCTCCCGAAACTCCACATTGAGGCCCTTTACCCCCGCCGCGTCGCGCGCGGTCGCCAATTGCTCCGAATCCCGATCCACCCCTAGCACGGTGGCTCCCAACGCGGCCGCGGCCAGGCTGTGCCGGCCTTCGCCGCAGGCCAGGTCGAGCACCCGACCACCCCGGCGGATGAAATGAGACTGCCAGAAGAACCACGTACTGGGACGGGGGACGCGGGTAACGGGACTCAAGGTCACGCGGGCCACTCCTTACGACGACCGGCGCTGAGCGCGTTGAGCGCCCGGCCGGCCGATGTACTGGTCATCGGCGGGGGCATCACCGGTGCCGGCGTCGCCCGCGACGCCGCCATGCGGGGCTTGCGCACGGTGCTGGTAGAGCAAGCGGATCTCGCCTCGGGCACCAGCTCGCGCTCGAGCCGCCTCATCCACGGAGGGCTCCGCTATCTCGAGCAGGGCCACCTGCGCCTCGTGTGGGAAGCAAACCGGGAGCGCCGCGTTCTGCTGGGCATCGCGCCTCACCTCGTCCGCCCACTTCCGTTTGTGTTTCCCTTGCATCGCGGGGACCGGATTCCACTCTGGCGCCTCGCGGCCGGGATGTGGGCTTACGACCTGCTGGCGCTGTTCCGCAATGTGGCCGCCCACCGCATGCTCGGCAAGCGTGCCCTGCTCGAGCGCGAGCCCATGGTCCGGGAGCGCGGATTGCTCGGCGGCGCACGGTATTTTGACGCTCAATGCGACGACGCGCGACTGGTCCTTGCGACCGCGCGGTCGGCTGCTCAACACGGGGCCGTGATCGCCACGTACACCGCCGTCGAGGGGTTCGAATGGGCCGGTGACCGGATCATCGGCGTCCGGGCAGTGGACCGGTTGACCGGCGCGCACGGCACCATCCGAGCCTCTGCGATCGTCAACGCCACCGGGCCCTGGGTCGATCGGCTGCGCGCGCTGGAGGAGCCCGGCTCCCGTCCCCTTATCCGCACCACCAAAGGAGTCCACGTCATCGTTCCCCGCGATCGGCTGGGACACCACGAAGCCATCGCCTTTCTCAGTCCGATCGACGGCCGCGTCATGTTCGCGCTGCCCTGGGGCGAGCTTTCGTACGTGGGGACCACCGACACCGACGCACCGGAGCCACCGGAAGCTGCCGTCGCCACCGCCGATGACGTGGTGTATCTGCTCCGCTCCGTCAACGCCAGGTTTCCCAACGCCCGGCTCGGACTGGACGACGTTCGGGGCTCCTGGGCGGGATTGCGACCACTGCTATCGCCCGAGCACGACGGTAAGCCGTCCACTCGGTCCCGCGAGCACGCCATCGTGACCGGCGCCGGTGGCGTGGTCACGGTAGCGGGAGGGAAGCTCACGACCTATCGGGTCATGGCGGCTCAGACGGTGGACCGCGTACTGCGAGAACTCGCCAGGCGGGGGGTCACCGTTCGAGCCGGTGAGGCACGCACCGATGAGGAACCGCTGCCGGGTGGCGAAACCGGCGCCCTCGAGCCTTTCCGCGAACGCGCGCTCGAGATCGGCCTGGCGGCGGAAACCGCCGACCACCTGGTCTGGCACTACGGAACGGAAGCCGCCGGCATCGTGAACTTCGCCGCGATCCACCGGACCTACCAGCGCCGGATCCATCCGCACCACCCTGCCATCGAGGCGGAAGTTCTGCACATGGCCCGGCGCGAGCTCGCCTGCCGGGTGGCTGACGTCCTGGTACGCCGCATCCACCTGTTTTTTGAAACCCGCGACCGCGGCGCGCAGGCCGCGCCGCGGGTTGCCGAGCTCTTGGGACAGGAGTTGGGGTGGGACTCCGGCGAGGTAAGGAGCGAAATCGAGAGCTACGGCAGGTTGGCCGCCGCGCCGAGCGAAACGCCGTACGCGTCCGCCGAACTGACTTGGGGCAGTGCCTCCAGCACCGCGAGCACCCGCCGCAACGAGTCCGCCGAGATGGGCTGACCCGCCTCCGGCAAACGGATGTAGTACTCTCCGGTCGGCTCGAAGCCGCCCACCACGGTCCCGTGAACCGCAGTCAACACGGCCCGTCGCTGACGGGCTGACGCGTCCGGTCTGAAACTGACGACCGCGACGTTCCGGAGGACCATGACGGAACGCCCCTCCGGGTCACTGGTCAAGTACGTGTCGTCGTGGAACCACCGGGGGGTGAAGTCGGCCGAC
This sequence comes from Gemmatimonadales bacterium, assembly GCA_035495075.1. GTDB lineage: Bacteria > Gemmatimonadota > Gemmatimonadetes > Gemmatimonadales > GWC2-71-9 > DASQPE01. The sequence continues at coordinate 9,467 of DATJGL010000312.1, forward strand.
GCCGTCCTGCCGGAGGCGGGTGGAAGCGTGTCCACCAAGCCAATCCGCTCGGGCTCCGGCTGGCTCGGCGCCATCGGTGCGCGGGCGCATCCCACCGCCAGGAGAACCCCGATCAGCCACGACAGGCAACGTCTCACAGTCATCCTTCCTCCTAAAGGCTCAAAACCTGCCTACGACGGTCCCGGAACGTGATGAGGGAAAGCCCAGGACGCCAGGGGGGCACCCCAGACCGGTTCCTGATCCGGCCCGAGCCTGAGCCGCCACCACGACGGATCGTTATCTTTGGAACGGTGTTAGACGACATCGGGCGAGCACGCCGTCTCAAGCGGGCTCGCGTCTTTGTGAGCGGGAGTGACAGTGGAATCGAACGTATTCGAGACGGCGAATGCCGGATTCGCCCAGGCGATGTACGAAGAGTTCCTGCGCGATCCCTCCGCGGTCGGCCCTGAGTGGCGACGGCTTTTCGAGAGCGGAGTCGTGGGCGAAAAACCGAACGGTGCAGACGGCGCACAACGCCGTGCAGGGACCGACTTCGCGTCACGAGTAGCGTTCGAGGTCGGGGCCGTAGACCCGGGTCGCCGAGCCGCTGCCGAGCCGGCTCCCGCCGGGACAACCACGGCTCCGGAGCAGGCGACCGAGCCGGCCCCAGGCCGGCAACCCGCTCGCCTCCCGGCCAGCGCCTCTCAGATCAAGGGCCCCGCCGCGCGTCTCGTTGCGAACATGACCGAAAGCCTCTCGGTCCCCACCGCCACAACGCTTCGCACCATCGCCGTCGCTAACCTCGAGGCCCGCCGCAAGGAACTCAACAGCCGCCTCCAGACCGCCGGTCGAAAGGAAAAGCTCTCCTTCACCCACTTGATCGCGTTCGCCCTGGTACAGGCGGCGAAGCGGCATCCCGTCATGGGCCACACGCTGCTCATTCAGGACGGCGTACCCTATCGAGTGCAGCCGGAAGGGATCGGGTTGGGGCTGGCGGTGGATGTCCAGCGGAAGGACGGAAGTCGCGGCCTGGTGGTCCCGGTTATCAAGCGCGCCGACACGATGGATTTCGGCGCCTTTCACGCCGCCTATGAGGCACTGGTCGAGAAGGCGCGGGCGAACCAGCTCATGCCCGATGACTTCATCGGTTCGACGATACAGCTGACCAATCCTGGTGGACTGGGGACGGTAGCGTCGGTCCCGCGACTTATGGCGGGCCAGGGCAGCATCATCGCCGTCGGAGCGATCGGCTATCCGGTGGAGTTCTCGTCCGCGCCGGAGGAAAAGCTTAGGGAGCTCGGCGTCAGCAAGGTGATGACCGCGACCAGCACCTACGACCACCGCGTGATTCAAGGAGCGGAGTCGGGTGCGTTTCTCGCCACGCTCGATCACCTGCTCCAGGGGGAAGAGCACTTCTATGAGACGGTGGCTGAGAGCCTCCAACTGGCGGCTGTCAGCTATCAGCTCGCCCCTGCCGCGACACAGCTCCCGAAAACACCCGACATTGTCGCCCCCGAGATGCTGTACCACGTCGCGGCGGGGATGGCGCTGGTGAAGGCCTTTCGCACCCATGGCCACCTCGCCGCGCACACCGATCCGCTGGGGAACGAACCGCTGGGCGACCCGGCGCTCGACCTGGCACCGCTCGGGCTCAATCAGGAAATCATGGCGGCGATCCCGTCGCGCGTGCTCCGCGTGTACGTGCCGGGCCGAACCTTGGCAGAGTCCTATCCCTACCTGCAGCAGACCTACTGCGGGACGATGGCCTATCAGGTAGAGCACATCTCCAGCCACCAGGAACGGGTCTGGCTCCGCGAGAAGATCGAGTCCGGCGCCTTCCGGACCCCGCTCTCCCCCGACGAGAAGAAGCGACTACTCGGCCGGCTCACCAAGGTCGAGGCCCTGGAGCGATTCCTCCACAAGGCGTACCTCGGCCACAAACGGTTCTCGATCGAAGGGGTGGATCTGCTGGTTCCGATGCTCGACCTGACCCTTGAGCTGGCAGCGAGCACCGGAGCGCGGGAGGTCGTCATCGGGATGGCGCATCGCGGGCGGCTCAACGTCCTTGCGCACATCATCGGGCGCCCCTACGAGACGATTTTCGCGGAGTTCGAAGGCGGCCGGTTCGTCGAAGGCAATCGACTCACCCCGGAGGGCGGTACCGGCGACGTGAAGTATCACCACGGCGCCGAGGGCGCATTCCCGCTGCGGAACGGGAAGTCCATCGCCGTCACCCTGTCTCCCAATCCGAGTCATCTCGAGTTCGTCTCTCCGGTGGTGGACGGCCGGGCGCGGGCGACCCAAACGCTTCGGAAAGGCCGCTCGGCTCATCACGACCCCACCATCGCGTTGCCGGTCCTCATCCATGGGGACGCGGCCTTCGCAGCCCAGGGGGTCGTCGCTGAAACGCTCAACCTTAGCGCGCTTCCTGGCTACGGCGTCGGCGGGACCCTGCACATCATCACCAACAACCAAATCGGCTTTACCACGGACACGCAGGACGCCCGCTCAACCCGCTACGCCAGCGACCTGGCCAAGGGCTTCGACGCTCCGATCATTCACGTGAACTCGGATGATGCCGAAGCGTGCCTCGCTGCGATCCGCCTGGCCATGGCGTATCGCGAAAAGTTCCGCCGGGACGTGCTGATCGACCTGGTGGGCTACCGTCGCCACGGGCACAACGAGGGTGACGAGCCGACCTACACTCAGCCGGTGATGTACGAGCGGATCAAGCAGCTTCCTCCTGTGCGGACGCGCTATGCGGAACAGCTGGCGGCCGAGGGTGTCGTGTCGGCGGATGAGGCGAACCAGCAGGCGGAGGGTGCGTACCAGCGGCTGGTGGATGCGCAACAACGGTTCAAGGCGAGCCTTGGCAAGGGGTCGATTCCCGAGCCACCGAAACCGACCGGTCCGGGGCACGAAGTCGCGACCGCGGTGGCGCCGGAGACACTCACGGCGCTCAACGAGCAGCTACTGACCTGGCCGCCGAATTTTGCCGTGAATCCAAAGCTCAAGAAGCAGCTGGAGCGACGGCGGTCGGCTGTGGGGCCGGAAGGCGGTATCGAATGGGCCCACGCAGAGGCGCTTGCGCTTGCATCGCTGGTCGTAGAAGGCGTACCGGTCCGGCTCACCGGGCAGGACACCGAGCGCGGCACGTTCAGCCAGCGCCATCTGGTGCTCCACGACATCAAGACCGGCCAGCGGTACGCCCCCATCCAGCGGCTGCCTGGCGCACTCGCTCCACTCGAGCTCCACAACAGCCCGCTGTCGGAGCTCGCGAGTCTCGGGTTCGAGTACGGCTACAGCGCTGAGGCAGCCGAGGCCCTGGTGCTGTGGGAGGCGCAGTTCGGTGACTTCATCAACGGCGGCCAGGTCATCGTAGATCAGTTCCTTTCGGCAGGGCTTTCCAAGTGGGGGTTGACGACGCGCCTTACGCTCCTGCTGCCGCACGGCTACGAGGGGCAGGGACCGGAGCACTCGAGCGCCCGACTGGAACGGTTCCTTCAGCTGTGCGCGGAGGGCAACATCCGCGTCGCCAACCCGACCACCCCGGCCCAGTACTTTCATCTGCTACGCCGGCAGGCACGGCGCAGCCGCCAGCGGCCTCTAATCGTTATGACGCCCAAGAGCCTGCTCCGTCATCCGCAGGCCACGTCGCGCCTGGAGGACCTCGCTGAGGGGACTTGGCGTCCGGTGTTCGACGACCCCTGGGCAAGCGACGGCAATGCGGCGGCCGTCACCCGGCTGGTCTTGTGCAGCGGGAAGCTGTACTACGAGCTGTTGGCGGAAGCCGAGAAGATGACGGCTGAGCGCCCCGCGCTGATTCGGCTGGAGCAACTCTACTCGTTTCCCTGGCAGGAATGTCGCCAGGTCCTCGCTCGGTACCCCAAGGCTCAGCAGTTGATCTGGGCCCAGGAAGAGCCGCGGAACATGGGCGCCTGGACCTACCTCGAGCCCAAGCTTCGGGAGCTGCTGCCCGCCGGCGCCGAGTTGCGCTACGTGGGTCGCCCGGAGCGGGCGAGCCCGGCCGAAGGATATCCAGCCGCGCATGTGGCGGAGCAAAGCCGCATCGTGGGCGATGCGCTGGGAGTCAAGCAACCACGGTTGTCGCGGGAGACTGTGGTAACGGGTGGCGAGGGACAGGGTTGAGCTGGAAACTACGAGGCGGGTGGCGATCTGCCACCCGCCTGTGCTTTTTCAGGCGCCCTTAGCGAGCAGCGGCCGCTCCGACGCCTTGCGAGCCAGCTCTTTGAGTGGCTCGGAGAGATGGTCGCCGTAGTGAAGCAGAAACACGCCACGCGACCGGCGCATCATTAGAAACGCCAGGAGGGGGGTGTCTGCTTTCGCCGCGTTGCAGGTTGCGCACGCCAGGACAAGATTGTCCGGACGGTCGTAGGCGGTTTGACCGCGGCGGGGGCGTACATGGTCCAGCGTAATGGCCTCGGCGGACGTACTCGTCCCGCAGTATGCACAGACGGGTCCGTGCTGCCCGAGCAACCAATCACGATGAGACTGCATGGAACGGCCGGGGGAACGGCGAAGCGTTTGGGGGGAAGCTGCATGCGAGCGATGTCGAGCTCTGGGTCTCACAAATCACAGGGTTGAAGGTTTGTCTTGAGGGCCCAAATCGAAGCGGCCCTTTCTCACACGACGTGGAAACATAGCAAGTTAAGAGCCAAACTGCATGTCTCTGCACGCGATGGCCCTGGCAACCACCCTGTTCCTGGCAGCCGTGACAACCGGCTGCCGAGCCGCCGAGGCGGGTTCGGACGCAGCAGCTAAGCGTATGATCGACAATGTGATGGACCGCTACGCCAAGGCCTACGAGAACAACGATCCCGGCGCGATTGCCGAACTGTACACCAAAGGGGCCGTGCTGATGCCACCCGGTCACGATCTGGTCAAGGGCCGGGACAGCGTTCGCGCCTTCTGGAGCCGGGGGATGGAGCCAGGGTTCAAAATGATGACGATATCGGTCGAAGTCTCGGGCACCACTGCTCACGTCGTGGGGCGATACTACGTGCCGCCGGATGACGACGACGATGCCGAGACCGGCAAGTACCTGATTGCACTACGAAAGGAGGGCGATGGGGTCTGGCGAATCACGGCCGACATCTGGAATGCAGACGATTCCGACGATGACTCCGACTCGACCAGTGACAGCACCGGGCAATCGGTGGCTCTCTTGAGTGCTCAGGTCTTGGAGACCATGACCCAGAGGCCGTAGAAGAGCAGCGCCGTCGCCGTCCACCCTACCACACTCCATCGCAGGAACAGCGCTCGAAGCGTGGCGTCGTCGCCCGGCCTGGCGCGCTCGAGACGCCACTGGTCAGGCAAGAGCACGCCGAGCCAAAGTCCCGTGCTGAGTACGAGCGCGACGATTCCCTGCTGGAGCCAGGGCGTCGTCGCAAGCGCATACCCTCGAGCTCGCATGAGCAGGATGCCCGAGATCACCAGCATCATGCCGCCGACCACCGTGAACACCAGATCGGTCCAGAGAATCGCCCGGGCCACCATCTGAAAGGGCACGACCTTGCGTGCTCGGAAGAGAAAGGCGGCCCAGAAGCCGGTAATCGTGACGTTGCCGAGCAGAAGCACGGCCCCCGCCACGTGAATGACCCGGAGAAAGTGCACCTCATCCATTGCGCGGCTCGAACCTGCCGCGCAGCAGTCCCACGGCGTGCCGGACTCGATCCATTCGCTTGTTGACTGACATCCGACCCGCGACCACCGTCCGGAATCCGGCCAGGCGCTCGGTGCGGAGGGCGGTATCGAGCGCGTCCACCGCGGCCACCAGATCCCGCTCGAGCAACGGCATGAGCGCACGGCGATCAGCGAAGCGCTCGGGCTCGAGCAGCCACGGTCGGCCAATCCAGGAAAACGCCTCGGGCAGCTGCTCGCTCAGGTAGGCATACCGAAACGCCACCGCGCAGACCCGCAGGGGCGCTCGGTGCACCAACGCCAACTCGGCGCAGCCTCGCTCCAGCGCCGTCGCGGGCTCGGCCGCAGGGCGGCGGGATCCCTGGGGAAAGATCCAAAGCGCCGCGCCCGGTCCGAGGCAGGCGCCGGCGGCGAGGAGGTCGCGGTAGGCCCGACGGCTCGACTCTCGAGAGAGCGGGAGCGCACCGACCCGTTTGAAAGCGGGATACCGTTCGAGTTGCGCAGCGTCCATCAAGACGTAGCTGGTCAGGCCCAGCTCGCGCCCAACCAGAAACGCCAGAAAGCCGTCCCACCAGTTGGTGTGATTGGCGATGCACAGCGTCGGAACGGAGCCATCCCAGCCGATGTCGGCTTCCGGAAGCGGAGCCAGCCTGACGGCCGCGAAGTACTTCCCGAATTGCGCCCGGACGTAGCGCTCGAACGCCCCCAACGCGAGGCCGGCCGGCCGGCGATGCAACGGTGCAGGACTGGAGTCGTTTGTCAGGCGGACTTCTCGCTGAGCAAAGGGGCGAGACGGACCCGGTCGTTCCAGACTGCCCGGCCGAGGATCAGCAGCTTCCGCGGCCCGGAAACAAACGCGCGGGCGCGAAACACATCGTAGTCCAGCCGCTCGATTGCGTCGAGAATGGCTGCATACGTCTGCTGCAATAGTCGCACGGTGAGCCGGGAACCGTCGGTGGGAAACAACGAAACGACCTGCCCTCCCCGCTGAAACCACCGGCGCGCTCGCGCGACCTGGAAGGCCATGAAGCGGCGGAACTGGGGTGTCATCCGTCGGCGTTGGAGTACGGCGCGGTCGAGATCGAAGTGGGCCAACTCGTCGGCAGGAAGGTAGAGTCGCCCCGCATCCAGATCCTCGGCGACGTCTCGCAGCACATTGGTGAGCTGCATGGCAACGCCCAGGCGTACACCGGGGTCCTCGAGGGCGCCGTTCGGGGCCCCCAGCACCGGTCCCAGCATGAGACCCACACTGCCGGCCACCAGGCGACAGTAACGATAGAGTGTGGCGAAATCCGGAATGGCGACGGGCTCCAAGTCCATCGCGACGCCGTCGAGAACGTCCAGCAAAGCCTCGAGCGGGACGGGAAAGCGCTTCATCGTGTCGGCGAGGGCGAGCCAGCGCCGGCGTCCGCATGGCCGGCCCGCATGCAGCGCTTCGATGTGGTGCTTCAGGTCGGCCAGCTGCGTCCGCACGACGCCGACCGGTCGGTCGCCTCTCGCATCGACCAGGTTGTCGGCGAACCGGCAGTAGTCATACAGCGCGAACGTTGCCCGTCGTTTCTCGGGCGGGAGGAAGCGGCTGGCGAAGTAGAAGCTCCTCGCCCACTCAGCCGTCACTCGTTCGGCCCGTGCGTACGCGTGCTCGAGAGCCGACGTGGAGTCGCTCGGTCGGCAGCGGATAGCGGACAGCGGATAGGAGATAGCGCTCATCATTTCGGGCCAAACTTACGTCGCCAGCGGCTGGTCCCGCCACGCGATTCTCAACCTTTGCCCATCAGCACCGGCGGCGTCTATCTTTCCGCTTCCCGGACGCCAACCCCAGAGGAGCGCCTCCCTGACCGTCGAGACTCCGCGCACCCGTCCGGTGCGCCCGCACCCGACCGTGCCCGAGCCAACCCCCGCCTGGATTGCCATCAACGCCGTGCGCGCGCTCGCGATGGATGCCGTCGAGCGAGCCCAATCGGGTCATCCCGGTACCCCGATGGCCTTGGCCCCCGCCGCGTTTGCGCTCTGGACCGGCTTCCTCAAGCACAACCCCAACGACCCTGCCTGGCCCGACCGCGACCGGTTTGTGCTGTCTTGCGGTCACGCGTCCATGCTGCAGTACGCGGTTCTCCATCTTGCAGGTTACGACCTCCCGCTCGACGAGCTGCGGAACTTTCGGCAATGGGGTTCGCGAACCCCCGGTCACCCCGAGCGCGGCCACACGGCCGGAGTGGAGACGACTACCGGACCGCTGGGCCAAGGCGTCGGCAACGCTGTGGGAATGGCTATCGCGGAGCGAATCCTCGCGAGCCAGTTCAACCGGCCCGGCTTCGAGATCGTCGACCATCGGGTGTGGGCGTTCGTGAGCGACGGCGACATGATGGAGGGGGTCGGAAGTGAAGCCGCCTCGCTCGCGGGACACCTCGGGCTCGATAAGCTCACTCTCATCTACGACGACAATCACATCACGATCGACGGCAAGACCTCCCTTGCCTTCTCCGAGGACGTTGGGCGCCGGTTCGAAGCGTACGGCTGGCAGGTCCTGCACGTCCCGGATGGGAATGACCTCGCCGCCATCAGCGCGGCGCTGGACGCGGCGCGGGGCGACACGACCCGCCCTTCGCTGGTCCAGTTGCGTACCCATATCGCGGATCCGGCTCCGACCAAGCGGGATACGCCGGAGGCCCATGGTGCACCGCTCGGCACCGAGGAAGTGAAGCGCACCAAGGAGATCATGGGCTGGCCCACCGAGCCGACGTTCTATGTCCCGGACGAGGCGTACGAGCCGTGGCGGCCTGCCGCCGAGGCCGGCGCCCGCGCGCAGGCTGAATGGGACGAGCTGATGGCCAAGTATGAAGCCGCTCACCCGGCGCTTGCTGCCGAGCTCCAGCGCCGCTGGGCCGGTGAGCTGCCGCGAGGTTGGGACCAGGTCCTCCCGACGATCGGCGCCGACAAGGGACAGCTCGCCACCCGCCAGGCGTCCGCACAAACACTGACCGCGTTGGTCGGAGTCCTGCCGGAGCTGGTCGGCGGATCGGCCGATCTCGCGGGGAGCACGGGCACGGTGCTCAAGCAGGGAGGCACCCTCGAACCAGGCAGCACGGGACGCCAGATCCACTGGGGCGTGCGAGAACACGTGATGGGCGCCGCGCTGAACGGCATCGCGGCGCACGGCGGCCTCCGTCCGTTCGGCAGCACGTTCCTCGTCTTCACCGACTACATGAAGCCGGCCATCCGGCTCGCGGCGATCATGCGCTTGCCGGTGATCTACATCGGGACCCACGACTCCATCGGCGTCGGCGAGGACGGCCCGACCCACCAGCCGATCGAGCATCTCGCCATGCTCCGGGCAATCCCGGGCATGCTGGTGCTTCGTCCGGCAGATGCCACCGAAACGGTCGAGGCCTGGCGGGTCGCAATCGAGCATCGAAGCGGCCCGGTGGCGCTGGTGCTTACGCGTCAGAAGCTTCCCGTGCTGGATCGAGCTGAATTGGCGCCGGCGGCTGGGGTCGCCCGGGGCGGCTATGTGCTGTGGGATCCGCCTAGTGGCGCGCAGGCGATTCTGATCGCGACCGGCTCCGAGGTGCATGTGGCCCTCGCCGCCGCAAAGCAACTGATCGGCGAAGAAATCCGATCGCGGGTCGTATCCGTACCTTCTTGGGAGCTGTTCGAGGCTCAGCCGCGAGAGTATCGCGACTCCGTGCTGCCCCCAGGCATTCGCGCCCGGGTAGGAATCGAGGCCGCTTCACCATTCGGCTGGCTCCGCTACACCACAGAGGATGGTGAGATGCTTGCGCTCGATCATTTCGGCGCGTCCGCGCCCGCGGAACGGTTGTTTTCCGAGTTTCACTTTACTCCGGACCACGCGGCGGCAGCCGTCCGTCGGGTGCTCGGGAGGACGGCATGACACCCAATCCTCTTGTTCAGCTCGGGCAGCTCGGCCAGAGCCCGTGGTACGATTTCATCACCCGCGATCTGCTCGCATCGGGTCAGCTGGCCCGCCTGATCGCGGACGACGGGCTGCTCGGCATGACGACCAACCCCACGATTTTCGAGAAGGCGGTTGCGGGCAGCGACCTCTATGACCAGGACATCAGGCGGCTGACGTCGCAAGGCCGGAGCGCGATGGAAGTCTTCGAGGCACTCGCCGTAGCCGACGTGCGGGCTGCCTGCGACGTGTTTCTGCCGGTGTACCAGCGGACCGGCGGGCACGACGGGCTCGTGTCGATTGAAGTGTCGCCCGCGCTGGCGCGCGACACCGCCGCGACGATCGTGGAGGCCGAGCGGCTGTGGCGCACGGTCGGACGGCCGAACGCGATGATCAAGATTCCCGGAACGGCAGAGGGTCTTCCCGCCGTGAGGCATTGCATCGCCGAAGGCATCAACGTCAACATCACCCTGCTGTTCGCGGTTGAGCGGTACGAGGAGGTCGCCGCCGCGTACCAAGCCGGGCTCGACACTCGATTGGCGCGTGGCTTGCCGGTAGATCGGATCGCGTCGGTCGCCAGCTTCTTCGTGAGTCGGGTGGACACGAAGCTGGACCTGATGCTCGATCGCGTGGGCGACCCCAGCCGATTGCGGGGCAAGATCGCAATCGCCAATGCGTGCCTGGCCTATCGCGTCTTCGAGAAGCGCACTGCCGAGTCGCGCTGGTCGATGCTCGCCGAGCGCGGCGCCCGGCCCCAACGCCCGCTCTGGGCATCGACCAGCACCAAGGACCCGCACTATCCCGACGTGCACTACGTCGAGGCCTTGATCGCGCCCAGCACGGTCAACACACTGCCGCCCGACACGTTCGTCGCCTATCGCGATCATGGCCGGCCCGAGGTCCGCATTCAGGCCGGCATCGCCACGGCCGACGGTCAGATGGAAGCGCTGGCGAAACTCGGTTTCGATTTGCGAGCGCTGACCCGGGAGCTGGAGGATGAGGGTGTAACCAAGTTCGCGGCATCCTACGGCGCCGCGCTCGCGGCCATCGAGCAAAAGGCCAGCACCTTGGCCGGCGCGAGCGCCGGCCGCTAACCGTTCGCGCCTTTCTTTTCATGCTTGCGGCCGTTCGCCGTATCTCCC
>DATJGL010000313.1:0-5343 GCA_035495075.1 Gemmatimonadales bacterium
ACGGGCCAGCCCGAGGTGACACCCTTCTCCATATCCGAGCCCGGCTCCAAATCGGCGTGTGTCACGGTAAGCCGCACGAGGTCGCCGTCTTCCACGATGTCGTAGGTCACCCGCGACTGCTTCGCCGGGTTCTTCGCTTCCTTCGGGTCTGCCCAAGTCACCACCAGCTTCCGGGGCCGATCGTTCTCGACCACAGTGCCCACGACATCCACGGTCTCGGGGTCGTCGTAGTCCTCGTGACGCCACTCGGACCCGACCTTCCAGTCGGACGCGTTCCGGTGGTTGAACCAATACTGCCGGGTGGCCTCGCCGTCGGTGAGTGCTTTCCACACCTTCTCGGCGGTCGTCTTGATGTAGGTGACGTAGACGAAGGTCGGCTTACTCATTGTCTTTCTCCTCCAGCGCTTGCTTGAGGTCGCGGAGCGCCCGTAACCTCCGGCGCTCGAACTTGCCGATCCAACGATCTGCGATCGCTTCGATCGGCTCGGGGTTGAGGTAGTGCAGCTTCTCCCGCCCGCGCCAAACCGTTACCACGAGATTCGCCGCTTCGAGCACCACGAGGTGCTTGGTAACGGCCTGGCGGGACATCTCGAGCTGCGCGCAGAGCTCGCCTAGGGTCTGGCCGTTGTCCGCGAACAGACGGTCGAGCAGACGGCGGCGGGTTCGGTCGGCGAGCGCCTTGAACACCGGGTCCAGCTCCTGCTCCATGGGCCTAATATGCAACCTTATGGTTGCATGTCAATACAGCCTGGCGTCGGCCCGGAGCTGAGCGCAGATTCGAAACAGTTGTGCCGTTGTGGCCAACAGCCGAGGACCAGATATGCCCGAGCAGGCACTCATGCCATTGCAGCGTGCCATGGTGGACACGTGGGAGCAGCACCTGGCAGGGGAGTTCGACACCAAGAGTGTCGACGCGACCATGGCGACCATGACCTCGGATCCCGTGGTGAACCACGTTCCGGTGATGACGGGAGGTGTCGGTGTCAGGAACGTGCGTGATTTCTATTCCCGGTACTTCATCGGTCACCACCCGCCGGACACCAAGATTGTGCCGGTCAGCCGCACGGTCGGGCACAACCGCATCGTGGACGAGCTGATCCACGAGTTCACCCACACGATCGAGATGCCGTGGATGCTGCCCGGCATCGCCCCGACCGGGCTCCCCGTGCGAGTGGCGGTCGTGGTCGTGGTGGAATTCGTGGGGGACAAGATCAGCGGTGAGCATATCTACTGGGACCAGGCCTCGGTGCTGGCTCAGCTCGCTCTCGTCGATCAGAAGCGTCTGCCGGTCACCGGGGCGGAGGCGTCGCGAAAGGTCGAGAACGCCGCCGCGGAGCCCTCCAATGCGCTGATCGCCAGGGTCCGCTGAGGCGGGCCGCCGGCATTCGGTTCCGGTCAGCGAAGGCTGTCGAGCGGCGATGGCTGAGCCCTGGGCCGGCAACCCGGCCTGGGATCGGTCGGCATCGGCGCGACCGGGAACGTCTCCGGGTTGGCGGCGTTGAGACGAACGGGCTCGCTCAGATCGTACAGCTCGAGGCTCGAGGTGTCCCAGGTGAGCGATCGAAGAATGAGGGAATCCCGCTTCACACCGATTGTACTCAGGTAGTCCCGAACCGCCGCCCGCGCCGAGCGGTACGGGCGCTGCCCGGCAGATAGCACCCAGAGGCGCCTGGTCCCGCGATACCGATCCACGTCGCGCACAAAAGCGCGGGTGTCGTTGCGGTCGCAGATGCCCGTGCTCCAGGCGTTGGGTTGTAGGCCCAGGCGCGGACCGTAGAACAGCACACCGATGCGTGAGAGGGGGAAGACGTACACGACGTCGCCGGGCTGCCGGTGGCGTTGCAGGTAGGTGAGCAACGCCGGAGTGTGCTCGATGTCGTACGGAGGCGGCACTTTCGCCAGCGCCGCGACCGGCGGCGCAGCGAGCGCGATCATGAGCGCCGCACCGAGTGCCGGATGGAGCCGAGCCGCCTGGCGCCTGATCCACTCCGCCCCCGCCGAGATCGCGAGCAGTAGACTCGGGATCAGGTAGAAGATGAGCCGGCCGCGAAAGGGGTATTGCTGCAACAGGGCGGCGAGAATCGCGACGACGACGGGACCGGCGAGCAGGAGCGCGACGTCCCTCCGCCACCGCCACATCGCGACGAGCCCGAACGGGGCGACGAGCAGAAACACCGCCGGCCACCGATAGCGCAGCAACGTCGGATCGGTGAAGACCGAGAGTCCCTGATCCCAGAACCAGCCCGCCGTCTTGAGCAGGCGGAGCGGCCGCGGCACGAATCCCTGATTCCAGAAGTCCTGCATGAACTCCTTGGTCGAAGGCGCCATGCTCTGAAGACCGGCCCAGATGGCGACGACGCTGCTCAACGCCCAGATCGGAACGGTGGTCAGCAGCATTCTCGCCGTGCGCAGGTCGCGCGAGAGGCACCACTCGACCGCCAGGGCGACACCGATCCCTCCCATCACGATGACCGATGGTTGTGAGAACCAGGTGATCGCGAAGCCGGGCAAGGCCTGCGAGGAGCAGCCGGCTGGTGGTGCTGTCGCGCTCACGCAGCCAGAGTGAGAGCAGCATGAGGCAGACCGCGGCCGCCGGGTCCAGCTCGTACTGTTTGACCTCCGCCGCATGCTTGATGAAGGGGATGCCGATGGCGAACAGCCCGACGGCAAACGGGACCGCCCATCCCTCCAGCGCGCGCTCGGCCAGGCTCCGGAAGAGAAAGACGCCGGCGATGCTGCACACGAAGGGAAAGAGCCGGAGCGCAAGCTCGTTCCGGCCGAATGCGAGGACGGCGAGCTTCTCCATCAACAGGAAGCCGCGGGGCGCGACCTGGTCCAGCTGAAGCGGCTGAGTCAGCAGCTCGCGGAGCGACAGGCCGAAGATGTTACGCGCAACCAGGGTTTCGTCCAACCAGAGCGGTGGGTTCCCCGCGTACGCCCATACCCGCAGAGCCACCCCCAATAGGACCAGAGCAGTTACGAGATTTCGAAGGGACGATGCCGGCATCGTCACGGCACCGAACCTACCCGGCCTCATCAAAAACGCGAGAAGGCTGAAACCACCTAAGGCCCAACCCGCGTATTGTTCGTGTTCCCGCCGAAGCAAACCCGTCGTCGAAAACTGAAACGTTGCCGGAGGACCTCATGCCTCGCACGTTGCCTTCGTCCACCGCCATCCTCGCGACCTGTGCCGTGCTCGCCACCCTCACCGGCTGTAGCTCCGCCAAGTCCGATTCCCGTACGGCGAACGGGAGTACCGCCACCACCAGCGCCGGAGCCACCGAGACCGGCGCCGCGACCGGTGCCTCGTCCAAGACCGTCACCCTCACCACCAGCTCCAACGAAGCACGGGATCTTTATCTCAAGGGACGCGCGCTGGCGGAGCAGCTCAGGGCGCAGGACGGGCGGAAGTTCTTCGAGCAGGCGGTCGCCGCGGACCCCGCGTTCGCGATGGCGCACTATCAGCTGGCCGTCACCTCGCCGACGGCCAAGGATTTCTTTTCGCACCTGAAGGAAGCGGTCGCGCTCTCGGACAAGGCCTCCGAGGGCGAGCAGCTGATGATCAAGGTTGTGGAGGCCAACGGGAACGCCAAGCCGAAAGAGGCGCTCGAGTACGCTCAGCAGCTGGTCAGTAAGTACCCGGATGACGAGCGGGCCCACTTCATTCTGGGCACGTCCTATTTCGGCCGCCAGGACTGGGATAAGGCGATCTCGGAGTACCAGAGGTCCATTGCGATCAACCCCGACTTCTCCGGCGCCTACAATCTGCTCGGCTACTCCTATCGGTCGATCGGGAAATACGACGACGCGGAGCAAGCCTTCCGGAAGTACATCGAGCTGATCCCCAACGACCCCAACCCGTACGACTCCTACGCCGAGCTGCTGATGAAGATGGGGCGGTTCGACCAGTCCATCGCTCAGTACCACAAGGCGCTCTCGCTCGATCCGCATTTCGGCGCCTCCCGCATCGGGATCGCGACCAACCTGATGCTCCAGGGCAAACACGACGAAGGTGCCACGGAGGCGCAGAAGCTGTACGATGCGGCGCGCGACGATGGCGACCGGCGGTTTGCGCTGTTCGCGCGGACAGTGATCTACGTGGACGGCGGCCGGACCAAGGCCGCGCTCGCCGAAGCCGAAAAGGAGTATGCGCTCGACAAGTCGCGGGGCGACTCGGCCAATATGAGCGGCGACGCGCTTCTGATCGGCAACATCCTGCTCAACGCCGGACAGACCGCCGAGGCGGCGAAGAAGTTCCAGCAGTCGCTCGACCTGATCGAGAAGTCGAGTCTCTCGACCGACGTGAAGGAAGACGCCAAGCTCGCGGCCCACTTCAACAACGGGCGGGTGGCGCTGGCCAAGGGCGACCTGGCGACCGCCAAGCGCGAGGCCGAGGCGTACGCGAGCGGCGCCGAGGAGCGGCACAACCAGTTCCGGATCAAGGGGGCGCACGAGCTCAAGGGTGCGATCGCGCTCAAGGAGAAGAATTACGACACCGCGATCGACGAGCTGGGACTGGGGAACCAGCAGGATCCCCAGGTGCTCTACTACACGGCGCTCGCGTACAAAGGGAAGGGTGACCCAGCCAAAGCGAAGGAGCTGGCGGTGAAGGCGGCGAACTTCAACGTGCTGCCGCTCCTGACCTACGCGTTCGTGCGGGAGAAGGCGAGCAAGTGGGAGGCTGCTTCGTAGATCAACCGATCGAGACCAACTGCGTCCGGCGTGGCACCGGGATCAACAGTATTGAAATCGATCAAATCCGTGCCCGCCGGAGCAGTTGCGCATTGATGGCCACAATCACGGTGCTGAGCGACATGAGCACTGCTCCGACCGCGGGCGAGAGCAAGATCCCGTAGCGGGCGAGGACCCCGGCTGCCAGTGGGATCGCAATGACGTTGTAGCCCGTCGCCCACCAAAGGTTCTGCACCATCTTGCGATAACTCGCCTCGCTAAGCCGCACAATTCGAGGCACGTCTCGCGGGTCGCTGCGAACCAGCACAATGTCCCCCGCTTCGACCGCGACATCCGTGCCCGCCCCGATTGCCACGCCAACATCGGCAGTAAGAAGGGCAGGAGCATCGTTTACCCCGTCGCCCACCATCGCTACTCGCTCACCTCCGTTCCGCAGCTTCTCGATTACGCCGACCTTTTGTTCGGGCAGCACTTCGGCGAATACCTGGTCAATCCCGAGCTTCGCGGCAACCGCGGCTGCGACTGGCTGCGCATCGCCCGTGAGCATGACAACCTTGAGTCGCTGATGATGGAGTTCCTCCACCGCAGCGCCCGACTCCGCCCGCACCACGTCGGCCACTACCAGGGCGGCCAGTACCTCGAGCCCACCCC
>DATJGL010000314.1:0-2001 GCA_035495075.1 Gemmatimonadales bacterium
CTGGTGTCGCTCCGCCCTTACGAGAAGTGCCGCCGCCAGGTCCGCGTACACTCCACTCTCCCGACTTGCGAGTCGTGAAGCAGTTCGCAGATATGAGACGGACCGCTCCAGCGGGATTCCCCCCTCTCCCCAGATGAGGTCGATGAGGGCAGCGGCGTGTAGAGCGTCGGGATCGGCGTTGGCTTGAATCCTGACGGAAGCTCGCTGCGCGACATCGAGCACGTCTGAGGACGGCGCGAGATCCTCCCGGGCTACCTTGCAGTCGGCGCGCGGTACCGTCCCGCCTGTCGGAACGGCGGCCAAGCAACGTCGATATGCAGTCGGAATGGAGAGGCGGGGCTCCATCGTACGCGTTATCTCCACTCGAGAAAGAGCCACGAGTGGATCGCGATTGCCGCTGCCGCGACCTGCTGCGTCGCTCGCGCAGTGGCTGGTCAGCAGAATTCCGCCGAAACCGGCGAAGAGGCGCAGAGTGAGGAGCGCTCGGCGCAGCAGGTGGGCGCAGTGCCAGGGCGCACCGCTCGCCGCCGCAGGACTCCGGTGAGTTCCTGTGGCCGCGCAGCGAGGCCTGAGCGGGCGGCGGTTCATATGCGTGCGCTCTGATGGGAGCGCTTTTCCGAGGAACGGAACGAATATGCATCTTGATCACGGCGCCGCCAGAGCGAGGAGGGTGGTGTGGGTCAGGCCTCTATCCCAAAGCTGTTCGTCAGCCGCTCCCCAGCACCCAGCGGAACGCCGCCCTGCGCTACTAAGCCGAGGAACCGCCAGCGGTACATCCCGGGAGCCAGGCCGCGCGGAAGCCGGAAACTCGTGCCGCTGGTCGCGCCCGAGGGGAGCAGGACGCTGGCTGTCGCGCAGATCTCACCGGGACCAGGCGACCGATCCCTCACGACCCACGCGTCACCCAATTGTTGCTCAAGCTGGCGCGGGCAAAGGTTCAATCGGACTATTTGCGAGCTCGCATTGCGCACTGTGACTGCACCCTGTTCGCCAGCCCGATACGCATGCCGGTCAGTGGCGAAACGGACGGCCGCCGATACGGCCACGGCGCTTGCGCTGTTCGATCGGTGGGTGAGAACCGAGCCCAGGATCTGAGACGCTGAAAGACGAAGCCGAGCCGCCATGGGAGTTCCCCGTCGGGCTGTCGCAGAGGAACAAGGGGGTCAGGGACAGCAGCCCCCTTGGCAACAAATCACCTGAAAGGTCTCGGGCTGCGGTCAAGCGACGAACAAGCGGCACAGCGGGGGAGTCAAGCGGTTATTGGGCTGGAAAGACGGCGTTCCGATTCTAGGGCGTTCTCGGCCGCAGGCCGCCTTTCTCCCGCACCTTGGCAGTCTGTCGGTAATCCGGCATGTGCACGATCAATCCATGATCCGGCAGGTTCTGGTCGTACCCGGCCACGAGCTGTTGATTGTAGGCGTCGAGGAAGAAGTCGAACGGGTCCTTCTGGTCCGCATCCACGATCATCAGGTCCGCGTCCACCATGGTGAGCTTGCCGAACTTGAGCGTGCCACCGCGATAGAACATGTAGTTCTTCGCCTCGGGGTCCGGCGGATGCATCGGCTCGACTTTGGCCCGTTCAGAACGAAACAGATTGATCACCGCCGAATCACGAACCTGGACTTGCGTCACCCGCCCCTGCACCCGGGGCGGCGGAAGGAGCGCCGCCGGTGAGAGAATGAAGTCGTTCTCCTCGATCTGCACCCCGGCAGGCGCTCCCCGTAGCTTGACCAGCTTCTCGAGGTTGAGCCCGAAAAGCTTCATCAACCCACCGACCTTGATGCCGGCCGTCTTGATATCGGTAGGATGAAGCCTGAGGTTGCCCTCGGGTGTGACTGTGAGATCGCCGAGAACGGTGAACGAGATGCCGTGCAACTGGCCTTTCTGCTTGAGCTGCCCCTGCTCCACGCTCAGGCTCAGGTGGCGAAGCGGCGATCCGGGATACGAAAAGACATAGTTGTTGAGCAGATCACCCAGGGCGGCAGGGCTGATGGCGATCGT
>DATJGL010000315.1:0-5163 GCA_035495075.1 Gemmatimonadales bacterium
GTCGCAGGCCGCGCGGCAGTCGTTGACGACCAGTACGAGCGGCGGCATGGCGCCCTTGGCCACGATCGCGCGCACCGTCTGCGCGGTCGCCGCGTCGAGCACCGGCGGGCCCGGCGTGAACAGGCCGAGCTGGAACGACGGCTGGTCCGGGTGCTGGACCGTGAGCCAGCGGTAGTCGCCGTTCCGCACGTCGGTGTGCACGCGGAAACCGAGTTTCTCGACATAGAACGCGAGCGCTTCGTCCTGATCTCGGACGTACAGGCCGGCCACTTCGACACCCTGGCTCATGGGACCTCCGTTTCTTCCGACCCGATTATACCGCCCGCCACCTGGCGTCGCTTCTCCGAAACTGCGATCGTGAGGTTGGGCCGGTGCGCGGCGCTGAGGAAACAGGCGGGCACGCGGCCGAGCTCGTGCGCCGCGGCCCTCTCGCGCGCCCGGATCGCGCCCGGGCTTTCGCCCGTGACGTCGCGGAAGGTGCGCCCGAACGTGCCCAGGCTCCCCCAGCCCGTGTGGAAGGCGATCTCGGTGATGGACAGGTCGGTGTCGCGGAGCAGCGCCGTCGCCCGTTCGACGCGCCGCGTGAGCAGGTACCGGTGCGGCGGGACACCGAAGGCCTGCTTGAACGATCGCGCGAAGTGGGCCTCGGAGACGCCGCTCACGTGCGCCAGCCGCCGGACGGGCCACTCCTCGTGCGAGGCGGCGTCCATCCGGTCCTTCGCGCGCAGCAGGCGGCGCAACAGCTCGGGGTCCTGGCTTATGTGACCTCCACTCACACCGCGACACCTCGGAGACCGGAGACGCTCGTGCGCCACCGCGAACAAGTTCGGAACCGGTCAGGTGGCTCCGCGATCCCCTCGATACGTGGCGATTTGCCACGTATTGCCCCACTGATCCTCGACCATCCCGCGCCGGTCGCCATAGGGCATGTCCTCTGGCTCTTCGAGCGGACTTGCGCCGGCGTGGATGGCCCGCCGATAGGTCTGATCGGTATCATCGACGTAGACGTATAGAAACGCGGGCATTGGGTTGCGAACTCCAGCGTCGCTGATCATGACTGCGGAGTCGCCGATGTTGAGCACCGTTGGCCGATCCGCCTCATAATCCCCGGTCGCCCCGAATACTTGCTTGACGAACCGAACCAGCTGGTGTGCCCGGCGGACCACGATTCTTGGAGTCACCGTATGCCAGCCTTCGGGCGTGAACGGCGAAACCCGGGTTGCCTCGTTCATCGGCGGAGTCCCTTGGTTTGCTGAGCCAACGTCTATGCCGCCTAACACGTCCATGGTCCGCTGAAACGGACGCGCCCGCCAGCTGCAAGCGTGGGTTCGGTGGCCGAGTCGGCGGGCTAGGCCCGGGCTACATGTCTTCCAAGGGCCGTACCTCACACTCGCCCTCGAACGCCGGCCAGTGCACCCGGTGCAGCTCCATGAATTGCCGCGCTATGTCGAGAGCTTCCTCTTTCGATTTCACTTCGACAAGCGCGTAGCCGCCGACGATCTCCTTGGTCTCAGTGAACGGTCCATCCGTCACCTTCAACTTGCCGCCGCTCGAGCGAACTCGGAACCCTTCCGAAGTACTCTTGAGTCCGGCCGTGTCCTTCAGTACGCCGCTCTTGAAACCGTCAGCGACGAACTCACCCATAGCGTCCAGGAGGCCCTGGGGGATGGATTGGGAGCGATAGCTTTCTGGATGTTTGATGAGCATTAGATACTTCATTGGCTATTCCTCCAAAGTGCTCAGCAAGCTGTTGGCGTGACCCTTTACAGTGGCGTCGATCGAGGACCGCCGGAATCGACAGGGGCCAAGGGACGGCCAGGTTGTCGCGCATAGGACGCTCCCGCTTCGAGGAGGGGCGGGAGATCAGGTAGCGAGGAAGACTGCGGGTAGGCAACGATCCGAGGTCGGGACCAGTCCGGCCCGATCCAATGGCCAACCGGCGGTCCCTGATCGTGCCGCCTGACGATCTACGCTTTCAACTACGGGCGACGTGCTCCCCATTCCGACTTCTACGTTCCGCCGATCTCCCCGGCGATCAGCACCAGTAGAGGTCGGTCAGAGGTATGCGAGCAGCATGAAGCGTAGCCTCTGGCCTGCGCCTCGCGTCCCGATCAGAGGCGCGAGAGCACCAGCGTAGCCAACGCCCTGGCGGCGTTGTCAACCTTCTCCGGTGCCAGGCGGAAGTCCACGACTCCTAGGTCGATCACATGGCCGCCCTGCTTAATGGAGAGATCGCCGGCGTGGGGAAATCCCTTGAAGGCAGTCTCGCCGAGGCCGGACACGGGAACGGCCCGTTTAGAGCTAGCCTCCTGGTGGAAGAGCACGTCATCATAGGTCGCCACACTGACGCTGACACCGGCTGCCGCGCTCTCGTCCTGGCTGTCCCACTGGCACTCCGAGGAGGTCGAGGTCGTCTGTTTCACGCCCGCCTTCACTGCCACGCCGAGGGCCTGCTGGATGTCGGAAGGCATCAGCAGGGCACAAGCATCAATGGATGACGCGTCTCCGGTGCCGGTCGCTCGGCCGGCTCGGGCGGAGCTCGATGTCTTATTGCACGACGCGACCAAGATGAGCCCGAGCAGGATCGCCAGACTCGGCTGTGTGAGAGAGGGCCCGGCTGCGCGCATAGTGCGCGCCGTTGGGGTTCCGTCATGAATGAGCTCCTTGTGTGATACCCAGCGCCTGCCAGGTATGCCTTGACGCTGCGCTCACGAGAGGCAGGCTTGACCGCTGCGCGCCGGCCATCGTTCATTGAGATGACTTTTCTCCAGCGCGAGGCGTTACTCACGATGCGTGGAGCTCATGCTGGAGAGTGGGTCAAGACCTTCGCAGCATTTGCGGGTTTGTCAACAGGCACTTCAGCTGCAGGCACCCGCCCCCTCACTCACAAATCAGACGCTTCCACAGCGGTAGAGCGGAGGCCGAGCCCGACGCAGGCCAGTCAGCTGCAAGCGCGGGTTAGGCCGCACCCGGCCAGGACAGCTGCCACATTGGCCTCCACGCGACTATCTTCAAAGTGTGACGCCGGTCTCACTCCAGGGCGTCGGCTCTCTTCCCGCCACTGGTGGATCTATATGCCCATCCCACGCGATCCGAAAGCATCACCCGCAAGCCGGTCGCTTAACGACCGCGTACAGGAGCAGATTGACGCAGCCACATCGAAGCTCTCGCCGAACAAGCGGAGCCGGCGTCCTGCCCAACGGCCTGCGCTCTTGGCCGGCGCCGGCCCTCAAGAGCTCCGAGCGCTCCAGCGCGTGTTCCGGGAGATGGGCCGCAGTCAGCGTGCTGCGCGACGCCAAGCCGGTCTGGCGCCGTCTTCGGTCGTCCGGGAAGCCGCCCAGGCATTTCGGCGGGCGCCCAGCTTCACGACGCTTGTGGGGGTAGCCGCCTCCCTCGACGAAGTCGGGCTCCTCTCTTGGTAGGCAAAGCCTGGCGCGAAATGTCGGCCTAACAGTCCCGTTCAGCTGCGGGGCGACACGCTTGTGGTTCCGAATTCTACGGTCCACTGACCCATCGGCGAGGCGCTTTGAGCGCAACCAGCTGGAGGCGCTCGCCAGTGCAAGCGGTGGTTAGACCGCTGTGACTAGCGCACGAGTGAGTCCAACTGGCGAAGATCGCGACCCACCTCACGATAGTACTTCCGAGTAAGCTCAAGCAACGTGAATCCGTCCTCGTACGCAGCAAATCCGCCGTTGATCCCCTTGTCCAGGTAGATAAGACCACCTTCGACTACGAAGAAGATCAGTGCCGGCTCTGGTGAGTCCTCGGCAATCACCAGCGTATGAGCTTCGCCGGCCGGTTCATAAATGAACGTCCCGGGCTTTGCGACCCAGTCATGCTCCAGGTATCGCCAGTGACCACGCATCGTGAACCCACGAACGGTGCCAATGTGGTAGTGCACGCCGAGCTGGGCGCCGGGGAGAGCTCTTAGAACAACGCTAAACCCTCCGGACGTGACGTTAAAGCAACAGGGCTGAAACCACACACCTTCGGCGTAGGGAACCCATGGCCCATGCTCATCGAGGTTAGTGGTGACGACAAAGTGCTCGCGGTTTCTTTGATTCGGAGCGAGCCCGTCGGTTAGACTGTTGAAGGCAGTGATGGGCACGGGAGTCTTCCTTCTGAGTTAACGATTGAAGGACATTTCCTGCTCGACAGTCCAGACCTGAACCGGGCGCGCCCGACTGACCTTGCCCCGGGGGCCGCCGTTTCCCGCATCAAGCTCTCTCAGCTCACCGCTTTCTTCACTAGCGCGGCGATCCTTGCCTCGTCGGCGGCGGTCAACTCCGTTAGAGCGAAGGCGGTCGGCCACATGGCGCCTTCGTCGAGGTTTGCTTTGTCGCTGAAGCCGAACGTCGCGTACCTCGTCTTGAACTTCTGCGCGCTTTGGAAAAAGCAGACGACGTTGCCGTCCTTGGCATACGCGGGCATCCCGTACCAGAGTCTCGGCGAAAGCGCTGGCGCGCTGGCTTTGATGATAGCATGGAGCCGCTTGCCCATGGCGCGATTCGGTTCCGGCATCTCGGCGATCTTCGCGAGCACGGTGCTTTCCCCGTCCTCCTTGTCCGTGCGTGGGCTGCGGCGCGCGCCCACCTTCAGCTCTTGGATGCGCTCCTTCATCGCGACTCGTTCCTCGTCCGTGAACCCCTTGAACTTCTTGTTGATCACGGTGGTGCTCTTGGCCGATTTCCCCGTGTCGTTCTTTGGGCTCATAGAAACCTCTTCATACTGACTTGGGTTGGAAGCCTCGCCGCAGTTCGAGTGCGGACCGCGCTACTGCACCATGCGCCGCCTAACAGTCTCGCGACGATTTTCTGCCAACCATCAGCGTTGCTGCTCTATCCACTGATCAAGTCGCGCCCATGGACCGCAGCGGGTGCGGATGTAGCGCCGACTTACCAGAGTGGCGATCGCGCCGAGCTCAGGGCAATCGGGATAGGCAATCCAACCGGCAACGAGATGGGAGATGCCAAACCAGGCGGCGGTGACCGCCAGCGGCCACGCAATCGCCGGAACAGGAACACGGAGCGCTGCCCACGCAAGCGCGAGCCAGCCAGCACCGGCGACTACTCGGGCAACCCGCCGACGGTTTGTAATCGCGTGCGAAGGGGCGGCATCTTCGTCAATCGTGCACTCGGAGCAGTACGGCATTTTCATCGGCGA
>DATJGL010000316.1:0-5897 GCA_035495075.1 Gemmatimonadales bacterium
CCACCCGCGTCCTGCGCCGCCTTCGGACCGTCCTCTCCAAATACCGGAAACCCGTAGTAGCATGGGTCGTCCATCCAGATCCACACCGGAAAGCGGTCGGGCATGAACTCACGTCGCCGAGGGCTGGCAAAGTAGGTCACCTGCTCCTGGGTGACCTCGAGCGGCAACTCCACCCCGAAGTTCCCCAGCGCCCGGTTCGACCACGGACCCGCGGCGATCGCAAGTCGCCGGCACCGGTAGGAGACGCCTCCGGCCTCCACATCGATCTCTCCTCCAGCAGACCGGATTCCCTCCACAGGGCGTCGATCGATGAGGGTGGCGCCGTGCTCTCGCGCCATACGTTGATGGGCGGCGTTGGCGCGGGCCGCCATGGCGATACCGCTCTGCTCCTGATACAAGCCGTGGATGTCGTCGGTGAGGTGGAATTGCGGCCAGCGGTGCATGATCTCGGCGGCATCCAGGTGCTCGAAGGAGACACCGGCGGCTTTCATGCTCTCGCTGTAACTCTCGAGCGGAATGGCGCTCATGCGTGGGGCAAAATCGAGGCCTCCGGTCGGCAGAATGACCCGCTCGCCGCTGTCCTTCTCCAATACGTCCCAGGCGGCGTACGCCTGCTTGGCAAGCTCCACGTATCCGGGCGTGTGATACGACAGGCGAATGATGCGCGAGTGGTCCTGAGATTCTCCCCGCACGTGCCCCAGCTCGAACTGTTCCAGCCCGAGCACGTCGGCACCCGCCTGGCGGGAGAGCCAGTACGCGGCAGCACTGCCCAGGCCACCCAGGCCCAGGACGATGTACTCATAGTCCCGGCGGATCACGCGGGGAAGATGTCGCCCAGGTGCTCGCGGATGTAGCGGCGGATGTCGAGGCTTGCGCTCTCCATGGGCGCATAGTAACCATGCTCGAAGACCCTCGCCCGCATGCCCGCCTGCACGCCCTCGCAGATCCGCCAGTCCTGTCGGTTGACCAGGTCCCAGAACTCCACGGCATCCGACGGATCAAACCCGGGCTGTGCCATCTCGGCTGGGTGAAAGAGAAAGTCGCAGTTGATCGTGGTACGCTCGGGTCCCTGCGGCCATACGGTGAACGCGGCGACGTGATCGGCCGAGAGGGACAGCAGGAAGTTGGGGTAGATCAGCTCACCCTTGTGCCGGATCTTTTCGTCGTCGTTCAGCCCGGCAAACGGAGCGCGCCTGGTGGTGCCGGAATGGGTGAAGGTCCAGGCTCCATCGCGATGAGGAATGCCACGGTCCCAGTCGAGCCCGGACCCGCCCTTTTGCCTGAAGGCGGGCACGATCTTGCACAGCTCCGGATGGACTCCGGCGCAGTGGTAGCACTCGTTGTAGTTCTCGAGCATGACCTTCCAGTTGGCGGCTACCTCGTACACGATGCGATGCCCGGTGCGGAGCTCGGCCAGCGGATAGCGGCACAACCGCTCGGGCACCGGGCCCAGCTGGTGGAGCAAGCTTCGGCCGTCTGCCGCGGCCTCGACCGGCGACAGGTTCATAAACATGAACCCGCCCCAGGTCTCCAACCCGACGGGCCAGAGGGAGAAGTCCTCGGGCCGGAACTCCCCGTCCTCTTCCAGAAACGGAGCGGTGCGAAGGTCGCCCTCGAGCGTGTACGTCCACGCGTGGTACGGGCAACGGATTCCGCTCGCGAAACGGCCCGCCGGCGCCGCGGCCTGGGCCGGGCCGGGCTTGACCGGTGCATCGAGCACCAGGCGGCAGCCGCGATGGCGGCAGACGTTGTAGAAGGCCCGAAGCTCACCGGTCCTGGTGCGGACCACCAAGACGCTCTCGCCGGCCAGGTCGATTACCAGGAAGTCGCCAGGCTCCGGCACCTCCTCCGTCCGGCCGGCGCACACCCATTCGCGACTGAAGATGCGCTCCTTCTCGCGCTGCCAGACGGCGTCCGCGAAATAGGCCTCGCGAGGGAGCGTGCGCTCGAGAGCCATCGGCCGGTTCTGTCTACGCTGCGGAGCGAAGCCGCCGACCCGCGTCCCGCAGAATCTCGCGGGCGGCATTGTAGCCGCAGGCGCCCATGACGCCGCCGCCGGGATGGGTTGCGGCGCCGCAGAGATACAGCCCGCGAATCGGCGTCCGGTAGTCGGCGTAGCCTGCCACCGGCCGCATGAACGAGAGGCTCGAGAGCGACATGGCTCCCTGCATGATGTTCCCGCCGGTCAAGCCGAACCGCGCCTCCAAGTCGCGGGGGCTCAGCACCTGCCGATGCACGACCGATTGCTTGAAGCCGGGAGCGTACTCGTCCATGATCTCGATGCAGCGGTCGGCATACCGCTCCTTCCAGTAGTCCACCGACCCTTCCCTGATGTCGTAGGGAAAGTACTGGGTGAACATCGACATGACATGCATGCCCTTGGGAGCGACGGTGTCGTCCAGCACCGAGGGAATGGTGGCCTCGACAATCGGGTTTCGCGCGGCCCGGCCGTGTTTGGCGTCGTCGTAGGCTTCTTCGATGTAATCGAGCGTCGGACACAGGTGGATCGTGCCGCGGTGCTGTGGCCCCGGCTGGGCACCGGGTAAAGCCGTGAAATTGGGCACGGCGCTCAGCGCGAGGTTGATTTTGAGGCTCGCGCTGGCATAGTCGATGGCTCGCACGTCGGCCACGAACTCCGGTGGCAGCTGGCTCGGGTCGAGCAGCCCGAGGAAGGTGACGTGCGCGTCGACGCCCGATGCCACCCGTGTGGCGGACAGCTCGGTGCCGTCTTCCAGGACGACGCCTGTGGCTGCGCCGTCGCGGGTGAGGATGCGGGCGACCGTCGCGTTGGTGCGGATCTCCGCCCCCTTCTCCCGCGCCGCGGCCGCGATGGCCGAGCTGATGCCTCCCATCCCACCGCGCACGTAACCCCACACGCCGCGCGCACCGTCGCACTCGCCCATGACGTGATGGAACAGGACGTAGGCCGTACCGGGCATCGAGGGAGAGGCGAACGCACCAATGATCGCGTCGGTCGCGAGAGTGACCTTGAGCTGTTCCGACTCGAACCAGCGATCCAGAATGGGACGGGCGGCACCGGTCAGCACCTCGACAGCGCGCACCGCGTCCTTGCCGAGCTTGGCGAACCCGAGCCCGAGCTTGGCGAGCTGCACGAGGTTGCCGGGCGTGAGCGACCAGGGCGTGGGCGGGGTTTGCACCAGGGTCGGCTCGATGAAGGTCGCGACCCGCTCGAGCATCGCCTCGTATTTCGGGAGGGCTTCGGCGTCCCGGGGAGAGAACTTCGCCACTTCCCGGTGCGTCAGGTCTTTGTCGGGACCAAGCATCAGGTACCGGCCGTCGGGGAACGGAGTGAACGACGACGGGCTTCGCGGGAGCATCGCAAAGCCATGACGTTTCAACTCGAGATCACGGATAATCTCGGGGCGCAGGAGGCTGTTCACGTATGCGGCAGTGGACACCTTGAAGCCGGGCCAGAGCTCTTCAGTGGTGCAGGCACCTCCGAGGATCCCCCGGCGCTCCAGCACCAGCACCTTGAGCCCGGCCCGCGCCGCGTACGCGGCAGTGACGAGTCCGTTGTGCCCACCACCAATAACGATCAGGTCGTACGTAACCGGCATGCGCAAGCTCTACTGAGGGTTGGAGTAGGGACCAGGGAGGACCGCGAAGCGCCGATATTCTAGCCGCCCCCCAAGTCACGCGCCAGCGGTGCTATTGACTGGCTGCGGCACGGGTCGTATCCTCCGGTGCCCGCTAAAGTTCCGGCGGTCGTCGCAAGCATCCGCACCAATTTCTCAATTCAACGCGCCCGGCCCGGGCCGTAGGCGCACTTCTCCTACGCGGAGTCCATAGTGACGCGCGGCTGATCCCCCAATCTATCGTCCGTTCCCATCGGGCGAACGTTCGTTTCCCATCTCGGTGTCAAGGAGGGTGCATGCAACTCAAGCCTCGTCGGATGCTCGCCGCATTCGCACTCCTGCTCTTGCCTGGTGTGGCGATTGCGCAGAACCCATCCACCATCAGCGGAACCGTAACGCGGGAAGACGGTACGCCGCTGGCCGGCGCCACGATCGCGATCCCAACCATGTCGATCGGGGCAACCGCACGTGCCGACGGCCGGTACGTCCTGCTGGTGCCCGCGGACCAGGTGAACGGCCAACAGGTCACACTGTCGGTTCGCGCCATCGGCTACAAGCCGGACGCCCGAGCCGTCACGATCGCAGCCGGCGATCAGACCCTCGATTTCACTCTCGCGACCAACCCCCTCCAGCTCGGGGAGGTGGTCGTCACCGGCGCGGGCACGGAATCAGAGGTCGAGAAGCTCGGCAACGTCCGCAACAACATCGACTCGTCGTTGATTGCAGCGAGTCACGAGACCAACCTGGTCAGCGCTCTCTCGGCCAAGGCACCCAACGTCGAAGTGACGTCGACCGCGGGCGACCCCGGCGCATCCAGCTCGATCCGCATCCGCGGCATTAACACGCTCGGGACCACGGGTGAGCCCCTGTTCGTCGTGGATGGCATGCCAATCGACAACTCGACCACGCCCACGTCGGAGTTCGACGGCACCGGCTTCGCCGGCCAGCAAGGCACGTCGGCGTCGAATCGAGCGATCGACATCAATCCCGACGATATCGAGAGCGTCGAGATCCTGAAGGGCGCCGCGGCGGGATCGGTCTACGGCGCCCGAGCAGGCCAGGGTGTCATTCTCATCACAACGAAACACGGACGCCCCGGAAGCACCACGTACTCGCTCCGCTCGTCGTTCGGATTCAGCGATGTGCATCGCTTCCCGGAGCTGCAGCGCTCGTTCGGGCTGGGAGACGAGGACGGCACCACCGGCGCTCCCACGGCGGACCCCTGCGTGCCAAGCAGCGATCCGTCGCTGGCGGACTGCGAGGCCACCTCCGACAGCTGGGGACCGCAGCTGGCATCCGGCGTGCCGACGTTCGATCACGCCACTGAAGCGTTTACGACCGGCTGGAACTCCGACAACACGCTGACGATCTCCGGCGGGAACGATCGCACGATGTTCTTCGTGTCCGGCGGATATTCCTATGACCGAGGCACCTTCACCGGACCCAACAACCACTTTCAGCGCATCTCGGTCCGGGTGAACGGATCACAACAGGTGACGCCGACGCTGAAAATCGGCGCCAACGTTTCCTACGCGAACACCAACGGGAGCTTTCTGCAAAAGGGGTCCAACTTCAGCGGCATGACGCTGGGCTCCTGGCGCACGGCACCCGAGTTCAACAACGACCCGTATCTCGATCCGGTGAGCGGGCTGCACCGGTCCTATCGGTTCCCCAACCCATCGCCGACGTCGTTCAACGTCGGCCGGGGCTACGACAACCCCCTCTTCACGGCCAACGTTCCGCTCAGCACGGCCATCGCCGACCGGGTGTTCGGCAACCTGGATCTCGACTGGCACCCAGCGCGCTGGCTCCGATTCAACTACACGCTGGGCGTGGACTACTCGGGCGACGACCGGCTGCAGGGTCAACCGCAGACTTCGTCCAACACGCCGGACCCGCTGGGCCAGGTGGTCAAGGTCAACATCAGCACCACCCAGGTCGATCACAACCTCACCGGCACTGCCACGTACAAGCTGAACCCCAATTTTGGCGGCACCTTTACCCTCGGGCAGAACCTTAACACCCGAAGCCTTCGTCAGCTGGGCGGCGTGGGCAACGCGCTCCTCGCACCCGAGCCCTTCACGTTGACCAACACGGCCAGCCAGCTGCCACCGATCGATAACGAGACCAAGCTCCGCATCGCGGGCTATTTCGCGCAGGCAACCTTCGATATGTGGAACTCGGTGTTCCTCAAGGGGGGACTTCGGTACGACGGCGCGTCCAGCTTCGGCCAGGACACGCAGCACGCCTGGTTCCCGAGCGCGAGTGCGGCGTGGCAGTTCATCAAGCCCGAAGCCGGAG
>DATJGL010000317.1:0-2512 GCA_035495075.1 Gemmatimonadales bacterium
AGTCGCAACCGGGCGGACCGCAGGGTCCGAGATCTTCGCCGCGGCATTCTACCGCCACGGTTCACTGAGCTATGTCCCCGGTGCCAACGACGAGCCCAGCTTTACGTTTGCGCCTGACACGACAGCCTATAACATCAGCGAGGACCGCAGCTTCGATCTCGTCGGTCTCAAATTTGACTATCTCCTGCGCCTCTCGGAGCAGGTAGCGTTCAAGGCCGGCACGCTCTCCAGCTTGGTGCGCGGTCACGAGAATTTCCAATCCTTCACCGGAGCGGGTGCCCCGGGACCTGCGTCCGACTCACCGCTCGATGGCAACGACGTCGCCCTATATGTGGAAACCCAACTTGCCCCGTCGGAGCAGTGGGAGCTTCGCGCCGGCATCCGCTACGACAACCACCATTTCCCAGTTTCGTCGACGGAGCACGCGAACGCGGATCAGTTCAGCCCCCGCGTACGGCTGAGCTTCTTCCCAACTCCTGCAACCACCATCTGGGCCTACTATGGGCGACTGTTCGTGCCCACCAACACGGAGGACTTGCGCGCCATTACCAGCGCGGCGGAATCCGGCGCCGCGGCCGAGCCCACGCTGCCGGAGCGGGATCATTTCTTCGAACTGGGGCTGACTCACCGCTTTCCAATCGGCATCGTCGCCAAGCTGTCGGCCTACCATAAGCGCAGCTCGCCCGGGATCGACGACACCCAAGTGCCCGGCACCGCGATTACCACCGACGTGAACATCGAGCAGGTACGGGTCACTGGTCTCGAGACGGTCATCGAGGTCCGCCCTCAAGGGCCGATCACAGGGTTCCTCAACCTCGCGATTGCGCACGCATACGGGTACGGGGCGGTCACAGGAGGGTTCTTCACCGTGACGCCGCCTGCGCAAACCTTCGACCTTGACCATGACCAGCGGCTTTCCGCCACTGCCGGGGTCGTGTACAGCGCCCACAATCTCTTGGTGACCGCAACCGGGATTTATGGCACCGGGCTCACCAACGGCGTGACCCCGAATACACCGGGAGTTCCTCTGTTTGACCCGACTCTGCCCGCGACAGGGCCGCTTGGCACTGGGCTGTTCGACTTCAACAAGGAATTCAAGGTCGCGCCCAGCTTCATCCTCAATGGCAGCGTCGGATATACGTTCGCGCTCGCGAAGGTCCTGTTCAGGCCGCAGGTGTTCGTCGACAACTTGTTCGATCACAAGTACGCTCTCAAAGGGACCTTTTTCAGCGGAGCCTCATTCGGCCGCCCGAGAACTGTGCAATTCCGGCTGAACGTGGGGGTGTAACTCAAAAGGGGGGGATACTGGTCCTCTGCTTCCTAGTGCCAATGCAACGGCCCCGCCGCCGTCACCGACCACGGCATATTAGCGAGTGGATCGATTTGAGCGATTCGATTCCGCGGCGAGCCAGGCGCGTGTTGGACTATGGCGCTTCGCACACTAGGAACCTCTGTCAGCGAGTCTGGATGGTGCTGAGACAGGTCGGACCCGGAGGCGACCCTCCCCCGACCCTCCAGCTGTTTGTCCTGGTCGGAGTGCTCAGCGGTACGCCGCTGAGCCTTGCCCTTGCGGTGATATGGGGACGTCGGTCCTGGGGGCTTGTCCCGTTAGGCGTAGTCACCGGTGCCCTGCTGGGCTGTATCGGCCTGCTGGTCTTGTTCGGTTCGCTTCGGGTGGTCGCGAGAGCCATCCGCATCGTTGGGGAATGGCTGGAGCGGCGTCGGCAGGCGTGACCGTGCCTTCTATGGAGATAGAGCATACGCGTATGCAAATAACAGAAGCTCTGCGGGTCGTTCCGCGATTCGGGGTCGCGCGCGTCCGCCTGAGGAACCGCTGATGCTGCGTTTCCTGTGGAACATCGATCCGGTGATGCTCCACCTCGGGCCTATCGAGCTCCGCTGGTACGGCTTGCTATTCGCGGGCGGCATCCTCGCGGCCTACTGGGTCGGCGTGTGGAGCTTCGAGCAGGCCGGAGGTTCGCGGGAGGAGACCAACCGCCTGCTGAGCTACGTCGTAGTCGGCACGATTGTCGGCGCCCGCCTAGGTCACTGCCTCTTGTACGAGCCGGGGTACTATCTCAGGCATCCGCTCGAGATCGTTGCGGTCTGGCGGGGTGGCCTCGCGAGCCACGGCGGCGTCGCGGGCATCGTGGTCGCCGCCTGGCTGTTTGGGCGACGCACCGGGCGGAGCGTGCTCTGGCTGCTCGATCGGGTGGCGGTAGGCGCGCCACTCGCGGCTGCCTGCATCCGGGTCGGGAACTTCTTCAACTCGGAGATCATCGGTCGCCCGAGCACCGTCCCGTGGGCCATGGTCTTCGCTCGGGTCGACCCGCGACCGCGCCATCCGGCGATGCTTTACGAGGCAGCGGCCTACCTGGTCATCTTCGCGATCATGGTCTTGCTCGAGCGGCGCACTACCCTGCGCGAGCGAAGAGGCGCGCTTACCGGCATGCTTCTCGTGCTGGTATTTGGAGCCCGCTTTGCCATCGAGTTCCTGAAAGAGCCCCAGGAG
>DATJGL010000318.1:0-2633 GCA_035495075.1 Gemmatimonadales bacterium
ATGACGTTGGGCACGCCGGCCTATATGGCGCCGGAACAAGCTGTCGCCGACCCCAAGATCGACCACCGGGCCGACCTCTACGCGCTCGGCGTCATGGGCTACGAGATGATCGCGGGTCGGACGCCGTTCGACGGGATGACGCCGCAGCAAGTGCTCGCCGCCCACATCACTCGCTCGCCCCAACCGCTGGCCGACCGCGTTCCCAACTGCCCACCGGGTCTAGCGGCGCTGATCATGAACTGTCTCGCCAAGCAACGGGAGGAGCGCCCCCAGACCGCGGCCGAGTTGGTCCCGCTACTGGAGTCGGCTGCGACGCCGAGTGGCGGGACAGCCCCGGCCGTGGTGCCGATCTCCGGGGCGACCGAGGCCGCGATCCGGCGAGGCCATCCCGGCCGGGTGGCAGCGCTGTTCGGTATTGGGTCCATCGTCGTGCTCGCGGCGGTCCGGTTCCTGGTGCTTCACCTCGGCCTACCAGACTGGGTCTTCTGGGGAGCAGGCGCGCTGCTCGTCGTGGGGCTCCCGATCATGCTGGTCACGGGCCTGCATGAGCGTCGGCGGGCGTTGATCCGCAACACGGCAGAGCACGCGGCAGTGCGGGAGACCGGCGTGACCCGGATGCTCACCTGGCGGAAAGCGCTGCTCGGCGGCGCGCTGGCGTTCTTGGGCCTCGCCGCGTTGGCCGCCGTCTATACCGGGATGCGGCTCCTCGGCATCGGACCGGTCGGCACCCTCGTCGCATCCGGGGCGCTGGCACAGCGGGACCGGCTGATTCTCGCGGACTTCGAGAATCACACGTCCGATACGACGCTCGGCGCATCCTTGACCGAGGCATTCCGAGTGGACCTCTCCCAGTCGCCCACCGTTCGGCTGGTCGACGCGTCGGATGTCGGCGACGAGCTGCGACGCATGCGCCGGTCTCCGGATGCCGCGTTGAGCCCGGGGGTGGCGCGGGAGGTC
Source organism: Gemmatimonadales bacterium (assembly GCA_035495075.1). Lineage (GTDB taxonomy): Bacteria > Gemmatimonadota > Gemmatimonadetes > Gemmatimonadales > GWC2-71-9 > DASQPE01. The sequence continues at coordinate 958 of DATJGL010000318.1, forward strand.
GCGGAGCGGTCCGGCGTGAAGGCGATCGTGACTGGACAGATCGACCCGGTCGGACGGGGCTACGTACTATCGGCGACGCTCGCGTCCGCCGGCGATGGCGGAGTGCTCGCGGCCGTGCGGGAGACCGCCGATGATGCGACCGGCTTGCTCAAGGCTATCGATCGACTCTCCGCCAAGCTGCGCGAGCGGATCGGCGAGTCGCTGGTCACCATCCGCGCAAACCCGCCGCTGGAGCGAGTGACCACGAGCTCGCTCCCGGCGCTTCGGAAGTACACCGAAGGCACCCGACTCATCGACCTGGGTCGACCCGAGGCGGCTGTCCCCGTGTTGGAAGAAGCCATCGCGCTCGACACCGGGTTCGCCATGGCATACCGCAAGCTCGCGGTGGCGATCGGCAACTCTTCAACCTCCCCCACCGCGGGTGCCAGCTCCGGGGAAGTCGAGGCGGCCACCCAAGCATTCAGGCGCCGAGACCGCCTTCCCGATGTCGAGCGGGGGCTCGCCACTGCGTACTACTACGGCGTGGCCGAGGGAGACCCGGAGAAGGAAGCTGCGGCGTACCGGTCGCTCCTGGCGCTCGACCCGGACAACGATATCGCGCTCAACAATCTCGCATTGCTGATGAACACGGAAAGCCACTATGTCGAAGCCGAGACCCTGGCCACCCACGCCCTTCGAATCGGCCCAGCATCGCAGTACTTCTTTCAGCTCCTGAACGCCCAGCTGGCCCAGGGGCACCTCGAGCCGGCGCGAGCCACGGTGGCACGGGCCCAGGAGGCATTGCCGCCAGACGCACCCATGCGGTTGCAGTTCAGAATATTGTTAGCGGTAGCGCAAGGCGACCGTCGGTCCGGAGAGCAGCTCGCACTGCAGCTGCGCCGAGAGCAGCAGAGCAGTCTGGAGTGGCAAGCCCGTACCAGCGGGACGCTGGCGGCGATCACGGAGGCCCAGGGCCGACTGGCCGAGACGGAGCGGCACCGACGCGACCAGATGGCAGAAAGCGAGGCGCGTGGGGTGCCTGCGGATCATACCCGCGCGGCCGCGCACCTTGCCCGGCTCGAGCTGGTCTACCGCAACCAACCGGCCCAGGCACTCGGGATTCTCGACGACGCGCTGGCGCGGCATCCCCTGGACTCGCTGGCCCCGCGGGACCGCCCCTATCTCGAAGTGGCTGAGGTCTACGCGGGTGCAGGCAGGGTGGAGCAAGCCCGGCGACTCCTGCGCGAGTACGAGGCGAAGGTTCCGGCGAACGCGCGCCGTCTGGTCGACGACGCCGGTAGGGCGTATGGCCGCGTCGCCGAGGCCGAGGGACGGCTGCGGGAGGCAGCAGATGCCTACCGGGAGTGGAACCAACGCGACGGCTTCTGCAGGTCCTGCGGGCTCTTCGAGCTAGCCAGCCTCTACGACCACCAGGGCCAGCAGGACTCGGCGCAGGTAGTGTACGAGCGCCTGATCGATACGCCGACCGCCGTCGGACATCTGGCAGCCGATCGCTACGCCCTCGCCCCGACCTACAAGCGGCTGGGCGAGCTGTACGAGGCTAAGGGCGACCGGAAGAGAGCCGCCGACTACTACGGGCGCTTCGTCGAGCTTTGGAAGAATGCCGATGCGGAGCTTCAGCCCGGCGTCAAAGATGTGCGAAGCCGCATCGCGCGGCTGGCGCAGGAGCCGGGTAC
>DATJGL010000319.1:0-2409 GCA_035495075.1 Gemmatimonadales bacterium
CAACCACTGCCAGCCCGCGAGCCCGAGCCGACCGTCGAGCGTGAGCAATGCGCCCGACACCGGTCCGCCGATCGCGCCCGAAAGCGGGATAGCAATCATGAACTGCGCAACCGCCCGTGCCCGCGCAGCTGCCGGAAACCATCGGCACAGGTAGTACGCGATGCCGGGAAAGAAACCGGCTTCGGCGACGCCGAGCAGGAAGCGGATCCCGTAGAGACTCAGCGGCCCGCGCACGAACATCATCGCGACCGCCAGGAATCCCCAGGTGATCATGATGCGGGCGATCCAGACCCGGACCCCTACACGTGCGAGAATCAGATTGCTCGGCACCTCACAGGCGACGTAGCCCACAAAGAAGACCCCGGCCCCGAAGCCGTACGCGGCGGGACTCAACCCCAGGTCGTGGTTCATCTGGAGAGCGGCGAAGCCGATGTTCACCCGATCCAGAAAGCACACGATGTAGAGAAGGAAGAGAAACGGAATGAGTCGCCGCGTCACCTTGGCGAGCGTGGCGCGTTCGAGCGGATCGGCGATGGCAACGGCCATGGAAACATACGATGGAGCGGTCCGCAGACGGCGGCAAGAGATCGCGCCCCCAACCCGTTGGGAAGGGGGCGCGAATGTCGGACGATCAGAGCGATCGCCGGCTCACATGGCGCATTGGGGTTGTTGCTTGGCCCCGGTTGCTCCGGCTGCGTGGGCGGCACCGAGGGGCACCATCCGGTAGTCCCAAGGGCTCACTTCTGCGGGCAAGTCGGAACCGCGGTACGCAATGCCCTGAATCGGCGAGTCGTTGTCGGCCACGACGCCTATCGGCGTTGCCTTCCCCGTCGCCGCGTTGATCCGCATCGCCAGATTTCCAAGAGCCGTCAGGGCAACCGCAAAGATGTTGACCGTCCCGTCCGAGTTGAAGCCGACCTTGAGCTCGGTGCAGCGGGCGATGACCATCTCGAGCGACCCGATCGTGACGAACTCGCCGGTCTTGGGATCGATCGACTCGGCCAGGACGCCCAGATCGGCGTCGAGGACCAACAACACACCCTCCAGCGGGTCCGGGCCGCTGGCCATGGCCGCAGCGCCGTGCGAAGCAGCGATGCGGGTCGAGGCACCCTTCTTCAGAGGCACGAAGCCGAGTCCGGAGATGGCAGGCTTGGCGCTGGCGTTGGGATCGGTGGCGGCGTAGTGCACGCTCGTCTCCAGCACCGCCGTTCCGTCATCCGCGTTGATCGAGTAGTTCGCGCCGGACTCGGCCACGATCAGGCGGATCCGCTCGGTCGCGGGATCGAAGCCGACCCCGAAGTGCACTTCGAAGATGTCGATCGCAGGGGTGAATGGTCCGTTACCCACCGGCGTTGCTGCACCAGACAGAGTGTCGAGCACATACACGCGACTGTCGTTACCCACCCCGTAGAGCTTCCCGTTGGACGGCCGGAAATCGATCCCGACGATGCGCTTGCCGAAGGGCAGGCCGGTGATGGGCATGATGCGGCTCAGTGTCCCCAAGCTGCCGGTTCCAAAGAGCATCAGCCGGTTGGAGAGGTCCACTGCGTAGATGGCCGTGCCCAGTGGGGTGGGACCCGGTGGTGGATTCCCTGGCGGCAGCTCGGCGGGCGGCTCGTTGGGCTCAAGCGGGGCACCGGTCTCACCCCCGCCGCACGCTACCGCGAGGGCGAGGAGCATAAGGGGGGTCAACAAGACGTTTCGGCCAACCGGGCACATGGGCACCTCCGGACGGGGCGATCGATGATCTCGCAGATAGGCAATCGATGATCTTGCTTACCCTGGAAGCGCATCTGCCGGCCAAAAGCGGACACGCCGGCCGGCAGTCGTTTGCGCCGCCCCCGGCCGGGGGCGATCTTCATTCGTTGCACGGAGGTATCACGAAACCCACCCCGTCCCCTGAACGCTGGTCCGAGGTGCAGCGGGTGCTCGATGGGGCGCTGGATCTGGAGCCCGAAGAGCGCGCCTCCTTTCTCGAGCGCGCCTGCGCCGGTGATCCCGCGCTGCGTGGCGACGTCGAGCTGCTGCTGCGCGACTGCGATCGGACCGAGGGGTTTCTCGAGCAGCCCGCCGCGGAATACGCGGCGCCTCTAGTCCGGCAGCTGGAGGAACAGCTAGGGCCGCCGGCCGGCGGCATGCGGGTCGGACCGTATCGCGTCGTGCGTGAGGCCGGCCACGGCGGGATGGGCGCAGTGTATCTCGCCGAGCGGGACGACGATCAGTATCGCAAGCAGGTCGCACTCAAGCTGGTGCGACCAGGGCTCGCCATGGACGATCACCTGATTCGCCGCTTTCTCGAGGAGCGGCAGATTCTCGCCTCGCTGGACCATCCCCACATTGCGCGACTACTCGAAGGCGGCGTCACTCCCGACGGCCTGCCCTGGTTCGCCATGGAGTACGTGGAGGGCA
>DATJGL010000320.1:0-2716 GCA_035495075.1 Gemmatimonadales bacterium
CCTCATGCACGAGTGGCTGGTCCGGCGCGCCCGAGCACGCTGGCCCGGGAGGGTGACGGAGTCACGGCCCGTCGAGGCCTCGGCGGGGACACCCTACGATCGGCTGGGTCCTGACGGTACGCGCTACCTCTCGTTTGCGGACTGGCTCTGCCCGGTCCACTGCATCGAGCCCTCGACCTGCCCGGTCATCGATGCGCCCCGGACGTGGGACATGAGCGACGCGGTGACCGAGTTGACAGGGCGGATGGGCCGCGCTCGGAGCGTTGCGGGCCCGGTCTTGTTCGTGTGCCGCCACCGCGTGTTCGGGGTCGGCATGTTCGACGCGAGCAGCGTGCTCGCCGGCGATCGAGTCGTCGCCGAGGCCGGCGCGGCGGGGACGCAGATAGACGTCGTGGTGGGCACGATTTCGGCATGCCACGGGGCGGTAAGCCTGCTTCATCTGGGAGCCCGCGAATAGCGCCTCCGGGAACCCTTGCCGGTTCTATATTGTGTTGATTCGAACGGTACTTACCGCCTAACAGGACCTCCATGCTCGAGCGTCATAAGGTCGAAGTGGTCATTGTAGGCGCAGGGCCCGCCGGGTTGTGCGCCGCGTTGTATGCCGGGCGCGGCATGCTCCGGACCGTTGTGCTCGAGCGCGGTGTCCCCGGCGGCGAGCTGCTCAACACCGAGTGGATCGAGGACTATCCCGGTTTCAAGAAGATCAAAGGCCGGGAGCTCTCGCAGCTCATGACCGACCACGCGAAGGAGTTCGGCGCCGACATTCGGCAGGAGAACGCCGAATCCATCGCCCGGCGGGACGACGGGATTTTCGAGGTGACCACGTCCCGGGGCATCGTTTTCGAGGCGCCGGCGGTGATTCTCACTGCCGGCGGCACGCCCAGTAAGCTTGGCGTGCCCGGTGAATTGGAGTACGCCGGACGCGGTGTGTCCTACTGCGCGGTGTGCGACGGGGCGTTCTTCAAGGAAGAGACGATTGCGGTCATTGGCGGGGGAGATGCAGCGGTCGAAGAGGCCGACTATTTGACCCGGTACGGCGCGAAGGTGTATCTCATCCACCGGCGCGACCAGCTGCGCGCCTCGAAGTTGCTCCAGGAACGCCTGTTCGCCAATCCCAAGATCGAAGTGATCTGGAACAAGCAGGTACTGGAGCTGGTCGGCGGCCCCACCGGCCTCACCAGGCTCGACCTGCAGGATACCGTGACCGGCGAGCGGTCCGCCCTCGCCGCGACGGGGTGCTTCATCTTCATCGGGTTCAAGCCGAATTCGTGGCTGATCAAGGATCACGCGGCTCATGACCCGAGCGGGTACCTGATCACCGATGACCGCATGATGACGTCGATCCCCGGCTTGTTCGCCGCCGGTGATCTTCGTGTACAGCTCACCCGACAGATCACCACGGCGGTTGGTGACGCCACCACGGCAGCCATCGCGGTGGAAAAGTTCCTCACCGATCGGAAAACGCGGGCGGAGCGGAAGACCGAAGTCGGTGTCTGAGCTCGAGGTCGTCCCGCTGCCCAACGGACAGTTCGGCGAGAACTGCTGGCTCCTGGCTGATGCGCGGACAGGTGAGGCAGTGATGATCGACCCGGGCGAAGAGCCGCAGATGTTCCTGGCCGAGCTGAATACCCGGGGCTGGAGTCTCGGCGGCATCTGGATCACGCACGGACACATCGATCACATTCTCGGCGTCGCCGCCGTGAAGCGTGCGACGGGGGCGCCGATCTACCTGCATCCCGCCGACCGGCCGCTGTACGACTCGCTTACGCAGCAGGGATCGTGGTTCGGCCTCAAGGTTGATCCACTGCCGCCGCCGGACCGGGACCTGGAGGCGGGGCAGCGGCTCGATGTAGGCGGACTGGAGTTCACGGTGCGACACACACCGGGTCATTCGCCGGGCAGCGTGAGCTTCGTAAGACAGGGGACGATCTTCGGCGGCGACGTTCTATTCAACGGCTCAATCGGTCGGACCGATCTTCCAGGCGGTGATGCTGCGACGCTTCTCAAGAGCATCCACCGCGACTTTCTCTCCCTGCCCGATTCCACAATAGTGCGGAGCGGTCACGGGCCTGAGACCACCATCGGCGTCGAGCGGCTGACCAACCCGTTTCTTACCGGTGCATATCGGCTTGAGTAGTCTGCTTGCCTAGACCGACGGATACGTCGAAGGAACGGCGCGAGATGTCCGATGGCCTGGCGGGGTCCACGTCCGCCGACCAGCGCGGCCGGCCTGCTGCGCAGCTGGTCTGCCAACGCTGTGGCTTTCCGGTGCCGAGCCGGGCCTGGGGCTGCAAGAATCCTTGCCCCAATTGCCGAACGATCTATCCCCTGGGCGACTGCTCCGATTGAGGCAGGTGACGATCATCCCCCCTCGAGCGTCCCTACTATTGACCTTGCCCCTAGGCCGGGAACTTCCATGTCGTTGAATCGCGCGGCGCGTGTCTTCGCCGGACTCGCGCTCGTCCTCACGACCTCCGCCCATGCGCAGTCCCTCTCGGGAGTGCTGCGTGACAGCCTGCTGTACGACGGTCCCCTCCCGAATGCTACGATCTGGATCGAAGGCACGCACAAGGAAACCAAGACAGATCTGCTCGGGCGTTTCAAGTTCGACAGCCTGCCGCCGGGGACGTACCGACTGAGCTTCAACCACCCCGCTTTCGATGCCGCCGGGGTAGGGGCACCTCGCTGGAGGGTGGACCTTCCGGCGCAGGGGCTT
>DATJGL010000321.1:0-3789 GCA_035495075.1 Gemmatimonadales bacterium
TTCGGTGGCACCCGAATGGGGAGCCGTCCGCTGATGGGCGCGCCCGAGAGTGCTCGGGCAACCGCGGTTTCGGAAATGGGATTCGCTGCCCAACCCAGCAGATACGATCGGACCCGTGTCGTCTGGCTGATCAAGTAGGGAGAGCCCAACGAAACGAGCACAGTAGGGCGAGTCGCCGCCGATTCATCGATGAGTGCGGCAAGCGCGTCCGGCATGCCGATTCGCCCTCGCCACGGGACGGCCCGAACGGCGACAGCGAACAGCGCCATTGGATTGCTCTTGAGCATCGCGCGGGCCGAATCGAGGCTGGCCGGGCCGCTTTGTGGCCAGAGGCGAAACACCGACACCGAGTCGCCCGCCGTCCTGAGCTCCTGCAGCAGGGTCGGGCCCACGATCGGGTTCCCCTCATCACCGTAAGAGACCAACGTGAGCCTGCGCCGCCCCGCGCGGAGGCTGTCGACAGTGCCGTCGTCTGCCAGCAGTACAATCGAGCGGCCTGCGACGTCGAGCGCCTTGGCCTCATGCTCGGCGCTCCCGACCAACCGCGGGACATTCTCGAGCGCCACAGTTCGCTGGGTGAACAGCCCCAGCCGCTGCTTCAGTGCGAGCACCTTCCGCACCGATCGGTCCAGCCGAGCCTCGCTGATCCGCCCACCGCGCACGGCCTGCTCGATCGCGTCTACGGTTGCGCGCGGGTCGGCGGGCTGGAGCAGCAGGTCGGCACCCGCGATGAGCGCCAGCACCGGGGCTTCGGTAGCACCGTAGCCGCTCACCAGCCCGCTCATGTTGAGTGCGTCTGTAACCGTGAGTCCTTGAAAGTGGAGCGAGTCGCGCAGCAAGCCCGTCAGGACCGCGGGGTCGACGGTGCCCGGGCGTCGCTGGCCACCCTCGAGCGCTGGGAGCGCAATGTGCGCAGACATCACGGCCGTGGCCCCTGCCTCGATCGCGGCGCGGAAGGGAATCAGCTCGAGCGTATCCAGCCGTCGCCAGTCGGCCGAGATGATCGGGAGCGACAAATGCGAGTCCGTGCCGGTGTCGCCGTGGCCGGGAAAGTGCTTCGCGGTGGCCGACATGCCGTGGTCCTCCAGGCCGCGGACGGTCGCCGCCACCAGCCGGGCCACTGCGCGCGGGTCCTCTCCGAACGAGCGGGTGTTGATGATGGGGTTCGCCGGATCGTTGTTGACGTCCGCCACCGGCGCGAAGGCGAGATGGATACCGACAGCGCGGCCCTCTTCCGCCGTGACCTCCCCCATCGCGTATGCGTCCGAGTCCCGGCCGCTCGCGCCCACGCCCATATTGGTGGGGAACGGGGTCCCACCCACCAATCGAATCGCGGTGCCGCCCTCCAGATCGGCCGCGATGAGGAGCGGGAGGCGAGAGCGGGACTGAAGCGCGTTCAGCTTGGCGGCGACGTCGAGTGGAGACCCGACCGAAACGATGAGACCGCCGACGTGGAGCGAGTCCACCAGGCGGATCGTTTCGGACAAAGCGCTGTCGTCGTACGAAGTGTAGGTCCCGGCCACCCACGGCACGATCAGTTGCGCCGCCTTATCGCGCAGGGACAGCGAGCCCAGCAGCTGATCGATGTCGGGTGGCTCCGCGCCGGGCATGGGTATCGCCGCGGGGGCCGTGGCGGTTGGGCCGGGGACGCCCCGAGAGGGCGCGCACGCTACCAGCACAGCGATCGGGATCAGGAGAGTCCGGTGCACAGATGGCTCACGCTGGCTTGGGTCGTGGGTTCGGTCGCGTGCGCGCCCGCGTCACCAGCGGGTGGGGCACAGCAGCCGCGCTCGGCTCACGTGCTTCCGGGTATCGACGTCCTGCTTCGGGACAGTTTGCACCTGGTGCGCGGTCGCAAGGTCGGACTGGTCACGAACCAGACCGGCGTGGACGCCCGGGGGGTGGGCGACGTCGAGCGGCTCCGGGCGGCCGGCGTTCAGCTGGTCGCCCTGTTCAGTCCGGAGCACGGCTTCCGCGGTGCAGCGGAAGCGGGCGCCGCCGTGGCTTCTGGCTTGGATTCCGCAACAGGTCTCCCAATCTACAGCCTCTATGGCCGGGTTACCGCACCGACGCCGGCCATGCTGCAAGGGGTGGACCTGCTCCTGATCGACCTGCAAGACGCGGGTGCGCGCTACTACACCTACATCGGGACGACCATTGATGTGATGAGGTCGGCAGCCGACGAGAACATCCCGGTTGTGGTGCTCGACCGGCCGGATCCAATCGGCGGCGCCGTCCAGGGCAACGTGCTCGATACTGCGTTTGTGTCGTCAGTGGGCCGGCTTGCGGTCCCGATGCAGCACGGTCTCACGATCGGCGAACTGGCCCGACTCGCTCGAGCCGACCTGCGACTGACCACCCGTCTTACGGTCGTGCCGGTTGCCGGCTGGCGCCGATCACAGGCGTGGGATGAAACCGGCCTTCCGTTCACCGCCCCAAGCCCGAACCTGAGGTCGGTGGAAGCTCTATTTCACTATCCGGGGCTGTGCCTGTTCGAGGGCACGGCGTTGTCCGTGGGTCGTGGCAGCGATGCACCCTTCGAGCAGATCGGGGCCCCTTGGCTGGACACCGCGGCCGTGCTTGCGCGAGTCGGCGACGTGCCCGGTGTACGGCTCCGGAGTGTGCGCTTTACACCCAGTCGTGCGGGGGATGGGCGCTTCAACGACACATTGGTCGCCGGAATCAGGCTCCAGGTTACTGACCGTAAGGCGTACGACCCCATCGGGACAGCCGTGCGGCTGCTCCTGGCGGTCCAGGCCATTCATCCCGACCGTATCGGCTGGATTCCGCGGCACTTCGATCGATTGGCAGGCGGCTCATCGCTGCGCGAATCGATCGTGGCCGGACGATCGGCGGACGAGATCGTCGGTGAGTGGGCGCCCGGGCTTCGGGCGTATGAGGCTCGCCGGAAGCCGTATCTGCTGTACTAGCCGGCTCATAGCCAAAACCCGTTTCCCCCGTTATTCTTTCGCGGCGTTTTCGGGCCGGTAAGGTCCGGTTGTGGTCACTCAGGAACGATCCAGGCACGACCGAGGAGCGAGACCACCCTGAAGCTGCTGGACGCCTTGGAACGGCCGTTCTACACCGCCGTTCGCCCGCTGGTGGACTGGCTGATTCGGAGCGGCATCAAGCCCAATACCATCACGACGCTCGGCACCGGGCTGGTGCTTTTGTCTGCCCTGGCGTATGGGCTAGGCTGGATTCGGTTGGGCGGATTGCTGCTGCTCTTGAGCGGCGTCCTCGACACGCTCGACGGGCAAGTCGCGCGGGGCGGCGCCATGGTCACGAAGTTCGGCGCCTTCTACGACTCGACACTCGATCGGATCGGGGACGGCGCCACCTTCATCGGGATCGGCGCTTTCCTCCTGACCGCGCCGGACGTGGCGTATCGGCTTCCGGCGGTGATCACCTGCATGGTGGCCATCCTTGCTTCGCTCCTGGTCTCCTATGCCAGGGCGCGGGCGGAAGGTCTGGGCATCGAATGTAAGGTCGGCATCGCCCAGCGGGCGGAGCGGATCGTCCTGCTCGGCGGGGCCTCGCTGATCGTGGGGGCCGGTCCCCACGCGGTGGTGCTCGAGGGCATCGCGGCGCTGTTGGCCGCGGCGTCGGTCGTCACCGTGGTCCAGCGATTCGTGTACGTCTACCGACATGCGGAAGGCCGCGCGCCGGGTGTTGCGGTGCGCGCGACGGAGCCGGCGGCCTCGCCGCGGGCGCTGGATACTATCGCGAAAGGATCGTGAGCGTGGCGGACATAAAGGCCCGGCCGGTTGCTCCGGCAAAGGGCAAGCT
>DATJGL010000322.1:0-5675 GCA_035495075.1 Gemmatimonadales bacterium
CGCAACTCCGTTGAGCAGCTCGGCGTCGTTCGGCGCCACCTTTCGGCCGAGGTCGTACTGCTCGTTCGCCCGAGTCCAATCTCGCTCCAGATTGCTGTAGTAGTCACCGAGTGCCAGATACGTCATGCCCGAGGCCGGCGCAAGCGCGCGGGCCCGGTCGACGGCTGCGCGGCCGGCTGCGTGATCGGCTGGGGTCGGCGGGGACATGAATGAGTGCGCTCGGGACAGCTGCGCCCACGCGGATGCGAACGTGGAATCGAGGGCCACCGCCCGCTCGTAGTAGGAGATCGCGCGCCGCAGATCCGATGGCGTTGCCGTAATAAAGCCCCCAGCATCCTCGTTGCCTTTGAGGAACGCGTCGTAGGCCGCCAGGTTCTTCGTCGGTCGTTGATCGAGTGTCTCCCGCGCGCTTGCCCCGAGAGCCACGTCGAGCGCCTGGGCCACTCGGCTGGCGATGTCGGCCTGCACCTGAAAGACGTCCGTCATCGTAGCGTCGAACGGCTGCTGCCACTTGGTCATCGGTGCAGCACCCTCACTCACCTGCACCAGTTCCGGGCTCACCTGCACTCGGCTGGTGTTGCCTGACTTTTCCCAGCGCACGGTGGCGGTCAGGATGTAGTGCACGCCCAGCTCCTGGGCGATCTGCTGAGGCGACTTGGTGGTCTTCTTATATGGGGCTGAACTGGTCCTTGCGATGACCTGGAGACCAGGTACTGCCGCAAGCTTGCCGCGTACCGCGTCGGTCATCCCATCCGCGAAATACTCGTCCTCGGCCGCGCCAAGGTTCTCAAATGGGAGGACGACGACCCCTTTAGTGCCACCAGTCCCCGTTTCGTCAGCATTTGGCCGCACGCGGCGCCAGGCGAACAAAACGCCCAGGCCCAACAGGAACCCGAGCGCCAGAATGACAACCGACGGCCGAGCCAGCAGAAGCGCGAGGAATCGGTTGCGCCGCGGGCCCGAAGCGTCGTGAGCTGCAGTGCCGACAGGCTTGGGCGGTTCCCGTGGCTCCGCGGGAACCGCGGGCATCGTTCGCTCGGTTGCACCCCGGGCGGGCATCGTGGCAAGCTCGACGGCGCGTCCGAACTCACCTGCGGTGAGAAAACGATCCGCGGGCGCACGGGCCAGCGCCCGCATGACCGCCTGCTCGACCGCCTCCGGCACGGTCTCGCGCAAGGCACGAACAGGACGCGGGTCCTGGATGAACCGCTGGGTCAGAATCGCCTGAGCGCTGGGCCCGCTGAATGGCGGCTGCCCGGCCAGCATCTCGTACAGCACCGCCCCAAGCGAGTACACATCGGTGCGGCCATCGAGGTCGCGATCACCACTGGCCTGCTCGGGACTCATGTAGGCCGGCGTGCCGAGGGTAAGACCAGTTTCCGTCAGCCGGTCATTGCCGGCGCTCCCCAGCGCCTTCCCGATCCCGAAGTCCGCGACCAACGCGTGCGATCCGCTCAGCAGGATGTTTTCCGGCTTGATGTCGCGGTGGACCACGCCGTGACGGTGCGCGTAGTCCAGCGCATCCGCCGCCTGCCGTGCGATCCTGAGAGCGTCGTCGAGGGGGAGCTGCTTTTCCCGGTTGAGCCGGCTCCGGAGGGTTTCCCCCTCGACGAACGGCATCGTGAACCAGAGAAGGGGAGGTCCCGGGGAGGAAGGGATCTCGCCAGAATCGTGAACAGTGAGAATGTGGGGATGCTGCAATCGGGCGGCCAGCTTGATTTCGCGCTGGAACCGTTCCCCGCCCAAGGCGGCTCCCAGCTCGGGATGGAGCACTTTGAGCGCGACCGGCCGGTCGTGCCGGAGATCCTGCGCGAGATACACCGTGGCCATACCCCCGCGACCGATCTCGCGCTCGATCGCGTAGCGGTCAGCCAGAGCAGCCTGCAGCTGCACGCGAACGTCGCTCATAGCAGGCGCCCCCTCACGAAGTGCCGCTCACCAGACGCTGAAATCGCGGGTTCTTTCACAGCGGATCAAACCTCGGGTAGCCCTTGAGCCACCCGCGAGCTCCGCGTGGAGCACTTTGATGGCCACTGGGCGCCGATGACGGAGATTCCCGGGCCAGGAAGACCGTGGCCACGCCACCGCGGCCGAGCTCCCGCTCGATCGCGTAGCTTCCATCGAGATCCGCCTGCAATCGTTCGCGGATGTCGGTCAATAGGGTCCCAGCCCTTGGGTTTTTTCGGGGTGGTGCCTGAACGATACCACTGATAGACCCGTCAGGAAAGCCGACCGACTGCTGCTAATGGGGAGGCCAGCGTGAAGAGGCAGACCCTGTTCGCGCGGGTGTGCAAGCGGCGAATGACCAAACGTTCGATTGTCGATGCCGCCCATTCGTTTCGCCCTCCTCGTGGCGTCGGTCGTGGCCGCCTGCTCGGGTTCCCCGTCAGGAGCCACGGGAGCGCCCGAAGAAGAGCCCCCACCCTCGCCCCTCGCCGCCGACGTGCTGTTCATCGGCAACAGCCTGACGGCTGCCAATGATCTCCCGGGAATGGTCCAGTCACTTGCCGAGTCGGCGGGAACTCGGCTCACGACCGCAGCAGTAACCCGGGGCGGCGCGGCACTCGAGGATCATTGGACCGATGGCGCAGCGCTCGAGGCCATCGATCGAGGCGGGTGGCGGTTCGTCGTGCTGCAACAGGGTCCCTCGTCGCTGCCGGAGAGTCGGGCCAACTTGCGTGACTGGACTCGACGATTCGCGGCGCGCATCCGTGCCGCGGGCGCGGAGCCTTCGCTCTATGCCGTGTGGCCGCCCAAGGATCGCACCGCTTTCTTTGAAGACGTCATAGAATCCTACCGACTGGCTGCTGAGGATGTCCGGGGAGTGCTGCTGCCGGTCGGACAGGCCTGGCTGGACGCCTGGAGCCGCGATGCCGACCTCCCCTTGTATGGACCGGACGATTTCCACCCCTCGGTTGAGGGCTCCTACCTCGCCGCGCTGGTGATCTACGGCCGGCTGTCCGGCCGCCCGCCTGTGGGACTGCCGGCGCGATTCGCTCTACCGACCGGCGGCTTGGTCGAGATCGCTCCAAGAACAGCCGTGCTCCTGCAGGAGACAGCCGCGCACGTTGTCACCGACACGCTGAAATCTGCGAAGTAAGAAGAGGCCGGAAACGTTCAGGGATACAGGCGGTGGATCTGCCGCGGGAAGGCGATCGCCTCGCGAATGTGGGGGATGCCGCAGATCCAGGCCACGGTCCGCTCGATGCCGAGCCCGAATCCGGAGTGTACGAAGGTCCCGTATTTCCGGAGGTCCAGGTACCAGCGATAGACCTCGGGATCGAGATGCTGCTCTTGGATGCGGGCCAGCAGCCGGTCGTAGTCGTCCTCGCGCTGGGAGCCGCCGATGATTTCTCCATAACCCTCCGGCGCGAGGCAGTCGTCGTTCAGGACCGTCCTCGGATCGTCGGGATTTTCCTTCATGTAGAACGCTTTGACCTGCTTGGGATAGTTGTAGACAAATAGCGGACGATCGTACTCCTTGGCGAGCAGTGTCTCATCGTCACCGCCCAGGTCGGCTCCCCACTGGATGTCGGACCCCAAGCTGTTCAGTTTCGTGACCGCGTCGGTGTAGGAGATGCGCGGGAACGGTGGCAACACTCGCTCGAGCGGCGCCAAATCACGCTCCAGGTCGGCTAGCTCGGCCTTGCGACGATCGATGGCACGGGACACCAGGTACGAGACGAACTCCTCCTGCAGGCGCATGTTGGCGTCGGAGTCGGCGAACGCCACCTCCGGCTCGATCATCCAGAATTCGGTGAGATGACGCCGGGTCTTCGATTTCTCGGCCCGGAAGGTGGGGCCAAAGCAATACACCTTGCCCAGTGCAGCCGCCGCCGCCTCGACGTAGAGCTGACCGGTCTGCGCCAAGTATGCCTTGCCCAGATCGAAGTAGTCGGTGGCGAACAGATTGCCCGCTTCTTCGCCGATCGCCCCCGTGAGAATGGGCGTATCCACCAGGGTGAATCCCCGGTCGTAAAAGAAGTCGCGCATCGCCTGCTCGACCTCGTGCCGGACCCTCGCGATGGCTACCTGCTTGCGGCTCCGAAGCCACAAGTGCCGATGCTCGAACAGGAACTGGGTGCCATGCTCTTTGGGGCCGATCGGAAAGTCGACGGATGGACCGAGCACTTTGAGATCGGTCACGCCGAGCTCGTATCCGCCGGGCGAGCGCGGCTCGGTCCGCACGGTGCCGGTGACGGCAACGCTGGTTTCCTGAGTCAGACCCAGAAATCTTTGCCAGACGTCGTCTGCGACCTCTTTTTTCGAGAGCACGCACTGGAGATAGCCGCAGCCGTCCCGAAGCACGAGAAACGCTATCTTCCCGCTGGAGCGGGTGGTGAGCACCCAACCCCGAACGGTGACAGTGGTGCCAGCATGATCTTTGAGGTCGGCTATCTGGACCGGCGGCATGAAGGTCGCTCGAGTTCCGGGATCGAAGTCAAGAGGAGGGTACAGTCTATTCGCGCCCGGTGAATGCGTCAAACATCGGTTTCAACGCGCCCAGCGGGTCGCGCGTAAGCGATGCGGGATCGGGCCCTTGGGGCGTGCCTGTTCAAACAGAAAGGGATAGGCGCTTGGCAAACAATCGGACGTATTCACCCGCCGGCTTCCTCGCCGATGCGGTGCGGTAGGACTACCGTGGTGACAGGCCTAGCATTGCTGGCGGCAGGCCCCGTCCGGGCGCAGATCCCGGGCGTGACCCTCGACGAGGCGATCCGCCTGGCGGAACAGGTGCAGCCTTCGGTGGTACAGGCACGTGGTCAGGTCCAAACTGCCAATGCTGAGCTTCGAAGCGCCAAAGGCGCTTACTTGCCGACCCTGGCGATGACGGGCATCGGCTCTGAGTCATACAGCGCCAGCCGGGCCCGAGTGGACCCCACCACCGGTCAGATCATCGGGCAGAGCTGGACCGCCAGCACCGGCGCCACGCTTTCGTCCAATTTCGATCTGTTCACCGGTTTTCAGCGACGGGCTCAGACGCGCGCCGCCAAAGCCACGACTGAGGCAGCGGGAGCCGGGCTCATCAACGCCCGATTTCAGCAACGCCTGACCACCACCAATCAGTTCTTCGACGCGCTTGCGGCTGCCCAACTCGTGACGGTGCGGCAGGCGAGCGTTCGGGAAAACGACGAGCAGCTCCGGGCAGCCATTGCCAAACTGCGGGCCGGGACCGCCACCCGGGCGGACACCCTGACCGCGCGCGTGAACCTGGGCCAGGCGCAAGTCAATCTGGCCACTGCTCAGAGCGATCGGGTCGGCGCCGAAGCGGCGTTGGCGCAAACGATCGGTCGCGGCGGTCGAATCACCGCGCTGGACGACTCCAGCTTTTATGAGAGTCCGGTGATCGACACCACGGCACTACGGGGAGAGGCCCTGCAACAGTCGCCACGGGTCCAGCAGTCCCTGGCCACCGCCCGCGCCGCGCGTGCCCAGGTCTCCGTAGCCAAGGCAAACTATTGGCCGACGTTGAGCGTGGGCGCCGCGACCAGCCTCAACGCAACCCAGGGCACCAATACTGGTCTCGCGAACAACACCCGGTTTGCGCTTCAGCTCAGCTGGAACCTTTTCGACGGGTTTGCCCGCGAGGCACAGGTCGTGACCCAGGAAAGCAACGCTGATCTCGCCGATGCTCAGGCCTCGGACGACGGCCGCGCGGTGGATGCTGGCGTGAC
>DATJGL010000323.1:0-24595 GCA_035495075.1 Gemmatimonadales bacterium
CTGCTTGATCCGGTCGCTCGGGGCGGTCGCGGTCGGATGCGACCAGACAGAGAAATCCGAGGCTGTCACCCGGCGCGGCTCTGAACTGATGCCAGGTGAGCGACGGAACCCGAACCAGATCGTGCGGCTTGAGCTCCAGGATCCGGTCGCCTACCAGAGCACGTCCCGCCCCGCGCACCACCATCACCGCATGCACGTGCTGGTGTCGCTCGAGGGACGACCACCCACCCGGGGCGATCTCGAAGTATCGTAGCTCCGCGCCGACCCCCTCGTCCGGGAAGAGGATCTGGCGCGTCACGTCGCGGAAGTGAGTGCCCTCCTCCTTATATGGCAGCAGCGGAACGCCCTCCCAGCGGAACGGCTCCGATTCCTTGAAAAGATTCTTGACGCCGGGCCTGCTCATCTCGCCTCCTCTTGATCAGCCACGCGAGCTATACCTTCGACCAGCGCCCGCGTGGCTTCCGCCAGGCGATCACCCGCCTCGTACAGGCTCCCGCCTATCAATAGCATGCAATCCATCCCGTAGAACGCGACCAGCTCGGCCACCCCGTCCAGATGAATGCCACCCGCCGGGACAGGGAGGGCGGGCTTCAATTGCACGTGGGGCGTTCGCAGCGCTCGTGCGATCCCACCACAGGTTTCCAGCGAATAACTGAACCGGCCGCCCGCGTGAGGGAAGATGACCGCGTCCGCACCGTACCAGCGGAACAGTGTACCCAGAAGTGCCGGCTCCGCGGCCCGCAACACACCTGCGAGTGCCGGATGGGTCAGGATGGGCAACTGAGCGTGGGTAGCCAGCTCAGCAAGCGAGGGAAGACCGAGCAGCATCGGTGATAGCATGACCGCCGGCGCTCCGGCCGACCGGGCGAAGCGCAGCTGATCGCGAACCCTCTCCGGGGTCCCGATCAGGTTGGGCACGTAGAGAGTCCGGTGACCGGTCTCCTGATGGACCGCCTCAACTGCGGCCAGGCACGCCTCGACTCGTCGCTCAAACGGACAGACAGCGTGATCGGCCAGGCCGTGGTCATCCTTCACCAGGTCGAGGCCGCCAAGAGCGAACTGGCGGGCCAGATCGGCGAGCGCCTCGGGTGCCAGGCCCATCGGCTTGAGCGCGGTGGCGAGCAGTGGCCGGCCGTGAACTCCGCTGAGGGCGCGCAGTCCGGCGATGCCGTATCGTGGTCCGGAGAGGAAGGTCAGCGCCTCGTCCGGCAGCACGACGGCTTCCAGAACTAGGTCTGGCTGGAGGGACGAGTTGCCGAAGAGCAGGTTGAGTAGCTGGGCCGGGTCGCCCGCCGCAGCGGCGAGCGGCTGCGCGATCACCACTCGGAACCGGTGGTCGGCCACCGGCTCGATGTGCTCTACCTGGCCAACGATGTACTGGGCTACGGCCGGGTCGCGAACGGCGTTCAGCGGCAGCTCGACCGTCTGTTCGAGAAGCAGCGCCTCGGCGCGGGCCCTGATGTGATCGCTGTCGCAGTGGACCAGATAACTGATCCGGATCGGCTCACTCACCGACATCCGCCCCGGTCTGTCGTCCTACCATCCAACCGCTCAGGGCGCGGGTGGAGCAGCTTCCAGGACGGCGCACATCCCTCCGCGCTGCGCCACGTTCACCACCTGCCGCTGCGAGGCGCGCGCGAGTATCGCCACGCCTGCGGCGCCTGGTGCGAATCCCATCACCGTGTAGAACGGCTCGGGTTGCAGGGTCCCGTCATCGCTCAGGGTGGGGAACTCCACCACGGGGATGGCGGCCAGCCGCTGGACCACCCAGCGCTCCTCGTCGGCGAGGGCGGCATCAATGGCGTGTTCCCAGTCCGCCTGAGTGAGTGTGTGTCCGATCGTGACGCCGTCCCCTCCGTAGCCCCGGTTCGGCTTGAGCACGAGCGTCTCCCGCTCCCGCCGAGTGAACTCGAGCAGATCGCCCTCGTCGCCGCCCGGAAGTTGAGTGCGTCGATCACCGAGCAGGCGGGTCCAGAGAATGTGCCGGCGGAAGACGCCCCGCTCTTCGGCGCTGAAGTAACGCTCGGCCAGCGTCACGTCCGTGAAGATCTCCCAGCAGCTTTTCTGATCCAGCTCGGCGCCGATGGAGGAGATCACCCGATTTTCCCGGAACAGCCGGCGCATGGGCTCGACGTTCACGCCCTGAGAGTCGAGGTCCACCAGATCGAGGACGCTGTAGTCCCGGTAGGCGAGGTCCACGACGTGGTTTTCGTAGCGTACCTCGTCGTCCTCGAGCCGCAGCTCGGCCGGATCCGCATGGACCGTGTCCAGGCCGTGCCGAACCCGAAAGTATTCCACCAGGGACCGCTGCTCGTCGATGCCTTCGCCCTCGTACTTGGGCTCGACGAAGCAGATACAGCGGCCGCGTCGTCCGGTCGCTGCCAACTGCTGCAACATCTCGGTCAGGAGAAGCTCCCGAGCGTCGGAGAGACGCCGAAGGTTGAGCGATGCGTCTTGCTCACGCAGGAGTGGCACGATCTCCTCGCTCACGATCTCTTCGATCGTGGGTATGAGGTACACGCCGCCGATGCCGGTCAGATTCGGCTCGACGAACCAGAGCGTTTCCTTCCACATGGGGTTGGGATAGTCGATCATGGCGTCGAGCCGGGAGAACATAGGATTGCGCCGCGCATGTGGCGCCCCCCAGCATGCCCGGAGCCATTCCTCCTCTTCGGGATAGAGCCGCAGTGCCTCACGCACAGCCGGGTCGGCGAAATAGAGGTCCGGCAGCCGGGCGAGTGCCCCTTGCAAGGTGCGGCAGACGAACTGGAGGTACGCCACCTCGTCGGGCAGCACCGCGATAGGGCAGGGAAGGATGCGAATCGTGTCCATCTCGCCTTCACGGAAATACGCGACCCGCCGTTCCGCCGCCTTGCGCTGCATCTGTCGGTGCGCTTCGGCGAGCCGAGCCGTGGGAATGCGATAGAGCGCTTGCCGGACGTGGGAGGCCAAGCGCATGCCGGCGAGCCCTGCTGCCTCCGCCGGCGAAAGGTCCACCTGTTGCTGCTCGTCCTGCGCCACGGGTTCCTCAGCCTCCATGCGGATGAGTATCTTTTCGCCGATTAGACCAATGCGCAAATGCAGCCACACGCCGCCTACGAGGAGCTGATTCGCCTCGCGCGCGAGGAGGCTCTGCTGTCGTCCTGCATCGATCTGCTCGAGTGGGACGAGGAGACCTATCTCCCGCGCGGCGGCGTCGCCCACCGCAGCGAGCAGCTTGCCCTGCTGGCCGGCCTGCTGCACGACCGCGGCACGGACCCCCGGCTCGGCGAGCTGCTGAGCCTGGTCGAAGGCTCCCGGCTGGTGACCGAGGCCGAGTCTCCTGCAGCGGTCAACGTCCGCGAAATCCGCCGCGCCTACGACCGCGAGCGCAAGCTGCCGCGAAAGCTGGTCGCGGAATCGGCCCGGGTCACGGCGCTTGCGCACCAGGCCTGGGCCGGGGCCCGCGAGGCGAGCGACTTCGACCTCTTCCGACCCTGGTTGGAGCGAATCCTCAAGCTTGCGCGCGAAGAGGCCGAGGCGGTGGGATATCCGGAAACAGCGTATGACGCGCTCCTCGACGACTATGAGCCCGGGATGACCGCCGCTGAGACGGCCAGGTTGTTCGAGGACCTGAAGCGCGAGCTGCTTCCGCTGGTCGAGACGATTACGGGAGGCCGGAAGCCGCGGGGGCGCACCGGCAGCCAGCGGCGCGAGTTTGCGGTGGACCGCCAGAGGCTCTTCGGAGAGGCCGTAGCAGCGGCGGTGGGGTTCGACTTGGAGCGCGGCCGGGTGGACAACTCGGTGCACCCATTCTGTACCGGACTCGGCCCCGGCGACTGTCGTATCACCGCGCGATTTTCCAGTCGCGACTTTGCCGGCGGATTCTTCACAGTTCTACACGAGACCGGCCATGCTCTGTACGAGCAGGGTCTCGAGGCTGAGCACTACGGGACGCCGATGGGTGAGGCCGCCTCCCTGGGTGTGCACGAGTCCCAATCCCGCCTGTGGGAAAACCTGGTCGGCCGGAGCCGGAGCTTCTGGCAGCACTTCTATCCACGGGCCCGGGCGGTGTTCCACGACGCCCTGCACGACCTCAAGCTCGACGCTTTCTTGGCCGGCATCAATCGGGTCGAACGGTCGTGTGTCCGCGTTCGTGCCGACGAGGTGACCTACAACTTGCACATCCTGATACGGTTCGAGCTCGAGCGAGCGTTGGTTGCCGGCGACCTGCTGGCGGCTGATGTCCCCGAAGCCTGGGACTCCGCGTACAAGCAGTATTTGGGCGTGGTCCCCTCCAATCCGGTCGAGGGCTGCTTGCAGGATGGACACTGGGCCGAAGGTTTGATCGGCTACTTCCCGACCTATACCCTGGGCAACCTGTACGCAGCCCAGCTTTTCGCCGCGGCTCGAGCCGATCTCGGCGACCTCGACGCCCAGTTTGCCCGGGGGGACTTTGCCACACTCCTGGGCTGGCTGCGCGAGAAGGTCCACCGCCACGGCCAGCGTTACACGCCCAAACAATTGGTCGAACACGCTACCGGGGCTCCCCCCGACTGGCGCCCTCTCATCGAGGCGCTCAAGGCAAAGTACCTGGAGCCGAACGGGAAGTAGGGCCGTCGCGACGCTGTTCCCGTTCCCGGCATCAATAAGAAACCAGCATACCGGACCGGAGAACCCCAATGCGCATTCCCTTGCTCGGCGTGGCCTTGGCGTGCCTCGCCTTTCCGTTGGCTACCCTCGCGGCCCAGAACGACGGGCCCTCCAATCGTGGTCGTCTGGGGATCTTTCTGGACGAAGAGTCCGACAGCGGCGGCGCCCGAGTCCGGGGCGTGGTGCCGCAAGGTCCGGCGGCTAAGGCCGGAATCGAGCGCGGCGACCTGATCGTGCGGTTCAACGGGACGGCGCTGAGCGGCAGCCAGAAGCTGGTTGACCTTTCCCGTCGCCTCCAGCCGGGCGATACGGTCAAGCTCGAGTACCGTCGCGGCAGCGAAACCCACTCCGCGTCCGTCGTGGCCGAGCGGGCCCGGCCCCAGTTTGCGATGATGTTCAATCGGATGGGCGGCCCTGGCTTCGAGTTTGGCGCCGGGCCTGACATGATGTTCTTCCGGTCTCACGCGCACAGCGGACTGGCGCTGGTCCAGATGAGCCGGGATCTCGGAGAGTACTTCGGCACCAGCGAGGGGATGCTCGTGATCAAGCCCCCGACCGACTCCGCCTCACCTCTCAAGGCCGGCGATGTGATCCTCGCGATCGACGGCCGCAAGCCGCAGTCCGTGGGGCACGCGCTGAAGATTCTGGGGTCCTACGCGCCAGGTGAGAAGGCCAAGCTCGACGTCCTGCGCAAGAAGCAGCGGACCACGCTGACCTGGACCGCGCCCGCCCGCCCGGAAGGGCATGATGGACATGGGCGGCCCGCCGGGCGCCACAGCATGGAACCGGGCGAGAACATGGAGTCATCGGGCGCCATGGATTTCGAGATCCCGGTACCTTCTCCCGATGACGACTTCATGCTGTCGTTGCCGGTTCCGGCAGACGTGCAGGAAACCTGAGCCCTGAACGGTCAAGGGCCCGCGAGGCGGAGGAGCTCCTCCGCCCATCGCGGGCCATTGGCCTCGGTGCCTTCTTCGTCGTGCTTCAGGAAGACGTACCCCTCCTGCCATTGCTGCGCCCGGATCCGCTCCGCCCAGGCAGCGAGTCCGGCCAGATCATAGGTCGTTCGCCTCAGTCGCACGTAGCCCCAAGACGCGGTAGGGACGAGGGGTGACCCGCCGTCGTCGTCATCAACCGCAACCAGGGCGATGTCGCGACTGCGCAGGGCGTCGAACACGTCGTCCGTGAACCAACTCTCGTGTCGGAACTCGAACGCGGCCCGCCAGGTGCGCGGCAGCCTGGCAATGAAGTCGCTCAACCGTGCGAGGTCCTTCTTGAAATTCGGCGGCAGCTGGAAAAGCGTGGGCCCCAGTCTGCCGGCCATCACATTCGCTGTTCGCAGGAAGTAGTCCAGCGAGTCGTCCTCGAGCTTGAGCCGGGCGAAGTGCGTGATCCGCTGGGGCGCCTTCAGCCCGAAACGAAACCCCTCCGGAACCTGGTCTGCCCAGTCCACGAGCACCCGCTCCGTCGGCATGCGGTAGAACGTATTGTTGATCTCGACTGTCGGCAGGCGGGCGGCGTAGAAGCGCAGCATCTCGGCGGCCGGGAGCTTGGCCGGGTAGAACGCGCCCTTCCACTCCTTATAGGCGTAGCCGCTCGTGCCGACGTAGGTAGCCATGAGCCCTTTCTGCTATTCGCTATCCGCTATTACTGCGGACTCCGCACTATCCCCAGGAATAGCACCAGGCCCGTCTTCGCGTCGCGCAAGGCATAAATGAACGGCCGGTTCACCACGAACGACACCGGGCGTCTTATCCGCGCTGAGGTAACGTCCACTGTCACGCCGGTTGCCGCGGCCGCCTCGGTGCCTTCTTCGTCCACGGCAATCCAGGTTTTCTGGATCACTTCGGACAGGAACGTGCCGGGAGTTCCGCTAGCGAACATCCCACTTAGATCCGCCAGCGTCGGGTCGAAGGCATCGGTGATTCCCAACGCCGCGAGGTCGCTCTTGAGGCTCATGCTGGTCTCGAGCTTGAAACGTGGCAGCGCGAGCTCGAGCTCGGTTGCCTTGCTCTGTGCGAGCCAGCTCTGCCAAAGCGTGTCGCTGAGCTCCTTCGCCACGGATGAGACCTCCACGCCCGGGTCGGGCAGCACGATCACCATCTCGAACCGGCCGCCGCGATAGGGCAGTCGGGCGAGCTGCACTCTCTCTGCGCGCGCATACCGTGCGGAAAGCTTCGCATGCATGGTGGGGACGTTGCGACTGGACCCTGGAGACTGATAGAAGGGCTTGGACTTGGTGGCCTCTTTGGCGAATTCCTTGAGCCAGGTTCCCTTGAAGTACGTCGCGTTGGCAATGAAGGCGGCGGTATTGGAGCGGGGCTCGTCGATGATTCGCTCGATCCGATTGTGAGTATGGCGGGCAACCCAGTTGTTCACGTCAGCGACACCATCCGCGGTCCGGAGTGCCGCGATCGCGACGTCGGCCCGGAACAATTCGCCCACCCGATGTGCGTAGGCCGAGTCGAGGGCAAACTCACTGTCAACCCAGACGGCGTTGGCGATCTCGAGCTGAACATCCTGCGGGTCGCGCAGGGCTGCGATCCAACCCTTATTAAGCTGGCCCACCTCGTCCGGCGTCCGGGCATCGAAGCCCAATGCGCCGAGCATCTGTTTTTCCGTCCGACCCCGGGCACCGAGGGCGACAGCGCTCAGGGCGAAGCCCGCGCTGACGGGGGAGGTGGAGATGTTTTCCGCAGGCGTCGCCCCGACGCGACGACGCAACAACTCGAAGCCAAACCGGAGGTATCCAGGCGTGGTGTCGGCGGGAGCAGGCGACTGAGCGGCCACGAGCATGAGCGGGAGCAGGGTCTGAAATGAGATCATCATGGACGTGGGGATGCGCAAAGGCCGGCGATTGACACGCCCACCAACGACAAACCCGCACTGCGCGCGCGGTGCGGGCTCGGCCCTCTGGGCTGGCTGCCCGACCCGCTAGGACGCCTTGCTGGCGCGCTTCCTTGTCGGCTTGGCGGTCTTCGCATCGGAGGTGGAACGAGACGCCTTCTGCGCTCCGGGCGCCTCTCCCTTCTTGGCGAGACTCGCCTTCAGGGCCTCCATGAGGTCGATGATCTTGGCTTGCGGCGCCTCCTGAGGCTCCGCAGTAATCTCCTCACCCTCGACCTTTTGCTGGATGGCCTCGAGCACGCGGTCGCGCACCTGGTCGTGGTATGCCTCGGGCTTGAATTCGTCGGTTGCCGACTGCTCGATCAGCTGTTCCGCCAGGGTCAGCTCGGTGGGCTTGAGCTTCACGTCCGGAACGGGCACGTCGGCGGCGCTGCGAAGCTCGCCGGCGTAGTGAAGCTGCTCCATCGCCAGCAAACCGTTCATCGGCCGGATCAGCACCAGGTACTGCTTTCCCCGGGCCGAGTATTGCCCGATCGCCGCGCGTCCCGTCTTTTCGAGAGCCTCGGTCAGTAGCTTGTAGGCCCGCTCTCCACCCTTGTCCGGTCCGAGGTAATACGTCCGGTCGAGATAAATCCGGTCGACCTTGGCGAGCGGCACGAACTCGGAGATATCGATCGTGTTGGTCGCTTTCTCGTCGAGCGCCTTGAGCTCTTCGGGTGAGAACAGGACGTATTGGCCTTTGGCGAATTCGTAGCCCTTGGCAATGTCGTCCCGCTCGACCACCTCGTTGTCCTTGGGGCAGATGTACTGCTGTTTGAGCCGCGTCCCGCACTTCTTATGGATCATGTTGAAGCTGACGGTCGCGGAGCTTTCGCTCGACGAGTAGAGCCCGACCGGAACCGAGACGAGCCCGAAGGAGATCGTGGCGGAGGCAATTGAGCGCGATGGCATAGGACCGAGACGATAGGAGGTTTTGGAATGCGGCGCAAGACGGGACGTGAGGTGGGTCACGTTAAGTCGTTGGCGTAAAAGCGGGAACAGTGAACAGTGAACAGGAGACAGTGGGAATTGGAGCATTGATCGGGTGGGGTGGGGGGGCTCGTTCACTGTTCACCGTTCACCGTTCACGCTTTTTTCCATAACAATGTCCCCCAAGCATACCGATCCCCTTTCGGCCTACCGGGCCAAGCGGTCCCTGAGCCGGACTCCCGAGCCGGCCGGGACTGTCGTGCCCGAGCCGGAAACCAGCCGCCTGTTCGTGGTCCACAAGCACGCGGCTCGCAGGCTCCACTACGACCTCCGGCTCGAAATGGAGGGGGTGCTTCGGTCGTGGGCCGTGCCCAAAGGCATCTCCTACGACCCTGCCGACAAACGACTCGCGGTCCACGTGGAAGATCACCCCATCGAGTACGGCGATTTCGAGGGCATGATCCCGGAAGGCAACTACGGCGCCGGCGCGGTCGTCGTGTGGGATCGGGGCCAGTGGATTCCCAACGGCAACCCGCTGGAAGGGCTCGAGAAGGGCAAACTTCTCTTCGAGTTGCGCGGCTTCAAGCTGCACGGCATGTGGACGCTGGTGAAGCTCAAGAAAAGCGAGCGCGACTGGCTGCTCATCAAGGAGCGCGACGCATACGTGAAGAGTCCGGGCACCGAATTTCCGGAAGAGTCGGTGCTCTCGGGGCTGACGGTAGAAGACCTGCAGCAGGGTCGAACGCCTGCGGGCGAGATTCGAAAGCTGGTAGAGAAGCTTGGCGCCCCCGCCAAACCCGTGAAGCCCGAAGCGGTGCAGCTCATGCTGGCCGAGACGGTGGATGATCCGTTCGACCGACCGGGCTGGGTGTTCGAGCTCAAGCTCGACGGGTATCGAATTCTGGCCGTGAAGGAAGGCGCGGTGGTACGCCTACTCTCTCGCAATGGCAACGACCTCGCCCCCAGCTTTCCGGATGTGGTTCGCGCGGTGGCAGCGCTCCCCTCCGAGCGCCTTCTACTCGACGGCGAGATCGTTACGCTGGACGACCAAGGCCGTCCCAGCTTCCAGCGTTTGCAGGGGCGTGCCCGGTTGCGTCGCTCGCTGGACGTCCGACGCGCCGCGGTGGATACACCGGCGACGTTTTATGGGTTCGACCTGATCGGCTTCGAGAACCTGGATCTTCGGCCCCTGCCGCTGGTTGAGCGGAAATCGGCGCTCCGGAAGATCCTTCCCGCCGCGGGGGTGCTTCGCTACCTGGATCACTTCGAGCGGGACGGCGTGTCGCTGTATCGACAGGTGCAGGGACTCGGCCTCGAGGGCGTGATCGGGAAGAAAGCTGACTCACCCTACCGGGGCGGCCGGTCGTCAACCTGGGTCAAGATCCGGACCCGGAAGACGGATGACTTCATCGTGGTGGGCTTCACCGCGCCTAAGGGATCGCGAGAAGGATTCGGAGCGCTACATCTGGCGCAATACGTTGACGGGAAACTGATCTACAGCGGTCGGGCCGGGAGCGGGTTCACTGGGAAGGAACTCGCAGCGGTTCACGCGGATCTGGATGCGATCCGGCGCCCGACGCCACCCTGTGAGGGGCCGGTGCCGAAGGATAAGAGCACGACCTGGGTCGAGCCGGAGATTGTGT
Source organism: Gemmatimonadales bacterium (assembly GCA_035495075.1). Classification (GTDB taxonomy): domain Bacteria; phylum Gemmatimonadota; class Gemmatimonadetes; order Gemmatimonadales; family GWC2-71-9; genus DASQPE01. The sequence continues at coordinate 10,092 of DATJGL010000323.1, forward strand.
GCGAGGTCGAATACACTGAGTGGACGGACGAGGGACTTCTGCGTCAGCCGGTGTTTCTCCGGTTTCGCGATGACAAACGGCCGGCGGAGGTGCAGGGGAGCAAGCGGGACAGGCCAGAAGCGGGGGGGAACGGAGTGGAGGAGGCAGGGCCGGACGGGGGCAGGCGGGAGCAGTCGGGAGAGATCCACGCTCTTGCCCGCTCGCGTCGGCTGCCGCCCGCTCCTGCCGACGAAGACCCACCCACACACGAGGTCGTCTTCTCGAATCTCAAGAAGGTCTTCTGGCCCGCCGAGGGCTACACGAAGGGGGACCTGATCGAGTATTACCGGGCGGTGTCGCCCTGGCTGCTGCCCTACCTCAAGGACCGGCCGGTCGTCCTGACGCGATATCCCGACGGCATCGAGGGCAAGTGGTTCTACCAGAAGGACGCTCCGGTCTTCGTGCCGGCGTGGCTTCGGACCGAGAGGATCTGGAGCGAGGAGACGCAACGAGAAATCGACTATTTCATCTGCGACGACGTCGAGTCGCTGCTCTACCTGGCCAACCTGGGATCGATCCCGCTTCACGTTTGGGCCAGCCGGGCGCAGACGCTCGACCGACCCGACTGGTGCGTGCTCGATTTGGACCCAAAGGGAGCTCCATTCGAGCATGTCGTCGAAGTGGCCAAAGCTCTGCGCGTACTGTGCGAGCAGATCGAGCTGCCCAACTTCGTAAAGACGAGTGGGTCGTCGGGACTGCACATCATGCTTCCGCTCGGCCGCCAGGTCAGCTACGAGCAGTCGCGCTCGCTCGGCGAGTTGCTGGCACGGGTGGTAGTGGCGGAGCTGCCGGAGATTGCCACCATCACCCGCCATGTGGCGCGGCGAGGCGGCAAGATCTACGTGGACTACTTGCAAAACATCTCAGGGCAGTTGATCGCCTCGCCGTTCAGCGCGCGGCCTCTGCCCGGGGCTCCGGTCTCTACTCCGCTCGAGTGGCGCGAAGTGACCAAGAAGCTGGACATCCGGGCGTTCACCATTCGTACCGTGCCGGCGCGAATGAGCAAGCGGAAGGTGGATCCGCTGCGCGAGGTAATCGATCTCGCCCCGAACCTGGGCCGCGTGCTCGAACGGCTTGCCGAGCGCGCGTAGGCAGGTACGGATGAGCGGTTTCGATAGCAGGGAGGTTTCGATCGAAGTGGGCGAGCGGGTGGGCCGGGTCTCGGGCCTCCTGCTGCAACCCTCCCAGGCGCGCTGGCTCTACGTGCTCGCGCATGGTGCCGGCGCCGGCATGCGGCACCGGTTCATGGAGGCGGTCGCCAGGGCGCTCGCCGAGCGCAATGTCGCTACCTTGCGCTATCAATTCCCTTACACCGAAGCGGGCCGGCGCAGTCCGGATCCGCCGGGCATTCTCCAGGCGACTGTTCGCGCGGCCGTGGCGACGGCAGCGGACCTCGTCCCCGGGTTGCCGCTTCTGGCGGGCGGAAAGTCGTTGGGTGGGCGCATGACCTCCGCCGCAGCGTCGCGCTCTCCACTCACGGGCGTCCGCGGACTGGTGTTTCTCGGGTTCCCGCTGCACGCGCCCAATCGGCCTGGCATCGAGCGGGCCGAACACCTCGAGGCTGTGTCTTTCCCGATGCTCTTTCTCCAGGGAACTCGTGATGCGCTGGCCGATCTCGGTTTGATGCAAACCGTCTGCGAGCGCCTGGGCTCGCGGGCTACGCTCCACGTCGTGGAGGGCGGGGACCACTCCTTTGGCGTGCTCAAGCGGTCCGGGCGCAACGAGGCGGAGGTGATCGCTGAGCTGGGCGACACCATCGTAGAATGGGCCGCCGGCAAGGCCCTCACGTGACAGACACTGTTGAACCCGGCTTTGATTCCACGGACGAACAGCGGCGGGCCATCGACGCGCCGCTCGGCCCGGTCCTCGTAGTCGCGGGACCGGGGGCGGGGAAGACGTACTGCCTCATCGCCCGGATCCACCGTTTGATGAGTGAGCACAAGGTGCCGCCGTCCCGGATTTGCGCGGTGACCTTCACCAACAAGGCCGCGGAGGAGATCGCGACCCGTCTGCACCGGAGTCGCTCCGACGCCGCGGAGGAAGTCGTCCGGGGGACGTTGCACTCGCTTTGCCTCGGCGTCCTGCGCGACCACGCCGAGGCAGCGGGGCTGCGCCGCGGATTCGGGGTGGCGGACGAAGACTATCAGCGGAGCGTGCTCCGCCGCCTGCGGGTGCGAGACGAGCGGCAGAGCCAGCTGCTAGTCCTGTTCGGTCTGCATCGTCTGGAGCAGCGGGAACTGACAGCCGGCGATCGAGAGCTGTTCGAGGCGTACCAGGGCCTGCTCCGAGCCCGCAATCTGGTGGACTTCGATGATCTCATTGCTTCAACCGAACGGCTGCTTCGGACCGATCAGGCGGTTGCTGCCGAGCAGCAGGCTCGATTCGATCATGTGCTGGTGGACGAGTTCCAGGACTTCAACCTCGCGCAGTACGGCGTGGTCAAGCTGCTGACCGCCCGCCACTCCAACCTGTTCGTCGTGGGCGACGACGAGCAGTCCATCTTCTCCTGGACCGGTGCCGACCCCGGCATCCTTCGCCGCTTTAGCGAGGACTTTGAGTTGGCCCGCCCCATTGTGCTGGACCGGAACCGCCGCTGCTCGATTCAGATCTTCGAAGCCGCGCGGCGTCTGGTAGAGTGGAATCCCAAGCTGTTCGAGAAGGACATCGCGGCCGATCGTGAATCCACCTATGAGGTCGCCGCGCACGTCTTCGAGGACGAAGCCTCTGAGGCCACCTGGTTGGTGGCGGATCTGATCGAAGATCAGGCACTGAACGGGATAGAGTGGGGGGAATACGCCCTCCTTTATCGCAAGCACAGCGTGGGACGCTTCCTGGAAGTGAGGCTGCTCGAGGCCGGCATACCATGCCGGCTGGCCCGGGGCCAGGCGCTGCTCGACGACAAGGTGATCGCCCACGTCGTAGCCTCGCTGCGCGTGGTCCGAGCGCCGGACGACCCGGTCGCCGTCGAAGCGCTGGCCAACCGCGTGCTCCCTGGGCCCTTCCTAGAGCGGCTTCGCGTCTCGGAGCCGGACGGCGATCTGATCATGAGCCTCCGCAGGTTCGCCCGCCGGCAGCCGAAGGGAGATCCGGACGCTCGCAGAGCCTGGCAGTTCGTGTACTCGGTGGAGAACCTCCGGGGCGTCGGACGAGCTCACCACACGCTGGAAACGCTGGTGGAGGAGCTGCTGCGGCTGCGAGTGGGCCCCTATCGAAATCCGCTGGAAGATCACCATCAGGAGCTGACCGACCCGGCAAGTTATCCGGGCGCCCCGGCGCTCGCGGACCGGCTGGAGCGTGCCGCGCAATCCGGCACGCGGGTCTGGCTCGAGCCCGATCGCGGCGTCGAGATCGCGCTCCAGGGCATGCTTCAGAAGGCCGGATTCCCCACCGTAAGCCGCCTGCTGCCGAACGACGCCCCCGCACCCGGAGAGCTCGTCCTCAGGCCCTCCGACGCGGCCCCGGGCCGGTGGCCGATGCTTGTGTTCAAGGCGCTCCAGCTGATGCATGTGCGGAGCATGCGCAGCAGGCTCACGGACTACGTCGCGTTCGATCTGGAAACGACTGATCTCGATGTGACTGCTTGCGAGATCGTGGAGCTAGCCGCGGTCCGGGTGCGAGACGGTAAGCCGGTCGCTCGGTTTCGCGAGCTGGTCCGCTGCGCCAGACCGGTGAGTGCCAAGGCGCGCGCCATCCATGGGTACGGTGACGAGGACTTGCGACTGGCGGCCCCGTTTGCCCAGGTCTGGCCCCGTTTCCGCCAGTTCGTCGGTGGCGATCTGCTCGTGGCGCACAACGGTCAGCGGTTCGACGTGCCGGTGCTACGCCGGGTGGCCGCCACCTGTGGCGGTACCGATGACCTCGTCTTCTTCGACACTCTTCCGCTCGCCCGGTCGGTGCTGGACGAGAGCGCTCGTCTGGAAGACCTGGCATTGCGGTTCGAGGTTCCACTGGCACGGGCTCACCATGCACTGGATGACGCGCTGGCGCTGGCGGGTGTCCTCACGCACCTGGAGCAGCTCAAGCTGATCCGCACCCGCAAAGCGGCAGTGGTGCAGGTGCTCGGCTTCCTGGGGATGGCGTTGGCGCTGGATCAGGCCCCCGCAGCGACGCCGGAGGAGCGACTATTGCGCGAGCTGGCTCTGCCGCACGCGTTGGGCCGCTACGGCGATTGCCTTGAGCGTTACGCCGCCGAAATCGAAGCCGGCGCTCCCAATGCACCTCCCCTCGAGGAGCTGATCGAGCGGCTCGGCGGGCGCCGCATCATGGAGCGCCTGCGGGCGGAACGGACCCCCGCCGAGCGGTATCCCGAGGCCGTGGCTCGGCTCTCGGCGCTGGTCGAGTCGAGCCAAGGACCCACGCTGCGCGATCGCATCGACAGTCTGCTGGATCGAGTGGCGCTGTCGAGCAGCGAAGGCGTGGAGACCAATCCGGCGCGAGTGAGCCTGCTTACTCTCCACTCGACCAAGGGACTCGAGTTTTCCCGGGTGTACGTTGTCGGGGTGGAAGACAACCAGATGCCCGGTTGGCATCAGCTGGAGGAGAATCGCGAGCAGGAGATCCAGGAGGCCCGCCGGCTGCTCTACGTCGGGATGACGCGGGCCAAAGACCGCCTGGTGCTCACCCGCACGGAACGCCGCGGAGGGCGCCTCTCGGGCGGCGACCTTTTCCTGCGTGACGCCGGGCTCGTTGCGGTCTCTCCCGGCGCATCACGCTGACACACGACTTACGCCACACACCGGGCCCGACACTTCGCCGAGCCCATTCCCGTACGGCTCATGGCTCACCCATACCGTGCGAGGATAGCGTGAGTTGCCCCGGCCGTCCCCATCCGATCACCAAAGTCGCGTTACTGTGCGCCGCTGCCTGGCTTGGCCCCCGGCCGGCGATGGCTCAGGAGGCAAGTGGGTCCATCGCCACTCGGTATCGCGATCCGGCCAACAGGTTGATCCAGGCGGCGCTCGCGGATACGACGGCGTATCGGCGGCTGGAATTTCTGGCCGACAGGATTGGCAACCGGCCGAGCGGTTCCGAACCGCTGGAGCGGGCGATCGACTGGGTGCTCACAATGATGAAGTCCGACGGATTGTCACAGGTGCGCGGCGAGCGCGTCATGGTGCCGCATTGGGTCCGCGGCGCCGAGTCCGCTGAGCTGATCGCTCCCCGTGCTCTCCCGCTGCACCTGCTCGGTCTCGGCGGCAGCATTGGCACACCGAGCAAAGGCATTACGGCCCCCGTGCTGGTGGTCGAGAGCTTCGACGAGCTGACCCGGCGCGCCGCCGAGGCGAAAGGCAAGATCGTGCTCTTCGACTTCCCGATGGCGTCCGACCGCCCACCGTTTCAGGCGTACGATGAGGCAGTCCAATACCGAGTGAACGGCGCAACTGCAGGCGCCCGAGTCGGTGCCCGAGCGGTGCTGATCCGCTCTGTCGCCACGTTTTCGATCCAGAGCCCGCATACGGGAATCATGCGATACGATTCGACTGCGGGGCGGATCCCCACGGCTGCGCTCAGTGTCGAAGACGCTGAACTGTTACATCGGCTGCAGCAGCGGGGTGAGTCCGTAGTGGTGCGACTCGCGATGGACGACCGCGTGCTGCCCGAGGCTCCCTCGCGCAACGTCGTGGCGGAGCTGCCTGGAACCGACCGACCGGACGAGGTCGTCGTCATCGGCGGCCACATCGACTCCTGGGATGTCGGGCAGGGTGCGGTGGACGACGGCGGCGGCGCCCTGGCTGCCTGGGAGGCCGTGCGCCTGCTGAAAGAGCTTGGCCTCAGGCCGCGCCGCACCGTGCGGGTGGTTCTCTGGACCAGTGAGGAAACCGGCGGTCGCGGGGGTATGGCGTATCGCGATCAGCACCAGTCGGAGCTGAACCGGCACGTGCTCGCGATCGAATCGGACAACGGCGTATTCGCACCAACCGGCTTTGCTCTCAGGGGATCCGATTCGGCGGCTGCGGTGGCTCGGCAGGTCGGCGGCTTGCTCGAGCAGGTGCGGGCTTCCGAGATAGAGCGGGAAACCGAGGGTCCGGAGGCTGATGTGCAGCCGTTGGCCGAGGCGGGAGTGCCGGCGATGGGGCTTCGGGTGGACGCCTCGCGATACTTCTGGTATCACCACTCCGCCGGCGACACGTTCGACAAGATTGTACCGGCCGAGCTGGCGCGATGCATCGCTGCGCTCGCGGTCATGGCCTACGTGGCTGCAGACCTCCCCGACCCATTGCCCCGCTGATCACCCACGAGGGCCTCAAGCGCGGCCGGCAGTGCGTCGACCGGCAGCGTACCCTGTGCCAGCCGGGCGTTGCCCCCACCGCGACCCCCGAAGCGCTCGAGAACAGCGCGCAGTAAGGCCCCCGCGTCCTCCCTCGAGTCTAGCGACGTCGCCACGACAAGCCCGGGCGGGCTCGTCGCCGCACCGACAAAGATTGCCCGCGGAAGCGCGGCCACGGCTTGGCCCACGCTGCGGTGACGCTCGATCGCAATGTCGTCTTGCAGCACGACCCAGCGAACGCCTTGGGCATCTGGAGCTGCAGCCTCGTACAAGTCGCGGGCGCGTGTGGCGTCGAGCCGGGTCTCCAGCTCTCTACGGGCGGCCGCGGCTTCCTTGAGCTCATTCCGCTGGGCCTCGACCAGCGCCGGCAAGTCCGCCGGCGCGGCTGAAAACGAAGTGGCCATCCTGGCCAGCAGGTCATTGTCGAATCGTGCGGCCCGAACCGCCCGGTGGCCGCCGGCGAACTCCAGGCGCACCGACTTTCGCACCCGCTCGACCCTTCGGATCAGGATGGCGCCGATCTCTCCGGTGGCGCGGACGTGGGTTCCCCCGCAGGCACTCCGATCCAGATCGGCGATGGTGACGATTCGAAGCGGGCCCTCCCGCTCGGACGGCTTCCGAAGCCGGGTTGCCGTCGCCGAGTCCTCGACCCCGACAGTGACGGGCCGGTTCTCCGTGACGATCGTGTTGGCCCGAGCCTCGGCACCGACGACTTGTTCGGGCGCAATCGCGCCGACGTCCAGATCGAGGGTCGAAGTCTCTGGACCGAAATGGACGCTCACGGTCGCGAAGTGATGGAGCTCGGCCAGGACGGCTGAGAGCAGATGCTGGCCGGTGTGCTGCTGCATGTGATCGAAGCGCCGCTCCCAATTGAGCCGGCCGGTAACCCGCTCGCCCGAAATCGGGCGGCTCAGGAGGTGCGCGACACGCTCCCCCTCGTCCACGACATCCAACACGTCCGTGTCGCCCAGCCGCCCGGTGTCATGCGGCTGGCCGCCGGAGGTTGGATAGAACGCGGTGCGATCGAGGTAGATCCGCCGACCGTCATCGGCACGGTCTACGACCCGTGCCTCGAAGTCGGCCAGATAGGAGTCCGTGTAGTAGAGGCGCTCGGTCACTGCGAATGTTTATCGTGGGCCAGTCGTGGGGGGAAGAGCAGTGCGTCGCGCTGCCCCGACGGTTCGGCGCACCGGCGATCAGGCTGCCGAGTCATTAGCCTCCGCGCTTGGCCCTGGAGGCTCCGCGTGAGGCGCAGCCGGCGATTCGCCGTCCGAGGCCCTTGCGGGAGGCTTGGAGCGGAGCACGAGCGCCAGCGCAACGAGGATTACGGGCGTGGCCAGCAGGACCCGCGGACCCAGAGGCTCGTGCGCGAGCCAGGCGCCGAGCATGAGGGCAACAACCGGGTTCACATAGGCGTAGGTAGCGACCCGGGTGGGCTCGACCACGCTCACCAGCCAGGTGAAGCAGGTAAATGCGAGCATCGAGCCAAAAACCACAAGGTACGCCCACGCAGCCACCGATCCCGCGGACAACTGCGCCGGGCTGAAGCCGCGAAGCTCACCGCTTACCGCCGCAACCACCAGCGCCACTGCGCCGCCGGCCAGCATCTTCATGGCCGACGTGATGATCTGGTTTGCGGGCAACCGAACCTTGGTTGCGCCGACGGCGCCGAGTGCCCAGCAGATCTCCGCGAGCGGGAGCGCGAGCAGATAGTGCAGGGGAACGTTCGAACGTCCCCTGGCGCACGTGGCCAGCGCTCCGGCACAGGCGTCCGTGGCCTCCGTGCGGCCGCTGACCAGCAGCACCAAGCCCGCGAATCCGAGCAGGAGTCCGACTACCCGCCCGATCGGGAGCGGCTTGCCTCCCGGAGCCACCCGCTCGAACAGAGCGACCCATAGCGGCGTCCCAGCCACAATCAGCGCCGCGAGTCCCGACGGCACCTTCTGCTCGGCCCAGACCACGAGGCCGTTGCCTCCGGTGACGAGCAGCGTGCCGATTGCGGCGGCCGGAAGCCATTCGCGACGCTCGGGTGCCGGCACTCCCCGGAGACGGGCGAGGCCATACAACAGCGCGCCCGCTACCAGGAAGCGGCTCGCGGTGAGGACGAACGGGGGAAACGTCTCGACCGCCCACCGGATGCCGAGATAGGTGGAACCCCAGACCAGGTAGACGACCGTGAAGGCCGCGACGATGCGGCCCTTCACCGGAGTGGCAGCTCCATTCTGATATTGGCCCGCCGATAGGCGACGTCGCCCAGCGGGATCTCGCGAAAGCCGAGCGATTGATACAGCGCGATGGCGGGAACGAGCGACCTGTGGGAGACGAGCTCCACCCGATGGGCACCCTTGCGTCGAGCCAGCTCGATGAGCCCGACACACAGGCGCCGCCCTACGCCGCGACCCTGGGCGCGCGGCGTGACGGCCATCTTGGCCAGCTCGAACTCGTGGGGACCGGTGGGAATGAGTGCCCCGGTGCCAACCGCCTCCTCGCCGTCCAGCGCCATCAAGATCGCGCCGCCAGGCGCGAGGACGTGGGTCCCGGGATCGCCCAGAACCTTGCGGTCCTCCGGCTCGACCTCGAAGTAGGTCGCGATCCACTCGAGGTTCAGGTCCCGGAAGGCGTCCCGGTACTCGGGCGCATACGGAACGATGCGGATGTCGAGGAGCACCGTGGGATCGAGCATCGCGAGCTCCGGAAACCGGCGGCGCCTTGCCGACCGGTGCTTCTCAACGTATCGTGTGTGGTGTAACCATAACAGTTTCAGCATATGGCGACTGCAACCAGTACAGTTTCAAGGCCGCCCCGGCGCGGCGAGCGGGTCCTCTACCAACGCCTCGCGGATGAGCTGGTGGGTCTCATCGACGCCCGCACCCTCCGCAGCGGCGACCGCCTCCCCTCGGTCCGCCGGTACAGCCGACAGAAGCGGGTCAGCCTCGCCACGGTGCTGCGTGCCTACCAGCTGCTGGAGGACCGCGGTTACCTCGAGGTGCGTCCCCAGTCGGGACACTACGTGAGCGCGACCCCCGCACGGCTGGCTCCGTCGCCATCCACGCCCAGACCGTCCTTCACCAAGGAAGAGGTGCGGATTGCGGATCTTGCCTGGGAGCTGCTCGCCCGGGTGAACGACAAGGGCATGGCACCGTTCGGCATCGCGACGGCCGCTCCCGAGCACTACCCTACCAATCGGCTCAGCCGCATCCTGATCCGCGTGATTCGAGAGGCGGGCTCCGCCGGCCTGGTGTACGGATCTCCGGTTGGTCACGAGGCGCTCCTGCATCAGCTGGCCCGGCGCTCGCTTGCCGCTGGGCTCACGATCCGGCCGGACGAGCTTATCGTCACAAACGGTTGCACCGAGGCGATCCAGCTGGCGCTGCGGGCGCTTACCCGGCCCGGCGACGTCCTGCTGGTCGAGTCGCCTTCGTACTACGGGTTTCCGCAGACGGCGGAGTCACTGGATCTGAGGGTCGTCGAGGTTCCGACCGATCCGGAGACCGGGGCCTCCCTGGAGCATCTCGACTCCGCGATTCGGCGCACGCGGCCGCGCGCGTTTCTCACCAACCCCAACTTCCAGAATCCACTTGGGTTTGTGGTGCCGGACGCGATCAAGCGGGAGCAGGTCGCCTTGCTCGCCCGCCACGGGGTCGCCGTGGTGGAGGACGACCTCTATGGGGACTTGTATTTCGGGGAGACCCGGCCGGCGCCGCTCAAGGCCTTCGACACAACGGGCAACGTCATTCTCTGCTCGTCGTTCTCGAAGACGCTCGCACCCGGTTACCGGGTCGGGTGGGTTGCCGCCGGGCGTCACGCCGATCGGATTCGCCAACTCAAGCTCGCGAGCTCTATTCACACGAACACGCTGGCTCAGCTCGCCGTGGCAGAGTATCTGAGCGGTGGCGGGGCGGAGCATCATCTTCGGCGGCTTCGCCAGGTGTTCCGGACTCAGGTGTCCGATTTCGCCCACGCCATTGCGCGGCTGTTTCCGCCCGGCACCCGGGTTTCCCGGCCCAAGGGAGGACATCTCCTATGGATCGAACTTGCGCCGGGCACCGACACGCTGGCGCTGGCACGGCGCGCGCTGACGCGGCGCATCGGGATCGTTCCCGGACGCGTCTTTTCGACTGGGGACACCTTCGGACACTGTTTCCGGCTCAACTGCGGATTTCCGCTCCGGGGTGAGCTGGAGCGGGCACTCGAAACGCTGGCAGAACTGGCGAAGGAACGGTGAGAGCGAGCCCTACCAGCGCGCAACCTTGAGCCGGTTGTGCACGTCCTGGACCCCTTGTACGGCTCGGGTGATCTCTTCTGCTAACCACTTTGCTTCCCGACTGTCCACCCTGCCGGCCAGGGTCACCAGTCCCTCCTCCACTCCGATCTCGACTTCGGTGGCGTCGAAATCGGGGTGGCCCATCAACCGCTCGTGCACGTCTTCCCAGATGCGTTCGTCAGCGCCGAGTTCGGACTCGTGTCGCGCGCTCATGAGAGACTCGCTCCTCCGGGCTCTCGGTTTGTCGCCATATATGTGAAGGATAGCGCGCTGCGGTCAAGAACCCCCGGGAGGTCCGAGGCCTGCTGGGGCCCGTATCGGCAGCCCCGCCACAAGTTGCCTCGTTCGGACGAGGGTGTATCTTCCTCCGCCCGCGCCCCCATCCGGGGTGCGGACGTCATTATGGAGGCGCAGCGATGAAGGCATCCGATATCCGCCGCGGCCACGTCCTCATCATCGAGGGAGCACCGTGCCGCGTGATGGATTTCCAGCACCGTACGCCGGGCAACCTGCGCGCCTTCGTGCAGGTGCGCCTGCGCAATCTGAACTCGGGGAATACGTTCGACACCCGTCTGAGCGCCACTGAGTTCGTGGACGATGCCCGCCTGGACACCAAGGAGCTTCAGGTTCTCTATCGGGACGCGAACGGTGTGCACGTGATGGACAACGATACCTACGAGCAGTACACCCTGGACGACGAGATCGTGGGTGACGCCGGGTCATGGCTGGAATCCGGAATGACCTTCGTCGCCGAGTGGCTAAACGGGCGCCCCATTGCGATCGAGCTGCCGTCGGTGGTCGAGATGGAAATCGTCGAGACCGCGCCGATCATGAAGACCGCCACCAAGACCGCGAGCACCAAGCCGGCCAAGCTCAGTAACGGGGTCACCATCCAGGTTCCCGAATTCATCGGTGAGGGCGAGCGGGTGCGGGTGAACCCGAGAGAAGGGGTTTACCTGGAGAGGGCGAAGTAGGCTGTGTAACAGGGTGAACTGTTCACCGATTACGCCTTCTCCCTTTCTCCCTTTCCCATTTCTCCGGGGTTTTGTGCTCAGCCTTTCGGCGCCAGCGTCTATTTAGTATTCTAGGTTAAGACTGCTCTCGCCGTTCGGAGGTCGCTGCACCATGCGCATCTGGTATGCCTGCCTCGCCGTTCCCGTAGCGCTGGCGGCCGCCGCCTGCTCGTCGGACCGTTCCGAATCGGCACCTCGCGACCTCACGCTGCTTCCCTCCGCCTCGGCGACCGACGCCGTTGCCAGTGCCCGCGAGCTCGATCTCCCGCGGGCCGAGCCGGATCACTCCAATGCTGCCGGCGCCAGCGCAATGACGCCGGTCCCGTCCAGGGTGCGGGCGCGTCCGGCCAAACCCGTCGAGCGGGGAGCCAAGGAAGCGCCCGTCGTGGCACCAGATCCTGAGCCATCGCCCGAGTCCCCGGCCCCTGGCCCACGGGACGTCGCAAGTGCCGGTGGCGCCGGCATGCCGCTCGAGCCCGGGCAGACCGTCACGGTCCTCCCCGTATCGGGCGGAACCGGTGCGCAGCCGCTTCCGGTCAGTGATATCGCCACCGAGGACCAGATCCGCCGCCCCTGGATCATCATTGGGGACGACAGGTGCATCCCCGGGCGGGGGGAAGTCATGCCACGGGGTCATCGCGGCTGGCACTAGCCGGTCGCTCGCCCGAACCGGACTGGATGGGCCCTCGCGCCCAGCGGGAAAAGCTGTATCGTAGGTAGAGTAGCTCCGCTCCGTTCCGGAGGCCGAGATGACTCGCGAATTCCTCGGCTCGTCGGCGGGGCTTCTGCTGTTGTCCGTGGCTGCCGTTCAAAGCCACGCGCAGTCCGCCGACTCGCCGCCCCAACCAGTTGTTACCGCCAGCGTCGCCGACTCCAGCCCAGCCGCATTCGACGCCGAGCGAGATTCCACCTGTATCTCCGCCGCCGAGATGCTTGACCTCAGTGAGGCTCAGCGCCAGCTCTTCTACAAGAACGTGCAGATCGTGGTTGGTGATGCCGTTGCAGCAAACCCGGCGGGCGGGCGGATGGTTATCGATTCGGCGATTTCGGTGGTGACGAGGGAAACCGGTCGGAAGATGCGGTTTCTGCGGCAGGCACGTCTGCTGTTCAGCGAGATGTTTGCGCGACGGTCGGGAGACAGTGATCGTGCCCCGGGCTCGGAAGAGGAGCTCTGGCGCTCCTCACGCAACGTCGCCGGGCTGATTGACCTTTACCGGAAGAATCCGGATGCCTCGGACGCCGACTTGGAGCGGGCGATGGCTCCGGCGTTCCGGATCGCTCACTGACCCCGCGTCAATCCAACGCTAGAACGCAGCGCCTTCCGGCAACCTGGTCGAGCCGATGGCTCGGAGCACCCGCGCAGCAGTACTTTCCCCGCTATCGGCCCACTGATGGGCCTGGCGGTCCACCCAGGGACGGAGCTCAGAGTAGGCTTTCGCAGCGGCCGCATCCTGGAACGTGATCGCTCCATCCTTGACTGCGTACGACCCGTCCTGAGACGTCAGCACCCCGAATACACTGTCGATCTCATTCAAGAGGAAGCCGGCCAGCTTCGCGACCTCCGGACTCTCCTGTAGAACCTTGCGGCCTTCCCAGGTCCGATGATCCGCCGGCGTCTTTACCAACGCCGCCGCAGAGTCGGCATATGCGGCTTCGATCTCCCCCTCCCGGCGCCGGTACTTCAAGACGTATGCTGATGCGGTTCCCGCGCTCAGCCGTGCGGCACGGACGCCCTGAGCGGAGCTCAGGTGCTCGATGGCGAACACGTTCGCGAAACCAGCTGTCCGGAACCCGGTTTCGAGCTCGGCCCGGGCCGCGGCGTACGCTGCCTCATAGTGGGTAACCAGGACTGCCGGGGTCAGCTTGACGTTGGTGGCCCCAGGGAGACCAGGGATCTTGGGCGCTGCAATGGCGATCTGGGCGACTGGGGCCGCGCGGACCAACGAATCGGTAGCTTGAACCGACTTCTCGACCGGCGTGCCTGCCGGGTTCGAACCAGTCGCCGGGTGCCTGGCATCGCTCGGCGAGCCTGCGCGGGAGGCCGACGGAAATGCGCTGCTGGCGCCGAAGCTTGGGCTACCCTGAGGCTCCAGAGCGTTCGGGAGACGGCCCCCGGAGTGGGCTTCGTTCATTGGTCCGGACCCGTCGCGTGTGCCGGCCGACTCGCGGCTCAGGAAGGGCAGGCTCGTCCAGCCGGACGTCATGACGCCGGCATTCAGGGTCTTCACGGCGGAGAGCCCGAAATGAGTCGAGACAACCAACGCCAGACCCGCGGCCGCAACCAGAACCGGGCGCCGCAGATTTCTCACCCCCCCTGCGAGGCGGAATCGCGACCGGAACAACGGCTGGCTGGACGCGTCCGGCGCCTGCGCCATGCTGTCGTTGCCCACGCCATCGGTGGGGGCGGTGTCGGCGGTCGGGCTCTCGCCTGCGGGGTGTACGCCGAAGAGGACATCGAGGGACGGGGCTTCGGCGTGCGCACCATCCGAAGCGCTAGAGGCGGGAGCGGGCTCCGCGATCGGCGGCATCGGCAGGGGCTGCTCAGAGGGCATCCGGCGGCCGAGCCCAAGGGGCTTGGGCTCTTCCAACGGTATGAAGCGGATCTCCCGCGACCGAGGCTTGAACACGAAATCCGGGGGCGGAGGCGCCGGCTCGGTTTCGATAGGGACGTCGGGCTCGCTTGGCTGGGGCGCGGATTCGGTCTCAGCCTCGACCGACTCGAGTTCCACCGATGTCACCTCGACTACCGGCTCGGCCGACGCGATCTCGGCGGACGGCCGGGACTCGAACTGCGGCGGGGCCGGGGGTTCCAGCTCGACGTGCTGTATCGTCACCGGCTCCGGCTTCGGCACCTCGACAGCGACCGGTGCCGGAGGTGGCACGACCTCGACGGCGGTGTGAGCGGCGGGCGGCGTCGCCG
>DATJGL010000324.1:0-6193 GCA_035495075.1 Gemmatimonadales bacterium
GGCGTTCGCGAGGATGCCGCGTCGCACCTTCTGGGTGGGAGAGCCGTGGATATAGCACCGCTCGATGATGATCCGCGAGGTGACCACGTCGGTCGGCCGGCGTTTGCCCCAGTCGGCACTTCCGGAGCCAAACGCGAGGAGCTGATACACCGTCGACTGCCACGTCGGGGCGACGCTAACGTCGAGGCCGACGAGTCGCCAGCCTTGAGTGCCATCAGAGGCATTGATCGCCCCCGTGCCGTTCGGTGTCAGGATCTTGGGCATCGATGGCGCCGCCGAGGGGCTGATGCGCTGGCCGGCCTTCGGCAGCTGCGATTCCTGGCTGCCCCGAATGGTGATCCAACCGGCTCCGGACTTGGGCGGCAGCACGAAGTTCCCGGTCCAGGTGGCTCCGCCGTCGAGGACGAGGGTGTCACCCGGCTTGGCGTCATCGATCTTGGCTTGCAGATTGTCACCGGCTCGCACCGGAATGGTCCGGCCTCCGCCGGCATCGGGAGGCAGGGGGCTCACGATTTTACTGGGCGGGGCGGGCGGGTTAGCGGCGGCGACTACGGTTCCTGGTACCAGGAGAACCCCGGCCAGGAAGGTGAGCGGAATGCCTCGGAGTAAGCGACTCATGGTCATGAGATGCTCCTGAGGCGCGGCTGCGCCCGTGTAGTCACTCTAGCACTCGTTCTCACGGTGGCTAGTCCCTGCCCCTACGAAGTTTGGGGCGCCACAGATCGAAAGTCTGACACACCCGCGACGCCCGAACTACCCCGTGTCACAGTTGACACACTTTTCAGACCTCCACTCGGACGCATCTGGACGGTCCGGAAGGGCGCCGATCCCCAGGCGGCTCTGGATGCGGCCCGGCCGGGAGACATCGTGAGCCTCGAGGCGGGTGCCGTGTTCCGCGGCAACTTCGTCCTCCCGAAGAAGGAGGGATCCGACTGGATCGTCGTTCGCACGTCCGCTCCGGACAGTGACCTTCCCCGCCCCGGAACTCGCATTTCCCCCGCGACCTCCGCATTGATGCCGAAGCTCGTCAGCCCGAACGATTCCCCGGCGGTCCGCACGGCACCGGGTGCCCATCACTATCGCTTCGTGGGCGTGGAGTTCACGGCCGCCGAGTCCGTCACCCGGATCGGGTCGATCGTGGCCTTCGGTGCCAGGCACGCACGCCTGGAGGACGTACCGTCGCACTTGATCCTCGATCGCTGCTTTGTCCATGGCCAGCCGGTAGCCGATACGTTTCAGGGGGTCCTGCTCAACAGCGGGGCGGCGGCGGTGGTGGACTCGCACGTCTCGGAGATCCACGTCCGGGGCCGGGATTCCCAGGCGGTGCTGGGCTACAACGGCCCGGGCCCGTTCAAGCTCTCCAACAACTACCTGGAGGCCGCGGGCGAGAACGTCATGTTCGGCGGGGCGGATCCGGCGATCTCCGATCTGGTTCCGTCGGACATCGAGATCTCCGGGAATCACATGGCGAAGCCGCGATCGTGGAACGTGGGCGACCCGGCATATGCGGGCGTGGCGTGGACCCAGAAAGCCATCGTGGAGCTCAAGAACGCGCAGCGGGTCCTCATCAGGGGGAACGTCCTGGAGAACATCGCCGGAGAGAAGGGCGCCGCCCTTCTGTTGACGCCGCGCAACCAGGGGAACTCTGCCCCGTGGTCGGTCGTGCGCGACGTGACGTTCCAGGACAACATCGTTCGCGATGCCGCGGTCGGGTGGAAGGCCCAGGGCTTGGACGATGGCCATCGGAGCCAGCAGCTGCGGCGGGTCTCGATTCGCAATAACCTTTGGCTGTCGATCAGCCGGTCGTTCTTCTATGCGCTCGGGCCGATCGAGGACCTCGCAATCGAGCGCAATACGGCCCTGCCGATCTCCTATTCCGCCTTTCACGTCGAGGGTGATTCCCCCATGCAGCGCTTTCGGCTCGTGAAGAACATCATCGGAAGCGGGGCACGTGGCCTGGCCTTCGCGCGGGTCGGTGACCCCCGATGGCTTCCGGGGGCTGTGATCGGCGGGAATGTGCTGATCGGATCAGGCTCCACGAAAGGCCTGGGTTGGGCTGAGACGCCGCTGGACGGCCTCTTCCGGGTGTTCCGTGACATGGCGTCGGCGGGAGTGAACAAGGACGGGTCTTTCGCGGGCGGGAGCCTACTGAGGGCTCCGGGCGGAGGCGAAGAGGAGCCGGGAGTCGACCTCAGAGGCCTAGAGGAGGCGACCCGCGCAGCCTCACCAGGCGCGAAGGCCCACATGGGCGGACGCTAGCCCTAGACCGCCGCGTCATTGACACCGGAGCGCGTCGATGGGGTTGAGCCGGGCGGCCCGGTGCGCCGGATAGATGCCGAAGGCGATCCCCAGGGCGGCCGCGATGCCGACCGCGGCCAGCACCGTATGCACCTCCACCAGGGCGCGCCACGCCGCCAGGTACGAGAGGATGCAGGCGGCGCTCACGCCCACCCCCACCCCGATCAGCGCTCCGAGCAGCGACAGCGCCAGAGCCTCCACCAGGAACTGGGCGAGGATATCTCGCTGCCTGGCTCCCACCGCGATGCGCAGGCCGATCTCCCGTGTGCGCTCCTGGACGGAGACCAGCATGATGTTCATGATTCCCACGCCGCCGCTCAGCAGTGAGACCGACGCGATGGCGGCCAGGAGCATCGAGAGCACGTTGGACGACGAGGCCTGAGCCCGGGTCATCTCGGAGAGCCCGTGCATGGCGAAGTCGTCGTCCTGATCAGGTTGCAGGCGATGCCGCTCGCGGAGAACGGCGCGGATCTCCGTCATGGCAGTGGACATCATCCGTGCGTCGGTCACCTTCACGGAGATGGAGCCCACTGCGCGGGCGGTCGCTGGGTTGCGGCCGAGGATGTTCCGGCGCCCCGCGACCAGCGGGACCATCACGACGTCGTCCTGGTCCTGACCCCACGCGCTCTGGCCCTTGCGCTCCAGCACCCCGATCACGCGGAAGGGTACGTTGTTCACGCGCACCCCTTGCCCCAACGGATCTGCGTCGCCAAACAAGCGGTCGGCGACCGTGCCGCCGACCAGGATGACCTTGGCCCCGGTCTCGAGCTCGCCCGGCGTGATCTCCCGACCCGCCGCAATCTCCCACTCCCCGACGACGAGCAGCTCCGGTGTCATGGCCTGCAGCACCGTGATCCAGTTCTGGTTCCCGTGGATCAGCCCCACCCGGGCCGAGGTGAAGGGCGCTGCCGCAGTCACGAACGGGATGTCGCGCTGGATCGCCCAGGCGTCCTCCTCCGTCACCGTGGGCTGGGTCCCCGCCCCGAGGCGGGCACCGCCCACGACGGCCGGCTTGGCCCACACGAGGACCAGGTTGGCGCCCATGCTCTCGATCTGCTCGGCCACGCGCTCTCGCGCCCCGGCGCCCAGCGCCACCATCGTGATCACCGCGGCGACGCCGATGACGATGCCAAGCGTGGTCAGCGCGGTTCGCAGCGGATGGGCGCGGAGCGCGCGAAGCGCCGAGCGCACGCTAGATGCCATGCGCACGTCAGGCTCGAAGCAGCGCAGCAGGCCGTTTTGAGAAGCCTATTCGTGCCACCCCCACAGCAGCGACTTGTGTTCCTCTACTACGTAGCCGGCCACCGCCAGTCGCTGCCGGCACCAAACGCCCCCGGAATCACCTGGGAAGTCGGGTGTCGCATGCCATTCCAGAACAAGAGTACGAACAGGGAGCTTGAGGAACCGAGGATCCGCCAGGAGTGAATACTCCGAGCCTTCGATGTCTATCTTCAGCAAGTCGATGGGGCGATCCCCCATCACCTCGAAGAAGTCCACGACGGGAACGCTCTGATCACCGGGCCGGCTCTCCGGCGAGACTCGTGAACTCATCCCTTGGTCACTCAGAAACATGCGGCCCTTACGAACGCCAGCAGCCACGGGATATACCACCACCCGACTTTCCAGGCCGTTGCGTCGCAGGTTCTCGCGCAGCATCTCGAGATGCGTGGCATGCGGCTCGAACGCTTCGACGGTGCAGTCTGGATATTCACGAAACCAAAAGAGGCATGAGCAACCGATGTTTGCACCCAGGTCCACGACGCGCTGCACCTTTCGGCCAGACTTTCTGGGATCGGCATAGTCGAGTACAAAGAATACGCCGCGGGCGGCTCCGTAGTCCTCGGCCGGGAGGGGCCGTAGGAGGACACGCGGGCCATTCTTCAGACGGATCTCTAGCCGGAAAGGCAGGCGGAGGATCCGCCAGGAAAGGTAGGTCAGTCGGCTGGGAAAGGCCAGTACGTCGCGGAAGTGATTCACTATTGTATGTCGCGCCGGAGCCCTGAAAACCTCGATAGCTTGGCCTCGGGGATCGCGAGCACGTTGCACCACGGCGTCAAGGTGGTGATCGCGGGCAAGGCCCCGTCGTCCTTCACCTCGAAGAAGCGGTAGCGCGCGGTCGGCAGGTTCGCCAGGAAATCCTTTGCGTCGGAGGTACCGAAGCCAAAGCCCTGGCAGGTGTAGGCGTTGACCTCGAACAGCACAATGGGCGCGTCTCGCCTGTCGAGGACTTCCCGCGCGCCCCAGAAGACCAGCAGCTCGGCGCCCTCCACGTCGCACTTGATGAAGTCGGGCTGGGCGATCGTCCCCTCGCGCACCATGTCGTCCAGCCGTCGGCGCTCGCAGCTGTCCTCACGGGCGACCCCGTCGATAGCCTCGTCGGTCCAGTCGGCGAGGCTCGCCTTGGTGTCGTCCGCGGGGATGAAGAACGCGCTTCGGCCTGGCTCGTCCGACAGGGCGCAGGTATAGAGCGAGGCGTTTGGTAGCCCGGCCACGGTTCGACGCAGGGTGGGCAGGAGCGCGGAGTTCGGCTCGAACGCGAAGAGCCTGCCGCGCGGGCCGACCAGCCTGGCGAGCAGCACGGTGTGGATGCCCATGTTCGCGCCGATGTCGAGCGCCACGTCGCCCGGTGTGACCACCCGGCGCATCGCCTCCTGCTCCGGCTGCTCGCGAGGGGCGTGGGTCCAGGGCTCACCCTGCAGGAGATACTGCGCGTGTCCGGAGCGCAGGTCCACGAAGAGGGGCGGGCAGTCCTGTATGCGGATCGGTACCGACCACAAGGTGCTCAGATGGCGCGTGACGACGGCCGTGAGGCGGGTGCGGCCTCGGAGCTGGGTTCGCAGGTACCAGCGGAGGAGCCGGGCCAGCAGCGGCTGGCGCGCGGTGACTTGTGCGCTCATATCACTTCATGAAGTCAGAAGCAGGCACCGTGTGCAAGCGATAGGTGCGGACGGGTCAGGTCAGCTGAGGGGGCTTCACCGCCCGGTAGGCGCGCTTGACGAGCCGGTACGCTCGCGAGTCGAGGGGAACGAACGACCGGAACACGTTGATCGCGCCCTCCTCGAAGACGCGGTGAAGCCGATGGCTCAGCTGGTGGCGAAAGTATTCCACCGGGGCGCGGTCGCGATACGCGCGAAAGTACCGCTGCAGCGCCTCGGGGGTCTTGGCGCCCGCGTTGTCCCCGTACTTCGCCACATAGGGACTGAAGTCGGGGTAGAGACTCGGCTCTTTCCAGCGCCCGTGAAAGACCGTCCGCATGAAATTGCCGATGAGGAGGTCGTCGAACAGCCCGTAGCGGACCGAGGTCATCAGCGACTGGCGTGGGACCTCGAAGGTCAAGCCCCGTCCGAACCCGCCCGGCTCGAGGTCGATCACGTGATCCTGGCCGCCGACGCGGACGTTGACGAAGTCGAGGAACGTGCGGAGATGGAGAACGGATCGAAAGTACGCATCGACCTGGCGATGGTCTTCCGCGGAGAGGCATTCACTCCAATCGTCCCCGAACTCCTCCGGAGCCAAGGTGATCTCGGGGCGTGCGGCGGGGGCGATCTCGGTGACCGAGTCCTTCAAGCAATCGTAGCGGATGAAAGCCGGGAGGACTTCGTCCCCCTTCGACTCGAACCCCGCCGCGTAGTCCGCGAGCTGCGTGGTGTGCACCCGCGCCCACGCACTGTCCTCTCGCTGATATCGGTGCATCGAGCTGAACGGAACGAAGTAGCGGGCCCCGAAGTTCCGCATCCGATGTGCGATACGGGGCCCCAGCGGGCTCTGGACCGCCGGGTCCGGCCTCAGACTCCGGCCCTGCTCGTCGAAGAGATTGATCATGTCCGCGTCGCCGAAACCTTCGAGGGCGAGGAGGATCGCGAGCGGGTAGCGTCGGACGATGCGCTTGACGTAC
>DATJGL010000325.1:0-40741 GCA_035495075.1 Gemmatimonadales bacterium
CAGGATTTCCACCCCGGAACTTACATCGACTGCATCCGGCCTCACGAGCCCCACGGCTTGGGCCACCGTGTCCGGGCGCAGCCCGCCGGCGAGCACCAGCCGTCCGTCGAATCGTCGACGGGCGTGCGCGGCGAGCGCGAGTGAAAGTGCGATGCCGCCCCCGCCCTGCACATTCCCGAGTCGTGGCTCCACCAGCACTGCATCGGCACCGGCAGCCATCGACGGCAGCGCGGCAAGATCGTCGGCACCGGCCAGGCGCATCACCCGCCATACCGTCAATCCGTTCGCGCGGAGGCCGAGCGCGTCGTCCGTCGTGTAGTCGCCGTGCAGTTGAGCCCCTGTGAGGCCGCAACGATCACAGAGATGCAGGATCTCATCGGTCGACTGGGTCGCAAAAACACCCATGACTGGCCGCCCTCCGGCGGCATCCACGATCAACCCAGCGCGGGCGGCATCTACCAGTCGCGGCCCACCGGCAAAGACCACGCCGAGCCAGTCCGCTCCGGCCGCAACGGCTGCTGCCGCATCCTCGACCCGAGTGATGCCACAGATCTTCACCTCAACGGCCACGACGCCGTACCTGCGCAAAGGCGCGAACCTGGGGTCCCGGGTCAGCGGAGGCGGAGAGCGCGGTTCCCACCAGCACACCGTCCGCGCCCGCCTTCGCCGCTCGTTCCACGTCCGCTACGGTTGTCATGCCGCTTTCCGCCACCGCCACGCAATTCCGCGGCACCGCCGCGAGCAGCCGCCAGGCAGCGTCCACTTCGATTCGAAACGTGTCCAGGTCGCGGCTGTTCACCCCGAGGATGCGGGCGCCCGATGCGAGCGCGGAGTCGAGCTCGCCGGGCGCGTGGATCTCGACCAGTGCTTCGAGCCCACTCGCCCTCGTGAAGTCCAGCAGCCGTCTCAGCCGAGCCGGCGGCAGCGCTCGAACGATGAGCAGCACCGCGGACGCGCCGGCCGCGCGCGCCTCTAGCACCTGCATTTCGTCGAGGATGAAATCCTTGCGCAGGACCGGGCGCGTGATTCGCCGCGTGACAGCTTCGAGATCCGCGATCGAGCCACCGAAGTAGGGACCGTCGGTGAGCACCGAAACCGCGGCCGCTCCGTAACGGGCGTAGCACTCGGCCTGCTCCGCGGGATCGAGCTCCGCCCGAATCACCCCCGCCGACGGAGACCGCCGCTTTACTTCGGCGACCAACCCGATTTGCTCGCCGTTGAACCCGGCAGCGAACGCCGGCGGTGCGGGCGCCGCGGCAGCAGCCCGCTCGAGCTCGGCCGCTCGGGAGCGAAGGCCGGCGAGGCCGGCGCGAGTGGTTTCGAGGATTTCTGCGAGATTGGTGGCCACTCTTGCCCTTCGGCCCGTCTTCGGGTAATGTTATTCGGGCTCTATTCGGTCAGACCCTGACACCGGAGAACCAACGGCATGCCCCTCACCCGTCGCCAGAGCGAGATCCTGACCTACCTGCAGCGCCACATCCAGGATCAGGGATATGCACCGAGCTTCGAGGAGATCGCTGAGCACTTCGGCTTTCAGTCGCTCGCCACGGTCCACGAGCACCTCACTAATCTCGAGCGCAAGGGGTACATCCGCCGCTCGTACAACGAGAGCCGCGCCATCGAGGTTCTGCCTCCCCGAGGCACGGCCGTGGCCACGGAGATTCCGCTTCTCGGAAAAGTTGCGGCCGGTACGCCAATCGAAGCGCTGATGCAGCAAGAATCCATCGCCGTGCCGGACTCCATGCTCCCGCGTCGCGGACCCAACTACGCTCTCAAGGTGGTAGGGAATTCCATGATCGACGAGCACATCGTCGACGGCGACTTCGTCGTCGTCCATGGGAAGCAAGCCGCCGAAAACGGCGAAATGGTCATCGCCCTCGTCAACGGATCTGAGGCAACCGTAAAGAAGTTCTACCGGGAAGCCGGCGGCTGGATCCGCCTGCAGCCGGCCAACGCCACCATGCAGCCCATGCGGTTCCAGGAACGGGACGTACTCATCCAGGGGGTCGTGGTCGGCGTCATCAGGAAGTACTGAACCACGGGGTTCACTTCCGTCGGGGGGCAATCGCGCGCAAGCAGTCCAGCGCTCCGGCCCCTGCCCCGCTGTCAAGTGCCACTTGCGCTCGCCGCGCAGCCTCCGGAAATGACCAGCCCGCGCCTGACACATAAAGGGCCGCCGCAGCATTGAGCACAACGGCAGCTCGCACTGCGCCGCCTTCGCCGGTGCGCAGCAGCCTCTCGATCCGACCGGCGTTCTCGCCCGGATCGCCGCCCCCCAAACCATCCAGGCTGTTGCAGCCCAGGGCAAGTTCCGCGGCGTCCAACACCCACTCCGTGATGTGGCCGGCGCGGATCTCCCATACCAACGTTTCTCCCACCGGGCTGACCTCGTCCATCCCGATCGCACCGTGGACCACAAGTGCGTGCGCAGCGCCCAGCTTTGCGAGAGCGTATGCCAAGTGCGGTGCCCGTGCCCGATCGGCGACGCCAACCACCTGACGCCGCACGCCGGCTGGATTCGCCAAGGGCCCGAGCAGGTTCATAATCGTCGGCACGCCGAGCTCGCGGCGGGTCGGGCCGATGTGACGCATCGCTGGGTGATAAGTGGGGGCAAACAGGAAGACGATTCCGGCCGCGCGAAGCACTTCGGCGGCACGCTGTGGCTCGATGGTGATATCGATACCGAGCCCCTCGAGCACATCAGCCGACCCTGATCGTGACGTGAAGCTGCGATTCCCGTGCTTCGCTACCGGGATGCCGGCGCCTGCCACCACAAATGCGGCCGCGGTTGAAACGTTGAGCGTGGTGACCGTTCCGCCACCCGTGCCGCACGTGTCGACCAGCCGATCGCTCATCCCCTCCAGCACTCCGATCATCGTCGCTCGCAACGCCGACGCGGCGCCGGTGATTTCCTCGGCCGATTCCCCCTTGCTGCGAAGGCCCAGGAGCAGCGCGGCCATTTCGGGCCCGGTGGCGTCTCCCCGCATGACCACCCCAAAGGCGGCGGCTGTTTCGTCTGCGGACAATGAGTCCCCAGCGGCCAGTCGCCTCAGGGCATGGGACAGGCCGATAGTATCGGGAGCGGCGGTATTCGTCACCTGGAATCCGGTGGTTGAAGGACGGCGGCAGGGGCCCAAGAAATGCTACCCGCAAAGATGGTCTTTTGTCAATCGTGACAAGGAGTTGCGTAACTTGCCCGAACCCCTCGCCCGGGGCTAAATTCCCGGCCAGATGCGTGAGACATACCTCGCTGTGCTGCACTTCGACGGCGGCCGCTTTGTCGGCTGGCAGCGCCAACGCGAGGGTCGGTCGGTTCAGGCCGAATTCGAGGGGGTTCTGAAGCGTTTGGGCGGCGAACCCGTGGTCGCCCACGCCGCGGGACGGACCGACGCTGGGGTTCACGCGGTTGGTCTCGGTGTGAGCTTCTCATTACACAGACCTTGGGAACCCGCGCCCCTCCGCCGCGCCCTCAACGCCCTCCTCTCTCCCGATTGCTGGATCGAGTCCGTGACCCGCATGCGACCGAGCTTCCACGCCCGGAAGAGCGCTGTTGCGCGCCGTTATCGGTACGACGTCGGGACGGACGATGCCTGTGCCTCCCCGTTTCGCCGTCCCTATGAATGGTCGCTCGGACGCAGCCTCGACCTCACGCTGCTCCAGGCAGCAGCGGCTGTCGTTCGGGGCGAGCGCGATTTCCAGCCGTTCTCGGTTCGGGGTCAGGAGAAGCCTCATTGGCGCTGCCGGATCGCTCTCTCCGAATGGAGTGAGCGGCCCGAGGGCCGTGGCGTGAGCTATCACGTTGAAGCCGACCGCTTCCTTCATCACATGGTCCGCATGCTGGTCGGAACCATGGTGGACATCGGCCTCGGCCGGCGACCGCTGGGAGACATGGCTGCGCTGCTCCTCCGCGGCGACAACCTCGAGACGAGCCCGCCTGCCCCGCCGGAGGGTCTGTACTTCGTCGCGGCCACGTATCCTGCCGACTGTTACCTGGAACCCGACTCGGAAGCGCTTCCAGAGCCCGTGGCAGCGCCGCGCACATGAAGGCCTACCTCCCCGCTCTGGCGCTGATCCTGGTTCTGGCTGGATGCTCGGAGCGCGCCAACACCCCCGGGCTGAACGCGGTCGCAGCCGCGCAGGAGCCGGCCCGAACCGCAGCGCAAAGCAACGTCGCCAGCTCGAGGCGTACCGCGCTGGTCTCGGCGACGCAACGGGTCGCTCCGACGGTGGTGTCGATTCACGTCTTCTCGCGGGAGCGGGTTACCGCGCGATCTCCCTGGGATTTCTTCTTCGTGCCCGAAGGCGCCGAGCGCCTCGTCGAAGGCTACGGCACCGGCTTCGCCATTCGCCCGAACGGAGTCATCGTCACGAACCAGCACGTGGTAGCCAACGCGGAGCGCGTGGTGATCACGCTGAGCGACGGTTCGGAGCTGGACGGCAAGGTGCTGGGCGAAGATCCGGTGACCGACATCGCGGTGGTCAAGGTGAACCGAAGCGGGTTGCCGACCGTCCCGCTGGGGAAGAGCACCGATCTCATGACCGGCGAGTGGGTGGTGGCGCTGGGAAATCCGTTCGCGTACATGCTGGGCAATGCGGAGCCCACCGTCACCGTCGGCGTCGTGAGCGCCACCGGCCGGAACATTCTTCCCACCGGCGAGCAGCCCGGTCTCTATCTCGACATGATCCAGACTGACGCAGCCATCAATCCCGGCAATTCGGGCGGACCGCTCACCAATGCGCTGGGTGAGGTGGTCGGCGTCAATTCCTCGATCTTTTCGAGCAGCGGCGGCTCGATCGGCCTCGGCTTCGCCATCCCGATCGAGCGGGTTCTCTGGGTCACCGATCTGATCCTGAGGACGGGCTCGGTCCGGCGCGCCTGGACCGGACTCGAAGTCGAGGGGCCGTCCGCAATGCGCAGCTGGCGGAACCTGGGCGGCGTCACCATCTCGAGCGTGGCGAGAGGCGGACCTGCGGAGCGCGCCGGGCTCAAGGCTGGCGACGTGCTGGTGGAAGCCAACGGGCACACCATCCGCAACTTCCTGGACTGGGAGGCGGTGAAGCTCGACCTGAAGGTCGGCGACGCGGTGGACCTCACCGTCCGGCAGGGAGGCCGTAGCGCCGGACGCCGTCTCGTGACCGGCGACCTGCCCACGGTTACCGCAGAAAAGGTGACCGTCCTGCGTGATCTGCAGCTGGTCGACGTTACGCCCGGGGTTCAGTCGGAGCGCGGGATCAAGAGCGAGCGCGGGGCGCTCATCTTCCGGATCTCGCCCCAGGTGAGTCAGGCAACCGGCTTGCAGGAAGGGGACGTGATTTTGGCGATCAACCGGACCCCGGTGCGCAGCGCGTCGCAGGTCGGCGATCTGTTGCAGAGCCGCTCCGGCGTCCTCCGGGTGTATTTCGAGCGCCAGGGCGAGATCAACTTCACCGACTTGGTGTTCCGATGAGCGACGAGGGGTACCGCTCCCCGCTGGGCACTCGATACGCCTCGCCCGCCATGCAGACCCTGTGGGGCGAGCCGCGGCGCATCGGGCTTTGGCGCCGTCTCTGGTTGGCGCTCGCCGAAAGCGAGCGGGAGCTGAGCCTCCCGATTCCGGAGCAGGCATTAGCGGAGATGCGGGCTCACCTCGACGACGCCGATCTCGCCGCCGCGGCGCGGTACGAGCGTCGCTTCCGGCACGACGTGATGGCACACATTCACGCCTTCGGCGATCAGGCGCCGGCGGCGCGGCCCTACATCCATCTGGGCGCCACCAGCGCGTTCGTCACCGACAACGCGGACCTCGTGATCATGCGCGAGGGGCTCCGGCTGTTGCTGGGCCGGCTTCTCGCCGTCCTGGCAGCGCTGGAGACCTTTGCCCGTCGGCATGCCGCACTGCCCTGCCTCGCGTATACCCATTTCCAGCCGGCCCAGCTTACCACCGTCGGCAAGCGGGCCACGCTCTGGATGCAGGATTTCGCGACGGACGTCGAGGAGATCTGCCACCGGATCGAAACCCTGAGATTCCGCGGCTGCAAAGGGACCACGGGGACGCAGGCCTCGTTTCTCGAGCTCTTTCGCGGCGACCACGCCAAGGTGCGCGAGCTCGACCGTCTGGTGACCAACCGGATGGGCTTCGCTCAATCGTTCCCAGTCACCGGTCAGACCTATCCGCGGAAGGCCGACAGCGTGGTGCTCGACACGCTGAGCGGCATCGCCCAATCGGCTGCGAAGATGGCGAGCGATCTTCGCTTGTTGCAGCACGAGGGCGAGCTGCTCGAACCGTTCGAGGCCGAGCAGATCGGGTCGAGCGCGATGGCCTACAAGCGAAACCCGATGCGGGCGGAGCGCATCACGGGACTGGCCCGATTCGTGGTGTCGCTCCAGGCGAACGGAGCCCACACGGCGTCCAATCAGTGGCTCGAGCGAACCCTGGACGACAGCGCCAACCGGCGGCTGACTCTGCCCGAGGCATTCCTGGCCACAGACGCGATTCTCATCCTCGCCACCAACATTGCGGCGGGCCTGGAAGTGCGCGAGGCAGTGATCGCCGCGCACGTGGCGGCGCAGATGCCGTTCATGGCCACCGAGCGCTGGCTCATGCTGGGGGTCGCCGCCGGCGGCGATAGGCAGGGATTGCACGAGGTCATCCGCCAGCACAGCCTCGCGGTTGCGGACGCGGTAAGCCGCGGCGGGGCGAACGATCTCCTGGAGCGCCTCTCGGCCGATCCGACGTTCCGTCAGGTTCCGTCGGGAGCGCTCAAGGCCGAGCTCGACCCGGCCCGCTACACCGGTCGCGCGGCGGAGCAAGTGGAGGAGTTTCTGACCGATTATCTCGAATCCGTGCTGGTCCGCGCTCGACCGCTGGCCGGCGACACCGAAAATGCGGAGGTGCGGGTGTGACGAAGACGTTGACGCAGAGTGCGCTGCCGCTTCCCCTGCTCCGGCGGGGCAAGGTTCGCGAAGTCTACGAGGTGGATCCCGATCACCTACTCCTGGTCGCCAGCGATCGGGTGAGCGCGTTCGACGTGGTCATGAACGAGGCGATTCCCCACAAGGGAGCGGTGCTGACCCAACTGAGCGCATTCTGGTTCGAGCGGCTCGCGTCGGTAGTGCCGTCGCACTACATCACGGCCGATGCCGACGAGATCATCGCCCGGGCTCCTGGACTCGCAGCCCACCGGGATCACCTGCGCGGTCGTGCCATGTTCGTGCGGCGGACCAAGCCGGTGCCGTTCGAGTGCGTCGTGCGCGGCTACATCTCCGGATCGGCCTGGGCGGAATACCGCAAACAAGGCACGCTCGCCGGGGAGCCGCTCCCTGCCGGTCTGGTCGAGAGCGGCCGACTCAAGGATCCCACCTTCTCGCCCGCCACGAAGGCGGAGACCGGGCACGACGAGAACGTGACGTTCTCCACCGTGTCCAAGGCACTGGGCCCCGAAGTCGCCGGCCAGCTCCGCGACGCGAGCTTCGCCGTGTACCGCGCCGGCCGCGACCACGCAGCGACCCAGGGGATCATCATCGCCGACACCAAGTTCGAATTCGGATTCGATCGGGCCGGCACACTGCTGCTCATTGACGAAGTGCTGACGCCGGACAGCTCGCGTTTCTGGCCGGCCGATCGGTACCAGCCGGGCGGCCCGCAACCCAGCTTCGACAAGCAACCGTTGCGGGACTACCTTGCCACAGTGAAAGCGGGAGGAGGCTGGAATGGTGAGGCTCCGCCGCCGCCGCTTCCTCCCGAGGTGGTCGAGGCCACCAGCCTGCGATACCGGGAGGCCTTTCGGCGGATCACCGGAAAGGACCTGGAGGTCGGGTGATCCGGATCGCGCCCGAGGGACGCTGGTTCATTCTGGGAGCCTGGGCCCTGCTGGCGGTGCTCGCGCTGACCGGCCGATGGCTGGCCGCCGCGATCTGGTTGCCGGTCGCGCTGTGGGTAGTGGCCTTTTTTCGGGACCCCGAGCCGGCGGGCCCGCGAGGAGACAATCTGGTCCTGGCTCCGGCAGACGGCCGGGTGGTCGGTGTCGCTGACGTGGACGAGCCGGCATTCTTCGGCGGAACCGCCACCCGGGTCTCGATTTTCATGAACGTCTTCGACTGTCACGTCAACCGCTATCCTACCGACGGCACGATTGCATACCGCCACTACAACCACGGCCGGTTCATTCACGCGGCGGATGAGAAGGCCAGCCTCGACAACGAGCAGGCCTCGATCGGGATCACCACGTCGCACGGGAAAGTCCTGGTCCGTCAGATCGCGGGGTTGGTGGC
Source organism: Gemmatimonadales bacterium (assembly GCA_035495075.1). Lineage (GTDB taxonomy): Bacteria > Gemmatimonadota > Gemmatimonadetes > Gemmatimonadales > GWC2-71-9 > DASQPE01. The sequence goes on from DATJGL010000325.1 coordinate 8,252, forward strand.
CCGCCGGATCGTCACCGATCACACCGTGGGGGCTGCGGTGCAACAAGGGCAGCGGCTGGGCATGATCCGCTTCGGCTCGCGTGTGGACCTCTTTTTGCCGCGTGGGACTCGCGTTCTCGTGCGCGAGGGTGACAAGACCCGCGTCGGCCTTACCCTGGTGGCCCAATGGAGCTGATTCCCCGTCGTCCCCATCTGCGCCGGCCCAACATGCGGCGTGTGGTCGTGGTGATGCCGAGCGCATTCACGCTCGGGAACCTCTTCTTCGGGTTCTGGTCGATCGTCTCGGCCTTCAACGGCAATTTCCGTTGGGCGGGATGGTTCATCGTCTTCGCGGCGATCCTGGACATGCTGGACGGCCGCGTGGCCCGCCTCTCCAAGACCAACAGCCGGTTCGGCGCCGAGCTCGACTCGCTGGTGGACGTGATCTCCTTCGGCGTCGCGCCGGCCCTGCTCATGTACTTCCTCGACTTCGCGGCGGGTGGGCGCTTCGCGTGGGTCCTTTGCTACATCTACGTAGTCGCGGTCGCGCTCCGGCTCGCGCGCTACAACGTGCTGGCCGACACCAAGCCGACGCCGGGATGGTTCACCGGCATGCCGTCCCCCGCAGCCGGTTGCACGCTCGCGGTGTACTACCCCTTCAGCCAGACCGAATGGTATCGGGCGTCCCTCGCCTACCTCGACCTGCAGCATCAGGGTCTCGTGGTTCTGATCCTGCTACTGTCGGTGCTGATGGTGAGCAACGTCAAGTATCCCCGCTTCCCACCCATCGGGCTCAGATCCGGGCGGGGCATCTTCGGCCTGGTGGTGCATCTCGGGATCCTTCTCGGCGGCGTGCTCGCTCCCGAGCATTTCCTCTTCCCGCTGGGGCTGGTCTACATGGTCTTTGGCGCCACTCGAGCCTTGGTGCTCGGCCTGATGGAGCGCGCCGAGACAGAGGTGCCTGGGCCGCTGCCCGAAAGCGCCGAGAGCGATGACGCGGATCTGGCGGAGCGCCGGCGGCCCTGGGGCGAACGGCGGCAGGGGCCGACACCATGAGCTTCCGCGTCCACGTTCGGGTGATGCCGCGGGTGGGGTTGTTGGACCCGCAGGGACAGGCCGTCGAGCACGCGCTGGGCGCCCTGGGCTTTTCCGGCGCCGGCGCCGTGCGAGTCGGACGGGCCATCGAGCTGACGGTCTCCGCGGCCTCGCGGGACGAAGCGGAGGCGCGAGCCCGCCAAATGTGCGATCGACTGCTGGCGAATCCGGTTACCGAGGACTACTCCGTGGAGATTGAAGACTGATGCAGCGGGTGGCGGTCGTGCGATTCCCTGGAAGCAACCGCGATCTCGACGCCGTGCTGGCCGCCGAGCAGGTGGGGAGCGAGGCGTACTACGTCTGGCACCGCGACACCGACCTCCAGCAGGCCGACGTGGTCATCCTGCCCGGTGGCTTCAGCTACGGCGACTACCTGCGCTCCGGCGCCATTGCACGATTCAGCCCGGTCATGGGTGCGATTCAGCGACACGCGGCCGACGGCGGCGCGGTGATCGGGATCTGCAATGGATTTCAGATCCTTTGCGAGGCGGGCCTGCTTCCGGGCGCGCTGGTGCGCAACGCCAGGCTGTCGTTCGTGGCCAAACCGGTGGACCTGCGGATCGAGCGCACCAGCACAGTGTTCACCAACGCGTTCAGCAAGGGCGACAAAGTGCGGGTCCCCGTCGCGCACGGGGATGGGCGCTTCGTCGCCGACGCGGCGACCCTCGACCGCATCGAGGCCGAGGATTGTGTCCTGGTTCGCTATCTGCCTGCGGGGACCGGGGTCGAACCCAACCCGAACGGCTCGGACCGGGACATTGGCGGTGTCTGCAACCCCGCCGGAAACGTCGTCGGGTTGATGCCGCATCCCGAAAACGCGGTGGATGCGCTGCAGGATTCGCAAACCGGGCGCGGCTTCTTCGACTCGATGGCGGCATGGCAACCACTGGTGGCGAGGGGCTGATTATGCGGCGTGTCGTCCTCCTCCCCGGTCCGACTCAAGACGACACTCCGCCTGGCAATGCTGCCGGGAGGGCTCTATGACGATCAACAGGCTCAGCAAGAACGAAGGCGAACACTTCACCATGCACGATCAAGAGCTGCTGAAGAAGCAGCGAGAGTTGGCTGAAGCAGCTCAGGCGGCGGCTGAACGCCGCTTGCATTTGATGAAGTGTCCCAAGGACGGCTACGACCTCGAGAGCCGCCATTACCACGGTGTAGAGGTCGAGCAATGTACCAACTGCGGCGGCGTCTGGCTGGACCGCGGGGACCTCGAGATCATTCGATCACGCAAGGACCACACGGGCATGGTTGACCGCATCGTGAACGACGTGCTGGTGTCGCTGGGCGGTGACCGAAGAAAGACCAAGCGTGGCTGAGCCGCGAGTCGCCGAGGCTCCCCGTCGCAAGCCGGCGGGGCTCACTGCCGAGTCATTTCCCGGAGAGCGGTCGGTCACGCCAGAGGTCGTGCGCGAGCACAACCTCAATGATCTCGAGTACGACCGGATCGTGAAGCTGCTGGGCCGCACGCCAACCCTGACCGAGCTGGGTATCTTCTCGGCGCTCTGGTCAGAACACTGCTCGTACAAGCACTCCAAGCCCATCCTTCGCCTCTTCCCCACCGAGGGGCCCCGCGTGCTGCAGGGGCCGGGCGAGAATGCCGGCGTGCTGCGGCTCCCCGATGGATGGGCAGTCGCATTCAAGATCGAATCCCATAACCATCCCTCGGCGGTCGAGCCCTATCAGGGCGCGGCCACCGGCGTCGGTGGGATTCTACGGGACGTGTTCACGATGGGGGCCAGGCCAGTCGCCGTGCTCAACAGCCTCAGGTTCGGCTCACTCGACTTGCCGCGCAATCGTTACCTCTTCGCAGGCGTGGTGCGCGGCGTCGGCGACTACGGCAATTGCGTCGGTGTCCCGACGCTCGGCGGCGAAGTGAGCTTCGCGCCAGGGTACACCGGGAACCCCCTCGTGAACGCGATGTGTGTCGGGCTCCTGCGGGAACAGGACCTCATGCGCGCGCGGGCACACGGCGTGGGCAACGTCCTTCTGGTCGTTGGGTCTCGCACCGGGCGTGACGGCATTCACGGCGCCAGCTTCGCCTCGGAGGAGCTGTCGGAGAAGAGCGAGGCCCGCCGGCCCCAGGTGCAGGTGGGCGATCCCTTCACGGAAAAGCTCCTGCTCGAGGCCACCCTCGAGCTGATCACGTCGGATCTCATCGTCGCGGTGCAGGACATGGGCGCTGCCGGGCTCACCAGCTCGTCGGCCGAGATGGCCGCGCGAGGCGGCGTGGGCGTCGAGATCGATACCGGCCTGGTCCCGACCCGGGAAGAAGGAATGACGCCGTACGAGATCCTGCTCTCCGAATCGCAGGAACGAATGCTGGTGGTGGCCGAGCCGCACCGGGTGCCGGCAGTCCAGGCCGTGTGCGACAAGTGGGAGCTCACTGCGACTTCAATCGGCCGGGTGACGGACGATGGCGTCTTCCGGGTGCGACACCGTGAGCGAGTGGTCGCCGCGATCCCCGGTCAGCCGCTGGTGGACGACTGCCCCATCTACCACCCCGAGGCGCGCGAGGGAGACGAAGCCCGGGCCCGCCGCGCTGCCCGTCCACCGACGCAAACTCGGCTGCCGGATCCGGAGCGCGCCCTCGAGACGCTGCTCGACGCTCCCAGCCTCGCCAGTAAACGGTGGGTCTACGAGCAGTACGACTCCACCGTTCAATCCGCTACGGTGATCGGCCCCGGAAGCGATGCCGGCGTTCTACAGATCCTTGGGACCGAATTCGGGCTTGCCGTCACCACCGATTGCAACGCGCGGCTGGTAGCGCTGGATCCGTACGAGGGTGGCAAGGCCGCGGTCGCCGAGGCCGCCCGCAACATCGCCTGCGCCGGCGCGCTGCCTATCGGGATCACGGATTGCCTGAACTTCGGGAACCCGGAGAAGCCCGAGGTGTTTTTTCAGTTCCGCGAGGCGTGTCGCGGTGTGGCCGACGCCTGCAGAGCCTTCGAAACGCCCGTGACCGGCGGCAATGTCTCGTTCTACAACGAGAGCCCGACGGGTGCCGTGGATCCAACGCCGGTCGTCGGTATGGTCGGCCTGCTCGAGCCGGTATCCGCGCGGGTCGGAAGCAATTGGGTCGAGCCGGGAGACGTCATCGTTATCCTGGGCGCGACCCGAGGAGAGCTGGGTGGTTCGGCGTACTGGGCAGAGCTGCTCGACTTCGTGGGCGGTCAACCGCCTGCCATCGATCTCGCGGCCGAGCGTGGCCTTCAACGCCTCTTGGTTGCGGCCGCGAAGGCGGGCCTGATGCGCTCGGCGCACGATTGCGCCGAAGGCGGCCTGGCGGTCGCGCTCGCGGAGGCAGCGATCGGGGGCCCGTATGCGACGCGCAGCCTGGGTGCCGCTCTGGATCTTCGAGGCTACGCGGAGGCGGTGGCGTTGGAGCAACTTCTTTATGGCGAGGATGGCGCGCGAGCCGTGGTGTCCTGTGCCCCTGCGTCGGTGAAGGCCCTTACCAGGCTCGCCGCGGAACACGGCGTGCCGGTCTTCGCCGCCGGCACGGTTGGCGCGCCGAACGGACGGCTGGAACTCGAGGTTCCGGGCCCTAGGTTGTCGTGGGACACGATCGCGCTCCGGCGCATCTACTACGATGCGATTCCCCGGCGCATGGCGCACGCGGAGCAGGATCGCTAGGAGACTCAATTTCATGTGCGGGATCATTGGAGTCTCGGGGCTGAACGACGCAGCCAAACTCGCTTATCTCGGCCTGTACGCGTTGCAGCATCGCGGACAGGAGAGTGCCGGCATCGTCGCCATCGACGCCGAGGGCCGGCCTCGGTCCTCCCGGGGCATGGGCCTGGTGTCGGAGACCTTCGACGAAAGCACCCTGGCCAACCTCCCGGGCGATGTCGCCGTCGGCCACACCCGGTATTCCACTACCGGCAGCACGGTGCTCGCAAACGCACAGCCCGCCAGCGTGAGCACCCGTTCGGGCCCCCTGGTCATCGCACACAACGGCAATCTGACCAACGCAGCCGCGCTCAAGCGGGAGCTGGTGGAGCGAGGCGCGATCTTCACCACGTCCACCGACACCGAGGTGCTGGTGCACCTGATCGCCCGCTCCGAGGCCAAGAGCGTGGACGACCGCATTCGCGATGCCCTCGAGCAGGTGGACGGCGCCTACAGCCTGGTGCTCACCGTCGGGCGCACCATGTACGCCGTGGTCGACAGCCGCGGCTTCCGGCCGCTCGTCCTCGGTCGATTGAATGGGGGCATCATCGCGGCGTCGGAAACCTGCGCGCTCGATCTGGTCGGGGCCACTCTGGTCCGAGAGCTCAAGCCGGGCGATTTCCTGAAGATCGAAGACGGCGAGGTGGTGGAGCTCCCTCGTCTCTCCCCCCGTCCAGTCAGCCGGTGCGTTTTCGAGCTGATCTATTTTGCGCGCCCCGATAGCCGGGTCTTCGGTGAGTCGGTGGACCGGGTTCGCCGCGAGCTGGGCCGTCAGATTGCCCGCGAGCATCCGGCGCCCGGCTCCGATGTGGTCTTCAGCGTGCCCGACAGCTCCAATGCAATGGCGCTTGGCTTTGCCGAAGAATCGGGCATCAAGCTCGAGAACGGACTCATCCGCAACCATTACGTGGGTCGGACCTTCATCAATCCGAGCCAGGCGCTTCGAGTGGCCAAGGTGCGGATCAAGTTCAACCCGGTCCGTGACGTGATTGCCGGGAAGTCCGTCGTCGTGGTGGACGACAGCCTGGTGCGAGGCAATACCAGCAAGGGACTGGTTCAGATGATCCGTGGGGCCGGCGCCCGCGAGGTACATGTGCGCCTCGGCTCGCCGCCGATCACCGGACCGTGCCACTACGGGATTGATACCCCCACCCGTGAGGAGCTGATCGCGGCGACCCACTCGGTCGAGGAGATCCGCCAGTTCCTGGGCGTTGATTCACTGGGTTATCTGTCGTTGGACGGGATGCTGCGCGCGGCCGGTGGTCCGAGCAACTTCTGCCACGCGTGCTTCTCGGGGCAGTACCCCACCGCGGTGCCTGACGATCTCGTCCACCTGCGCCACGCCTCACCGCTCGTGGCCACGCCCGCATGAGCGGGTCGTTCACCCAGCCGCAGGTCTACTTCTTCGGGCAGGGCCGCGCCGACGGAACAGCGGCCATGAAGGATGTGCTGGGTGGCAAGGGCGCCGGTCTCGCCGAGATGACGACTCTCGGCATACCCGTCCCGCCAGGCTTCACGATCGCCACCAGCGTCTGCCACAGCTATCTCGAGAGCCGCCAGTTCTCTCCCCGCCTCCGCAGTCAGGTCGAGCACAGCCTCCAACGACTGGAAGCCGTCACCGGCCGCCAGTTCGGCGGGGCGGAGCATCCCCTGCTGGTGTCGGTCCGTTCGGGCGCGCCCGTATCCATGCCGGGAATGATGGAGACGATTCTCAACCTGGGGCTCAACGACACTACCGTCGAAGGCCTCGGGGCACAGGCCGGGAATCCGGCGTTTGCCTGGGACTCGTACCGCCGGTTTGTACAGATGTACGGCGCCGTCGTGTTCGAGCTCTCCAAGCAGCCCTTCGAGCATCGCCTCGACGCGCGCAAGCGGGAGTGTGGCGTCGCCCGGGAGATCGACCTGCCGGTTCCCGTCATCCAGGCCTTGGTGCGTGAGTTCAAGGAGCTGGTGAGGCAGCACACCGGCAAGCCCTTTCCCGACGACCCGGTGGCGCAGCTCTGGGGCGCCATCGCCGCCGTCTTCTCGAGCTGGAACACCCGGCGTGCCATGGATTATCGGAAGCTCCACAGCGTGCCTGACACGATGGGAACGGCGGTCAACGTGGTTGCCATGGTCTTCGGCAATGTGGGCGAGGACTCGGGAACCGGCGTCGCCTTTACCCGCGACCCATCTACCGGCGAAACCGGCATCTACGGGGAGTATCTGCTGAACGCGCAAGGCGAGGACGTCGTCTCCGGCACCCGCACGCCGGAGCCGATCGCGACCCTCGCGGGTCGCATGCCCCACGCGTATCAGGAGCTTGAGCGCACCGCCCGGGTTCTGGAGCGCCACTTCCGCGACGTTCAGGACCTCGAGTTCACCATCGAGCGGGGTCGGCTGTACATGCTTCAAACCCGCCGAGCTCAGCGGTCGGGACCTGCCGCGGTTCGGATCGCATGCGACATGGTGGATGAGCGGCTCATCAGCCAGGACGAGGCCGTCGCCCGAATTCCACCGAAAGATCTCGATCAGCTGCTCCATCCGACCATCGATCAGGCCAGCCGGCTCGACCTGCTGGCCATTGGGCTGCCGGCCTCGCCCGGCGCCGCATGTGGCACCGTGGTTTTCGACGCCGATCTCGCGGAGAGGCTCGGTCGCGGCGGTCAGCCGGTGATCCTAGTCCGGCGCGAGACCTCGCCGGAAGACTTTCACGGAATGGTGGTGGCGAAGGCCGTGCTCACAGCACGCGGAGGGATGACCTCGCACGCAGCGGTGGTCGCGCGCGGCATGGGCAAGCCATGCGTGGTGGGAGCAGCGAGCATCGATGTGGACGAGCCCAACCACCGGTTCTCCGTCGATGGCCGCGTGGTCCAGGAAGGAGAGTGGATCAGCCTAGACGGAGGAACCGGCAAGGTTTTCGCCGGACAGGCGCGCCTCATCGAGCCGACGCTGGGCGAGCATTTCAAGCAGCTCATGGGATGGGCCGACAGCGTTCGCCAGCTCCGCGTACGGGTGAACGCCGATACCCCTGCCGACGCACACCGGGGCCGCGATTTCGGGGCGGAGGGGATCGGGCTCTGCCGCACCGAGCACATGTTCTTCGAAGGTGACCGCCTCGTCGTCATGCGGGAGATGATCCTGGCGCAAGACGAGGCCGGGCGGCGCAGCGCGCTGGACAAACTGCTGCCGATGCAACGGGGTGACTTCGAGGCCATCTTCCGCGCAATGGAGGGGTTCCCAGTCACTATTCGGCTGCTCGACCCACCGCTCCACGAGTTCCTGCCCAAGGAAGACGCCGAGATCGAGACGCTGGCCCGCCAACTGGGCCGCCCAGTCGACGACATCCGCCGAGCCGTTCAGGGGCTGCAAGAGGTCAATCCAATGCTGGGCCTTCGCGGGTGTCGCCTCGGCATCGTGCACCCTGAGATCACCCAGATGCAGGCCCGGGCGATTTTCGAAGCGGCCTGCGCCGTCGCCGCTCGGCGCGGGCTGGTCCTGCCCGAGATCATGATTCCGCTCATCGCGACGGTGGTCGAGTTCCGAAAGCAGGCGCTGGTGGTACGCCGCGTGGCGGAGGATGTCTTCAACGAGCGCCAGATGACGGTGCCCTACCTCCTCGGGACCATGATCGAGCTGCCACGGGCGGCGCTGACGGCGGATGAGCTTGCGCTCGAAGCCCAGTTCTTTTCGTTCGGGACCAACGACCTGACCCAGACGACCTGGGGACTCTCCCGCGACGACGCCGGGCGCTTTCTTCCCCAGTACATCGAGCAGGGCGTGGTGGCGAGCGACCCGTTTCAGGAACTGGACCTCCCCGGCGTGGGCAAGCTGATTCAGATGGCCTGCGAGCTGGGCCGGAAGACCCGAGCCGACCTCAAGCTCGGCATCTGCGGCGAGCACGGCGGAGAGCCCAACGCGGTGGCGTTCTGCGACCGGCTGGGCGTGAACTACGTTTCGTGCTCACCGTTTCGGGTTCCTATCGCGAGGCTGGCCGCGGCGCAGGCGGCGTTGGCCGAGCGGGGGACGATGGACCGCACGAGGGCCACCGTCTAGCGCGCGAAGCACGCTACGCGCTGTCCGCTTTCCGTCTAGATAGGAAGCATCGCTGCTTCGAGCAATGCGGATAGCGAATAGCGAACAGGAGTCCCAATGCCCCAGCCACTCGTCGGAATCATCATGGGCAGCGATTCGGACTGGCCCGTCATGCAGCACGCCGCCAAGCGGCTCAAGGATTTCGACGTGCCCTGGGAGGCTCGGGTCCTCTCAGCCCATCGCACCCCCGACCTCGCTGTCGCGTACGCCGAGCAAGCCAGCAAGCGCGGGATTCGCTGCCTGATCGCGGGAGCCGGCGGAGCCGCCCACCTGGCCGGTGTTCTCGCCGCCAAGACGACTCTTCCGGTGCTCGGCGTGCCCATGCCCAGCAAGCATCTGCAGGGACTCGACTCGCTGCTCTCCACCGTCCAGATGCCGGGAGGCATCCCCGTAGCCACCTTCGCCATCGGCGAGGCGGGTGCCGCGAACGCTGCCCTCTTCGCGGTGGCGATGTTGGCGGGCACGGATGAGACGTTGACCCGCCGCCTGGTGGACTTCCGGCGGGCGCAGGCGGAGAAGATTCAGAAGATCACACTCCCCGACCCGACCTGATTTCGAATCAAGGACATTCAACCCCATGTTGATCTTGTTGACGCTCTCGCTGATGTCGAGCGTTGGGTTCCCCGCCCCGGCGCGGGTCCCCGCTGCCGACCCCGCATGCATTACCATGAACACGAAGAACCTTCCGCTCGCCACCAGGAAAAGCCCGCTCGACTCGGTCGCTTTCACCGCCGCCGGCAGCCGGGTCAAGGTGTGCTACGGACGCCCGTCGCTCAAAGGCAGGCACATGCTCGGCGGCGACGCCGTGCCCTATGGAAAGATCTGGCGCACCGGGGCCAATGAGCCGACCATGATCCACACAACCGGGCCGATTTCCATCGCCGGTATCAAGGTGGCCGCGGGCAGCTACTCGCTGTACACGGTTCCCGGCCCTAGCCAGTGGGAGGTGATCGTAAATCGCTCGATCACCCAGTGGGGCGAGGAGTCCAATTACACGGATGCCGTGAAGGCACAGGAAGTGGGGCGGGCCAAGGTGCCCGCCGAGGGACTGCAGCAACCGGTGGAGACGTTCACGATCAAGCCTGATCCCGCAACCGGTGATGCAAAGGCACTGGTGCTCGAGTGGGAGAAGACGAGGGTGAGCATCCCACTGGGTACGTAGCGTCGCCCGTCCGAGCGATCGGGTCAGCCCGCGGCCAAACCGCCGGCTGCGGCAAGCCGGACGCAGCCCACCAGCCGGTCCACCTCCTCCGCCGTGGTGTAACAGGCGCACCCCGCTCTTACGAGGCCGTCGCGGGCATAGCCCAGCCGCTCGACCACCGTCGTCGCATAGAAATCTCCGCTTGACACGAACACACCCCGCGCTGCGCAGGCCTGCGCCACCTGGTCCGCCGTTCGCCCCTCGACGACAAACGACATGGTCGGTGTGCGGGGCAGCCCGGGCGTCGGCCCGAATCGGCGTACCCCGGGGACCCCCCCCAACCCTTCCCACATTCGGCGCAGCAGCGCCTCTCCTCGCCGGTGCAGGGTATCGAACGTGACCGCGAGACGCTCGCGGCGGGTGCCGTCGGCGGGCGCCAGCGCGGCGAGAAAATCGAGCGCGGCTTTCAGCCCGACGATTCCCTCGTGGTTCTGAGTCCCAGTCTCGAGCTTTTCGGGCGCCACGGAGGGGGCGGGATCGAGCTTTGGGATATCGAGCTCGTCGAGCAGCCCACGCCTTCCCCAGAGAACGCCCAGATGCGGGCCGTACACCTTGTACGCGGACCACACCAGGAAATCGGCGCCCGATGCCTTCACATCGGGGAGCACGTGCGGGGCGTAATGGACCGCGTCCACGAAGGTGAGCGCCCCGGCATTCCGGGCTAGTGCGGCAGCGGACGCGATGTCGTTGACGGTACCTAGCGCGTTCGACGCGCCCCCAATCGCAAGAAGCCTGGTACGCGGGCCGATGGCACGCTCGAGCGCCGGCCAGTCGAGCTGGCCGGTTTCCGTTCGCAGCGGCACCGACCGGACGGTGATCCCCCGCTCCTGCTCGAGCCGGCGCCACGGAGCGACGTTAGCGTGGTGGTCCAGCTCCGTCACAACGACCTCGTCACCCGATCCCCAGTGGCGCCCCAGTCCGCGGGCCAGATGAAACGCCAGCGTCGTCATGTTCGCGCCGAACGCGATCTCGTCGGGAGCGCCATTGAGGAAGTCGGCCGCAGCCGCCCGAGCCTCTTCGATGAGCTGATCGGTCTCTTGGCTGGTCGGATACTGCCAGTGCGTGTTGGCGTTGTGATGCAGGAGGTAATCGGTCATCGCGTCGGCGACCTGGCGCGGGACCTGAGTGCCGCCGGGGCCGTCGAAGTATGCCACGAGGCGGCCGCCATGAATTCGCTCGAGGGCAGGGAAGTGGGCGCGGATGGCTTCGACCGAAGCGACCTGCGGAGTGCCCTGGAGCGCGGTCATGAAGCCCTCAGATTGGTTGATAATGGGTTGATAAGTAAGGTCATTACGTAGGTGGTAATACGCTACTTGCCATGCCATTATGACGATATAGCATGGTCAGAAAGTCAGTTAAGAAAAACGGGACGTCCAGCCGGACGTCCCGCGAAACCTGATGGAGGCGCAGGGAATCGAACCCTGGTCCGAGTGAGGCTCCAGAACCGCTTCTACGTGCGTAGACTCGATTTCACGCCTGTCTCGCTCGACCGGCATCGGGCCGGCCTGCCGAGCGATCACCCTCGCTGGCTCTCGCTCGAAGCGGTGAGGGGCCGCCTCTCGCCAGTCCGGCTTTGCGATTCGACGGCAGCGCCCCGGACGGGCTCCGACGCCGAAGGTGCGTTAGCGAGCTGAGCTCAGCTTACGCAGCCAGTGCCAGTTCAGTGTTGGCAGTTGAAACATTCCAGACGGTTTTTCCAGGAATCTGGACCTGGGCACGCTACGATTCCTTCATCGCACCCGTCGAAGCCAGTCGCCCCCGGGTTTTCCAATATAACCAGCCGGGGAAGGAGACCCGCCGAGAGGCCGTCAGGGCGTTGGAGCCCCTGCCCCGGCCGCCTCCACCCGATTTCGGCCATTCGTCTTTGCAACATAAAGTGCCGCGTCAGCCTGGCCGGCCAGGTTCTCGATGTTGCGGTTCGTCTCCGGACACGCCGCCACCCCGAACGAGGCGCTGAGGGGCCATGGTCGCCCGTTCCAATCCCACGGCGTGGTGCTGACCTTGATCCGGATCCGTTCCGCGATCCGCATCCCGAGGCCCAGCTTGGCCTGCGGAAGCCAGACCGCGAACTCCTCCCCGCCTATTCGAGCCGCCGTGTCGCCGGCGCGCACCTGTTCCCGGATGATTCGGGCGACATGAGCCAGAGCGGCGTCTCCGGCTCCATGCCCCAGCGAGTCGTTTAGCTGCTTGAATCGGTCCAGGTCCGCGTAAATCAGGGCGCCTTCGCGGATGGTGAGATGCCGCATGGCCTCGTCCAGGCCCCTTCGGTTCGCGAGGCCGGTGAGGGTATCGGTCCTGGCCTGGCGGCTGGCGCGTTCTCCGATGAGCGCACGGGCGAGTCGCGGACCAGCGTTTGCCAGGGCCTCCATCAGCTCGGCACGGGCCGGGCCGGCCGGCTCCGCCGCAGCGGGCAGATAGATGGCCACGGCTCCCGTGGGGCTGGGATCGCTCCCTACCAGGATGGGTATCAAGAGACACGCGCCCTGTCGCTGCCGCCGGTCGGCCACCGCACCCCCAAGGGGGTCTCCGCCGGTGAGCGTTTGACCTAACTCCCCCAGTGCCACCCGGGCCAGATCGCTGAATGGTGCCAACACCGAGTCGAGGAGCCGACGGTCGGCCCTTCCGGAGACACCGACGATCCGAACCACCCGCTCCTCGACGGCAGCCACGACGACTTCCGCGTCGAGCGCGCGCTCCAACTGGTAGGCGAGCCGCAGGCCCACGCTGCCGACCGATTCGAGCGAGGCTTCCTGCGTCTGCGCCTGGGCGAGCGCCACGATCTGGGGCCGCCGCTGCACCGCATCCAGCAGCCGGTCGAGATCGTGTTCTGCCTCGGTGAGGGCAATTGCAGGGCGGCCCTCCGGCAGCAGCATCCCGACCGCCGCCCCTGCAGCCGCGCGAAAAATCAGCGTCCCGGTCTCAAGGCGTTCCGCCCCGCCCTGCCCCTGATCCCGTGCGCGCTCGAGCCGCCGGTCCACGGCGGCGATCTGGCTCACTGAGAGGCGCTCGGAATCGACCAGCCGTTCGGCTCGGGGGCCTTCCTCGTCCGGAGCGATCTCGTTGACCCAGATGCCTAACGCACCGTTGGCTCTGAGCAGCCAGCCGAGAGCCGGCTCGGGAAGGACGTGCGGCCCGAGTTCCCGGCTTCGCCGGACGCCGCCCGTCTGGGCGCTTTCCGCGATGAGACGCGAACTGGCCCAAGCCCCCAGCGCGCCCAGCGCGGCACCGGCGGCGAACTCGATCACGCCGCGAGAATCCGGCTCGCGGCCGCGGCCGCGCCAAACCCGTTGTCGATGTTCACCACGGTCACGCCGGCAGCGCAGGAGTTCAGCATCGCGAGCAGCGCCGCCAGCCCTCCGAACGAGGCGCCGTACCCCACGCTGGTCGGCACGGCGATCACCGGAACCCGTACCAAGCCGCCGACTACGCTGGGGAGCGCGCCCTCCATGCCCGCGACCACGATTGCGACGTCGGCCGCCTGCAATCGGTCAGTGGCCGAGAGCAACCTATGGATCCCCGCGACACCGACGTCGCAGAGTCGGCCGGCAGTGTGGCCGAAGGCTTCGAGGGTCACCGCCGCTTCTTCAGCTACGGGCAGATCGCTGGTGCCCGCGGATATGACCAGGACCGTTCCGACAGCTGGCGGACGTGTGGGCGGAGGCAGGTAAACGGTGCGTGCCAGCGGATTCCACTGTACCCGCGCGAAGACGCCGCCAAGCGACTCGGCCATCTCTTCCGTGGCCCGCGTCCCCAGAAAGGCGCCGTCCGCGGCAGCAAGCCGCTCGGCGATCGCCACGACCTGGGCGACGGTCTTGCCGGCGCAGTAGATCACCTCCGGATGCCCTTGCCGCAGGCTCCGATGGTGGTCGATGCGGGCGAAGTTGAGATCTTCGAACGGGAGGTGCCGCAGCCGACCTATGGCGCTCTCGGGCGAGAGACGACCTGCAGCGACTTCCTGGAGCAGCTCCTCCAACTGGGCGGGGGTCACGCCACCTGAGCCACCGGGTCGAGGTACTCGAGAAAAATTGCCTCGGCCTCTGCGATCGACTCGATCTGGAAGAGGCGTTGGCGAAGGTCGCTGGCCCCGTGGAGACCCTTGGTGTACCAGCCGAGGTGCTTGCGGAACTCGACCACCGTCTTGCGGGTGTCGCCTTGAAGGCGGAGCGCCAGGCGGGCGTGCTCCAGCGCCACCTGGAAGCGCTCGCATGCATCGGGCGACGCGGGCTTCGGGCGCCCTGCCAGCAAGGCCTGGGCATCTCGAAACAGCCACGGGTTGCCGAAAGCCCCGCGCCCGATCATGACACCGGCACAGCCGGTGTGATCCCGCATCCGCACGACATCTTCGGGGCTCTGGATGTCGCCGTTGCCGATGACGGGAATGTCCAGCGCCTCGACTACCCGAGCGATCTCGTCCCAATCCGCGTGACCGGAAAACATCTGGGTTCGGGAGCGCGCGTGCAGGGTAAAAGCCTGGGCTCCCGAGTCCTGCATGTGACGGGCAATCCCCACCGGATCCCGTAGCTCGTCGTTCCACCCGCTCCGTGTCTTCACGGTGACCGGCAAATGAGTAGCTGCCCGCACCGCCCGGATGATCCGATCCACCACATCCATATCGCGCAGGCAGCCCGATCCACCGTTCCGCTGCACCACCTTCTTGACCGGGCAGCCGAAGTTGATGTCGATGAACTCGGGTTGATAGTGCTCCGTGATAAGGCCGGCGGCCTCGGCCATCGCGTTGGCGTCCGCGCCGTAAATCTGAATGCCGATGGGCCGCTCGCACTCCTCGAATTCGGCCCCTTCGAGAGTATTGCGGATGCGGCGACGAATTGCTTCCGATGAGAGGAACTCGGAAAGCACGACGTCGGCTCCCATTCCGCGGCACACCTGGCGGAACGGGGCTTCCGAGACGCCGGCCATCGGCGCCAGAAGGAGTCCGAACGAATGTTCGGATTGATAGGGCAACTGCATGGGGTGAAAATACTTGTTGACACGTCCCGCGGCGAGGGGGTAGCTTCGGGCGCCATGCACCTCAAGGACTTCTTCGCGCCGGGAACGGTGTGCCTCGCGCTCCAAAGCACAACGCGAGACGATGTGCTGCGCGAGCTGGTCGGGTTGCTCGACGTGAGCGACGTTTCCGCCGAGACGCTGCTTCGCTCGCTACAACGGCGCGAGAGCCTCGGGTCTACCGGGGTTGGGCGCGGCGTCGCCATTCCCCACTGTCGATCGGCCGTGGTGAACCGGGTACGCCTGGCGTATGGTCATCGAGCCGAGGGAATCGAGTACCAGTCGATCGACGGCAAGCCAGTTCAGGATTTTTTCCTCATCGTCGCCCCGCCGGACGAAGCCGTGAACATGTATCTCCCGGTGCTGGGACGGATCGCCCAATTCGCCAAAGAGGCGGATGTCCCGGCCCGTCTGGCGGCGTTGACGGAGCCGGAGCAGTTCTTTGCGCTGCTGGACGAAAAGGGCGTATGACGAAAAGGGCGTATCAGGAGGCGGGAACCGTCGGGGGCGGCCCGGGCGGTTCCACGGCGTCAACCTCAGAAATGATGTCCCCCACGCAACTCGAAACCGCCACGCTCGCCGGCGGCTGCTTCTGGTGCCTGGAAGCCGTGTTCGAACGGCTAATTGGCGTGGAGCGAGTCGTCTCCGGGTACGCCGGTGGCTCGGTCCCGAACCCGACATACGAGGACGTGTGCAGCGGAATGACCGGCCATGCCGAGGTCGTGCAGGTAACGTTCGATCCGGCGGTGATCTCCTACCGCGAGCTGCTGGAGATCCTCTTTGCGTTCCACGATCCGACCACCCTCAATCGCCAGGGGCCGGACACAGGCACCCAGTATCGCTCAGCGATCTTTTACGGGAGTGAGGAGCAGGCGGCCGTCGCCCGCGAGGTCATTGCGGAGCTCGAGGCAAAGCGCCTGTTCGGCGCCCCCATCGTCACCGAAGTCACGCCCCTAACCGTTTTCTACCCGGCCGAGGCGTATCACCAGCAGTATTTCCAGCGGCATCCCGAACGGATGTACTGCCAGGTGATGATCGCACCGAAAGTGGCGAAGCTGCGGAAGGCGTATTCGTCGCGGCTCAGGGAGCCGGCGGCGCCGGCGGCGTCTCCGTCCGGGCGGCTCTGAGCGCCACTTCTCGAGCCCAGGCCGAACCCAGCTCCCCGACCAACCAGTCTACATCCCGCGCGAGGGCAACAATGTCCTCCCGCTGGTCCGGCTCGGCCCGGAGCGCACGGGCGCGAGCCTGAATCTCACCCACCCGCGGCGCGAGTGCCCGAGTCACCTTGAGCCAAAGCAGGTCTTCGACCGTCGAGGGCAGAGCCGGCGTTGCCCGGGGCGTCACGTCGCCGCCGCTCAGGACGCTCTCCACCTTCCGCACGGTCTCGCCCGCGGTGTCTCCCACCCAGGTGGCACCGGACTCGATCAGCGAGCCGAGCCGCTCAGCGGCCTCCGCGACCTCCTGGGCCGTGGCCTGGGGAAGGATGGCGCGCAGCAGCCGGGTCAAAGGATCAGGCATCTCCGGTTATTCCCACTCGATGGTGGCGGGCGGCTTCGAGCTCACGTCGTACACGACTCGATTGACGCCATCCACTTCGTTGGCGATCCGGTTGGCCGCCCGCGCCAACACGTCGGGCGGAAACGGGAACCAATCGGCGGTCATCCCATCTCGGCTGGTGACGGCCCGGAGCGCCACGACCTGGTCGTAGGTCCGGCCGTCGCCTTGCACCCCAACTGAACGGATCGGCAGCAGCACGGCGAACGCCTGCCAGATCGAATCGTAGAGCCCGGCCGAGCGGATCTCCTCGATGTAGATCTGATCGGCCCGCCGGAGAACCTCCAGACTGTTCCGCTCGACAGGGCCCAGGATGCGGATCGCAAGTCCGGGTCCTGGGAAGGGATGGCGGCCCACCATCTCTTCGGGGAGTCCGAGCTCACGGCCGACCTGGCGTACCTCGTCCTTGAACAGCTCGCGAAGGGGCTCCAGGAGCCGAAACGGCAGCCGCTCGGGAAGACCACCCACATTGTGATGCGTCTTGATAGTGACGGAGGGTCCACCGCGAGGCGAGAGCGACTCGATGACGTCGGGGTAAAGCGTACCCTGCACCAGCCATCCCACGTCAGGGCCGACCTGGCGTGCTTCCGTCTCGAAAACCTCGATGAACGTGTGCCCGATGCGGCGCCGCTTCTCTTCCGGCTCCGCCACGCCGGCCAGCCGCTCCAGAAAGAGATTCGACGCGTCCACCACACGAAGATCGATGCCCAGGTGGCGGCGAAACGTGGTTTCAACCTGGTCCCCCTCGTGCAGCCGCAGCAATCCGTGGTCTACGAAGATGCAGGTGAGCCGATCGCCGACAGCACGGTGCACCAGCACCGCGGCGACCGAAGAGTCCACGCCCCCGGAGAGTCCGCAGATGACCCGTTCGCGCTCGCCGACCAGTTTGCGAATCCGCTCTACTTCCATCTCGATGAAATGGCCCGGGGTCCAATCCGGGCTGCAGCCGCAGATGTCGAACAGGAAGGTGTTCAGCATCTCCCCGCCGCGCGGCGTGTGGGCCACTTCGGGGTGGAATTGGACGCCGAATAGGGGCAGCTCGCCGTGCTCGAACGCGGCCACCGGCGAGTTGTCGCTCGACGCGGTTACGCAGTAGCCCGGCGGGGGTGTATCCACGTGGTCGCCGTGACTCATCCAAACCGGCGTTTCCTCGCCCGCGCCAAATCCCTGAAACAGCCGACCGCCGCGGATCTTTACATCCGCCCGCCCGTACTCCCGGCGGTTCGCCCGGATCACCTTGCCGCCGGAAAGGTGGGCGAGCAGCTGCATCCCGTAGCAAAGACCCAGAATCGGAAGCCCGGTATCGAGCAATTTCGTGTCGGCGGTCGGAACGTTCTCGTCGTACACCGAATTGGGTCCGCCCGACAGAATGATCCCTTTGGGCTTCCATTCGCGGATCCAGGCAACCGATCGAGAGGGCGGATGGATCTCGCAGTAGACGTGGGCCTCCCGCACTCGGCGGGCGATCAATTGGGTGTATTGCGACCCAAAATCGATGATCAGGATGCCTTCGTGGTGCTCGGTCACGCTGAGTCGGTCCCTTTCGGTGTGGCGTGCTCGCCGCTGAACAGCTCGCCGATCGTCTCCCGCCGCCGTGCCACCCACCAGCGGCCATTATCTACGATGACTTCGGCGGCTCGCGGCCGCGAGTTGTAATTCGAGCTCATGACAAAGCCGTACGCACCGGCCCCAAGCACGGCCAGTCGATCCCCGCGCTCAAGTGGCGGCAGGTCCCGGTCGAGCGCGAGGAAGTCTCCAGTTTCGCACACCGGACCGACGACGTCCACGGTTCGGGTGGCTCCTCCACTGGCCTCAAGCTCCACCAGCTCGTGGTACGCCTGATAGTGACTTGGCCGTACCAAATCGTTCATCCCCGCGTCTACGATGACCAGGTCTTTACCGCCAGAGTGCTTTCGGGAGAGGACCTCGGTGAGCAAAATGCCGGCGGCCCCAACCAGAAATCGCCCCGGCTCGAGGACTAGTTCGAGCCCGCTTGCCTGAACGGGAGGCACCACCAGCTGCGCGAGGGCGGCCGGCGTGAGTGTCTCCTCGTCACGATAGCGAATCCCCAGGCCGCCACCGATATCGAGGGCACGGAGGCTGGCAATACCGGCATTTCGGAGCGCCGCGACGAGATCGAGCAGCCGGGCCAGGCCCTCTCGGTAGGGACGAGTGTCGAGCAGCTGGCTGCCCAGGTGCATCGCGATGGTGTCGAGCATCAACCAGCGCCGGCGGGATGCATCCAGAGCCAGAGGCAGGACCTGATCGAAGGGTACTCCGAACTTGATGCCGCCGCGTCCGGTCGCAATGTAAGGATGGGTGTCAGCCGTGACGTCGGGGTTTACCCGGATCCCGACCCGCATCGGACGGCTCCGCCGCTCGGCGATGGCCGCGAGGGCATCCAGCTCGGCCACCGACTCGAGGTGTACGTGGCCGATCCCGGCTTCTACCGCGGCCTCGAGCTCGCCGTCCGATTTCCCTACCCCACTGAAGACGATGCGCTCGGGTGGGAATCCGGCCTCGAGCGCTCTGGCCAACTCTCCGCCGGAGACGATGTCGGCGCCGGCGCCGAGATCCCGAAGGGCGCGAAGGACGCCGAGGTTCCCATTCGACTTGATGGCGAAGCAGATCCGGTGCGGGAGGGCCGCCAGCGCGTGATCGAGCGCGCAGTAGCGTTCGCGGACAACCGCGAGGTTGTAGAGGTAGGCGGGTGTGCCGACCTGGTCGGCGATGCTGGTAAGCGTGAGGCCGTCCACTTCGAGCGATGCGCCGCGCCGAACTATGCCGGCCTCCCTTAGGAGCGCGTTGACCCGGTCGACTGACCCCGCCGCTGGCCCCCCCGTCATCAGTACGCCTTTGCCCACACCGCCTCGGCGACACTTGGCCGTCCGCACCACATGCACTTTTCCGGGGCTACTGGCGAGCGAAACTCTTCATCCGGCAGCACCCGGATGGTCGCCTTGGTCTGCTCCTTGATCTCGGCCTCGCAAGACGCCTCTCCGCAGAATCCCCCGTAGGCAAAGCCGCCATCACGCGCCATGAAGTCGAGGAACTGGGCCTTGGTCGCCCCCCGAATCGTGTTGGCGTCGCGCCGGGCGCGCGCGGCATCGAGCAGCTCGTTCTGCAGCCGATCCATCTCGGCAAGCAGACGCTCGGCAAGCCCGCCGAGAGGTACTGATTCCTTCTTGCCGCCGGTACGACGGGCCAGCATGCAGGTGTTGCTCGTTAGATCGCGCGGTCCGATCTCGAGTCGAAGGGGGACTCCCCGGCCTTCCCACTCGTAATACTTGGCGCCGGGCTTCAGTCCTTCCCGTGCGTCCAGGTGCACGCGAATGCCCGCGGCGGCCAGCGATCGCCTCGCGTGCTCGCCGGCCTCGAGTACCCGGGTGCGCTCCTCGTCGGTCTTGTAGATCGGTACGATCACAACCTGGTACTGAGCCAGGCGGGGCGGGCATACCATCCCGTTGTCGTCCCCGTGGGCCATGATGAGCGCGCCGACCAGGCGGGTCGATACGCCCCAGGAGGTATTCCACACATGGTCCAGCTCGCCCGAGGCGGTCTGGTAAGTGACCTCGAAGGCCCGGGCGAAGTTCTGGCCCAGGTTGTGGCTGGTCCCCGCCTGCAGCGCCTTGTTGTCCTGCATGAGCGCCTCACAAGCGTAGGTGCGCACCGCGCCGGCGAAGCGCTCGCTGTCGGTCTTGCGGCCGGTGAGGACGGGCATCGCCATCCAGTCCTCCATGAACCGACGATACACGCTCAGCATCTGGCGCGTCTCGGCTTCGGCCTCGGCTTCCGTGGCATGGGCTGTGTGGCCCTCCTGCCAGAGGAATTCGGTGGTACGCAGGAACAAACGCGTGCGCATCTCCCACCGCACCACGTTGCACCATTGATTGATCAGGACCGGCAGATCGCGGTAGCTCTGGATCCACTTGGCGTACATCGCATAGATGATCGTCTCCGATGTCGGGCGAATGACCAGAGGCTCCTCCAGTTCCTTGCCGCCTCCGTGGGTGACGACGGCCGTCTCCGGGGCGAACCCCTCGACGTGCTCCGCCTCGCGCGAGAGGAAGCTCTGAGGAATGAACAGCGGGAAATAGGCGTTCTGGTGCCCGGTTTCCTTGAACATCCGGTCGAGTGCCTGCTGCATCTGCTCCCAAATGGCATAGCCGTTGGGACGGATGACCATGCAGCCCCGGACCGGACTGTAGTCGGCCAGCTCGGCCCGCATGATGAGCTCGTTGTACCATGCACTGAAATCGGTCGCCCGGGGCGTCAGAGCCTTGTTGTCAGCCATCAAAACCATGAACGGTGAACGGTGAATAAAAGCGTGAACGGTGAACGGGGTCTCATACGGCGCCCTGGCCTGTCAGACCGGCCATTTCCGCAGCAACGGAGCCTCGGACCACGGCACGCTGCGACTTCGCTCGGAGATCCCGAAGCACCACCTCCCCGCGGGCCCGCTCGTCCGGCCCGACCACGACGGCATAGCGTGCCCTCCGCGCATCGGCCAGCTCGAGCTGCTTCCGCATGTTCGACGCGCCGAGCGCGTATTCGACCCTTAAGCCTGTATCCCGAAGTTCGTGTGCAAGCGCTAGGACGTGTGGCATGTCATCC
This sequence comes from Gemmatimonadales bacterium, assembly GCA_035495075.1. GTDB lineage: Bacteria > Gemmatimonadota > Gemmatimonadetes > Gemmatimonadales > GWC2-71-9 > DASQPE01. Next base: position 29,445 of record DATJGL010000325.1, read on the forward strand.
GCTCCGACGGCGGCAACAAAAACGTCAAGACCGGCGGATACCGCAGATGTGAGACCCCGCTCCTTGAGCAGCTCGCCCAGCACCACATCGCCCATGCCGAAGCCGAGCGCCGGCAGATCCACACCGCCAAGGGCTGAGAGCAGCTTGTCGTAGCGTCCCCCGCCGCATATTGCGCGCAACGTGCGGCCGGCGTCGAAGAGCTCGAACACGGTCCCGGTGTAATACGCGAGCCCGCGGACGATCGAGAGGTCCAGGTCCACGAAGTCACCGAGGCCCATGGCCTCGAGAGCCGCGGAGGCGGCGCGCAGCGGGGCCGCCGCGGCCTGTGCCGCGGCACTCCGATCAAGCTCGGCGTCCAGGGCGGCCCAGCCGCGAATCCGGGAGATCTCTTCAAGATCATGCACCGTGGCGGGCGCGATGACAGAGGGATCGGAAAAGAACCGATCCAGCTCCTCGCGCCGCAACCGCTCCAGCTTGTCGATAAACTGATAAGCTGCATCGAGGCCGATCGGCGGCACTCCCCGCGCCTCCAGCACGGCCGCAAGCACCCGGCGATCGGACAACCGCACTCGCACGTCCCGCGAAGTGAGGCCGAGCGCCCGCATGACATCAATCGCGAGCGCAATGATCTCGGCATCGCCCAGCGGGCCGGGCTCGCCGATGAGGTCGCAGTTCAGCTGAAAGTGCTCCCGCAACCGGCCGCGCTGCTGGCGCTCATAGCGGAAGAGCTGAGGCGTCGAGAACCAGCGGATCGGCTTCCGCAGGCCGTTGGCTCGCGCCGCGACCATCCGCGCGAGCGTGGGCGTCATCTCGGGCCGGAGCGCTACCTGTCGTCCGCCCTTATCCTCGAACGCATAGAGCTGCTGCACGATCTCGGCGCCGCTCTTGGTGGTGTAGAGCTCGAGCGGCTCCAGGGGCGGCCCGTCATACTCCTCGAACCCGTAGCGCAGCGCGACCGCTCGCCAGGTTGCGAAGATGTGATTGCGGAGCGCCAGATCGTCAGGATAAAACTCGCGAAACCCCGGCAACGCGGAGCTTTTCATGGCGGGAAGATAAGGGGAAACAGCGTGAACGGTGAACAGTAAACATTACACGGGGGACACCGATGCAAGGCGCACTCCGTTCACCGTTCACGATTCACCGTTCACGCTTCAGATGGGCGACATGCCCAGAGAGACCATGACGTCTCCCACTGTGTGAAAGGAGCCGGTCACCAGCACGGTCCCGGCGTCACGGCCCGCAGCCTCGAGCGCCCGGTCGAAATCCGGCACCAGCGTCCACGAGGCCCGCGCAGGCGGTCGAGAGCTGGTCCGGAGCCATCGCCGGAGCCATGCCATGTCCCAGCCGCGGCTCGCTGCCGTGGGCGCCCGTGTGAGGATCCCCCGATCGATCACGGAATCCAGCAGCACCAGCATTTCCGGCCAGGCCTTGTCACCCAGGATCGAGACCAGCGCGTGGAGCGGGCGGGGCGGGCTCATCTCCTTGATCGCGGCGACGAGTGCGCGCATGCCATCGGGATTGTGGGCGACATCGAACAGCCAGCGGCCCCGGCGGTCGAGACGTCCGGGGATTGTGGCTCGGGCGAATCCGGCCGCGATTTCGTCGACCTTTGGCCGGTAGCGCTCGGGCAAGGCCATCAGCACGCCGTGCGCGACCCCGGCATTGCGCCGCTGGTGAGCTCCCAGGAGACGGAGCGGGCCGCCCCACTGGTATTCGGGCGGCACTACGCGGATGTCGGGCTCGGCGCAACGGTCCAACCGGTTGATGAAACAGCGTGCCTCGCGCCGCAGAGTATTCACCAGGTCGGGTCGGGCCTCACCGATCACGAACGGGGCGCCGGGCTTGGCGATTCCCGCTTTCTCCACCGCAATCTGCTCCAGCGTGTCTCCCAGATACTTCATGTGGTCCAGCTCGATCTTGGTCACCGCGCTCACGACCGGACGGATGACATTGGTACTGTCCAGCCGCCCGCCAAGGCCCACTTCCACCACGCCGATCTCGGCGCCTCGCGCAGCGAAGTCGGCCAGGGCGATCGCGGTGGTGGCCTCGAAAAAGGTCGCCGCTCGCTTTCGAATGAGCGGCTCCAGACGACGGGTCCACATTGCCACGGCGTCTTCGCTGATCGGCTCGCCGCACACCGTGACGCGCTCCCGAAACGACACGAGATGGGGAGAGGTGTAGAGGCCGACTCGCCAACCCGCCTCGCGGAGCGCGGCGGCGACCAGCGTGCACACACTGCCCTTGCCGTTGGTCCCGCCCACATGCACCAGCGGGATCAGCTCGTGCGGGTTGCCCACCTCGGCAAGCAGGGCACGGCTTGTTGCCAGCCCGAACTTGATGGTCGTGGTTCGCGGAAAGAGGAAGTCGAGGGCCTGCGAGTAGGTGAGCGCCATGCCGCCCCTTGCGCAAAAACTCCGCGCCCCACCGGCCTCTCGACCTGGTGGGGCGTCGGTGTAACCGGTTTTCCGAGAGACCTACGCCAGCTCCAACTCCTCGACCGGCTGCCGTTGCCCCTGCAAATGCCTAAGAAGTCGGGCCGTCGTCTCGCGCAGCGAGGAACGTGGAACGACATCGTCGATCTGACCGTGGTCGAGCAGGAACTCGGCGGTCTGGAATCCTTCCGGCAAGTCTTGTCCGATGGTTTGCTTGATGACCCGTTGCCCCGCGAACCCGATCACGGCCCCCGGTTCGGCCAGCACCACGTCGCCTTGCATCGCGAACGAGGCAGACACGCCGCCCGTTGTGGGGTCCGTCAGGATCGACACATACGGGATCCGGGCCCGGGAGAGCTGGGCCAGCGCGGCCGATGTCTTGGCCATCTGCATGAGGCTCAGCACGCCCTCCTGCATACGGGCGCCGCCGGAAGTGGAAACGATGGTGAGGGGGACTTTCTTCTCGAGGGAACGACGCGCCAGCCGATAGATCTTTTCGCCCACCACGGAGCCCATGGAGCCGCCCATGAAGGCGAAATTCATGACGCCAAGATTGTAGGGAATACCTTCGAGCTTGGCGGAGCCGGCGTACATGGCGTCGGCGTGCCCGGCTTTCTTGCGGGCGTTGGCGAGCCGCTCGGTGTAGTGCTCGAACCGGAGGGGATCTGCCGAACGGATGTTCCCGTACAGCTCCCGCCAGGTCCCCGCGTCAGTGAGCAGCTCGATGTACTCCTCGGCGGTGAATCGTCGGTGCCGGCCGCACTCCGGACAGACGTTCAGGGCCTTCTCGAACTTCTCTTTGATGTCGATGTGACCGCAGGCATCGCACTTTTCCCACGCATCCGCCGGGATCTCGAGGCGGTTTCGTTGAGACTTGCGCGGTTTACGTTCCTTCTTAAACCATGCCATGACAGCCATAGGGTCGACGATGTCCGAGGAGAGGGCGACAGCCGGGAAGATCGGCCCGTAATCTGTGTTGTCAGCTGTCCGGACGCTAGTGGCCGTTTGCTAAGTTATTGTCACACATCAGCATAGCCAGCCAGGCGAGAGTCCCACGCTACCCGCCCGACGAGCCCCAGGCAGACGCAGCAGATGATGAAGAATGAGCCACCGTATGAGAAAAACGGCAGCGGAATGCCGGTAATGGGCATGATGTTGACCGTCATTCCGACGTTCTCGAAGACGTGTGAGAAGAACAATCCCAGAATGCCGAAGACCACCAGGCTGCTGAACGAGTCCGTTGCACGCCGAGCGATCCGGATCAGAGTGAGAAGCAGGACGCAGAAGAGGCCGAGTGCAGCGGCAACGCCCACGAACCCGAGCTCCTCCCCCACGACCGAGAACACGAAGTCGGTGTGTTGCTCGGGGAGAAACGCCAGCCGCTTCTGCGGGCCCATCGTGTAGCCGGTACCGAACCATCCGCCCGATCCGATCGCTACCCGCGACTGGATGGCGTGGTAGCCGGCCGCTCGCGGATCGACTTCGGGGTTCAAGAATGTCAGAAGCCGGTTCTGCTGGTAGGTGGCCAGCCGGTGCCATAGCGGCATGGCCACGAAGCCGCTGACCACGTTGAAGAGCCAGAAGATGAGGCCGTCCCACACGTACGGTCGCCAGGCGAACAACACCAGCGAGAAGGCGACGATCCAGAAGCCCCAGCTCACGTTGCTGAATGCAAGCAGCAAGCTGATGCCGGGCGACGCGAGGAGGAACAAGAGCCGGGGCCGAACGCCGGCCCAGAACAGCATAGCAAAGAAGATCCCGATGAACACGATCGCGCTGCCCAGGTCGGGCTGCTTCATCACTAGGAGGAAAGGAAGTCCGACAATCAGCCCCGGCCCTACCAGATCCCACAGCGACCGGGGGGGCTCGCGTTGACCGGACAGATAGCGCGCGAGCATCAGGACCGTCGCGACCTTGGCGAGCTCGGAAGGCTGCCCGACCTGATGGCCGCCGATGCTGAGCCAGGAGTGACTGCTTGCCGCCGTTCCGGCCCCCGTGCCCACCACGAGTACGAGCACCAGTAGCGCGAGGCTGAACCCGTAGATCGCCGGGGTGAGCCACTCGAGCAACCGAGGCGATAGCTGGAACGTACCCCAGGCAGCCACGAGGCCGACGCCGAGCCAGATGAGCTGCCGATGCCAAACGCCGAAGCCCTGAGTCGGGACGTCGGTCTGACCCGCAGAGTACAGGACCAGGAGCCCATAGAGCATCAACAGCAGGGCGGTAGCGCCGAGCTGGCGATCGACGGCGGCGAGTCTCATGGCCTCGGCTTCTCGCCTTCAGTTCGGAGCGACTCGGCGGCCGCCTGAACCGCCGCGGAGTCCGGATCGAGCTCTAGGGCCCGGGGAGCGCTGTCGTCGGGCACGATCACGCGGAGCTTCACCGCAGCCTTGGCGGAGGTATCAGGGCCCAGAACGTAGCGTCGAAGCGCCGCGACGACATACGGCGCAACCACAGTCCCGTGTTCCGCAAACTCCATGATCCCCCCGACCACGAGCTCGGGCTTGTCCGCCGGAGCAAAGCCGATGAACCAGCCGTGGTCCTTGCCGTGGGGGTTCTGAGCGGTCCCGGTCTTCCCGGCGACCTGCAGGTCTTCATGGCGGGAGGCTGCCGCCGTGCCCCTTTCAACCACCGCGATGAGCGCGTGCCGCAGCCCCTCGAGCACGTCCGTCCCGAGCCCGAGCGGTCGCCCTTTGGCATCGCTACGCGGGCGGACCAGGAACGGGCTCACTTCCTCGCCGCTACCGGCCAGCCCGGCGTAGAAGTGGACCATGTTGATCAGCGTTTGGGTGTTCTCGCCCTGTCCGATCGAGAAGTTGAGCGTGGTCGCCGCAGGGCTCCAGCGTTTTGCCCCGTAGAGCCGGTCGAAATAGGCGGTGGACGACGGGTAGATGGGATTGATCTCGTTGCGTAGATCGATTCCGGCCTTGTCCTTGAATCCCATGAGCACGCCGTCTTCGATAATGGCGTCCAGCCCGAGCCGAAGGCCTACCTGGTAGAAGTACACGTCACAGCTCGCAGCGATCGCTCCGATCAGATCGAGCGATCCATGCCCCTCTTTCTTCCAGCAGCGGAACACCCGGTTGCCCATGCGCAGCCCGCCCCGGCAGGGGACAGGCATGTGGCTGTCGAGTCCGATCAGGCCCCGTTTGAGCGCCATTGCGGCGATGGCCAGCTTGAACGGCGAGGCTGGCGGATAGCGCGCCTGCAGCGCTCGATTGAGCAGTGGGTGCGCTTCATCCGTGTTGAGCGCGCGCCAGAGTTGCGGGGTGATTCCGCCCACGAACGCGTTTGGATCGAAGGAAGGCGCGGAGTAGAGGGCTCGGACCTCACCCGAGGGAGTCATCGCGACCATCGCGCCGCGAACGCCGGCAGGCCAGATGCTATCGATAAACCGTTGCAGATCGAGATCGATGGTGGTTTCGATCGGCCGTCCGGGCGTAGGAGGCAACGACGCCGATGACGCTTCTTCCCGCACCAGCCGTCCACGGGCGTTGACCTCGATATACCGAACCCCGACGGTGCCGCGAAGGCTATCGTCGTATTCCTGTTCGAGGCCGGCCTTGCCCACGATCGCGCCGGGCTCGAGTCCTTCATATCGGTCGCTCTCGAGATCGGCGTCGGTCACTTCCCCCACGTATCCCACCAGGTGCGCGACGGCACTCCGCGCCGGATAGAGCCGTTTCGGCTCGGCCTGAATAACCAGGCCCGGCAGGGCTACCCGATGCTCCTCCAGTCTCGACACCGTCTCGAACGTGGCGTCGCCGAAGACGACCACAGGCTGATACCGGGCGGTCTGGAACCGACGCAACACCTCGGCGATTGCGGCGCTGTCGAGCGGAACGACCTCCCGCACGCGGGTAAGCACCGCCTTGAGGGAGTCTGCGGACGGGGCGAGCAGCTTGACGGAATAGCCGGGGACGTTTTCGGCGATGATTTCGCCATGCCGGTCGTAAATAGTGCCGCGGGGGGCCGTGAGCGGAATGGGGCGCAGCCGGTTGGTCTCGGCTTTGAGCTGGAACTTCTCGTGCTGAATGATCTGGGTACGGAAGAACGCTCCCAGCAGCACCAGGAAGGCGCCGACGATGATCCACCGAGCGGCCCGCGCCCGTTCACCTAGTCGATACGAATCCGAGCCGGTCATCCTTCCAGCCTCACGGCGAACCACTGGCGGAAGGCGAGCAGCACAAGCGCCCCCGCTCCCGCAGTTATGATCGCCTGAAGAGGACTATAGACGCCGAGCTCGATCAGGAGCTGTCCCTGCGGGGTCCCGCTCGCAATCAGGAGGATGAGGTCCCGCAACCACAACCCTACAGCGACGAAGCCCGCGTTCACTAGCACATTGTCGGCAAAGAAGACCGCCCGCCCCCAAGCCGCGGCGTATCCCACAATGGTATCCGCGAGTATGGCAGCGCCGAACCGGGCCGGCGAGAGCGCGTCGGTGGCGAGGCCCACCAGAAATCCCGCCAACGCACCAGCCCCCGGACCACTCCGCATCGCGAATACGATCAGACCAAAGAGCAGGAAATCCGGAGCCAGGCGGGTGTCGAACAGCCGGGGTCGCACATAGAAATGAAGCAGCACGAGGGCCGCAAAGACGATGGCCAGGTGCAGCCGGGCAGTCCGCGAGCCGTTCACCGCGTAGAATCCGGGCGCACCGGAGCCGGCGGGGGGGCCGGCGGGGTCGTGGGACGGGCCGCGGGCGCCGGCGCAGGGCGTGCCGCCGGCGCTGGCGTAGGACGGGCCGAGTCCGGCGGTGCTCGTTTGGGCTTGGGTTTTAGCTTCACCGTGGAATCGGCTCTTGCGCGGCCCGGCACCGACGCCGGCGGATTGCCGGGAGAGATCGGAAGCGCGGGGGGTCGCGGCTCAGCCGCGGAATCCGACGGTGCCGCCGGCTCCAAAGTATCGGAAGGGTACGCTTCAGCCACCGACAACACCCGTCGCCCGGTGAGCACCAGGACATGGGCGGTGGATCCGGGGTTCGCTGCGGGCCGCACCCGATACACGCGAGCCCAGCCCGCCTCTTCCCGGATCACGCCAACCACCTTTCCGATGGGAATACCCTTGGGGTAGACACCACCTAGGCCGGAGGAGAGCACGACGGTTCCGGGGACCACCGAGTCGCGGTAAGGCACGCCTCGAAACTCGAGGTAGGCATCAGTCCCGGCGCTGTTGGGCGATGCGGCGACGATTCCGAACGCGCTTCCGTTTGCCGTGAATGCGCTGACCCGGAATTCGGGGTGGGACCAGGTCATGGCCACGCTCGTGTTCCGGCTCGCGTTCCAGATCACACCGATCAGCCCTTCCGGTGCGACGATCGGGTCGAATCCGCTCACACCCTGGGCGGTTCCCACGTTCAGCAACAGCATGCGGGAGTCGGTGACCTGTGCCTGATGGAGTACCTCGGCCGCGACGTAGGGAGTCCGGAGCCGATGACTCAGGCCCAGGAGGTTACGGAGCCGCTCGTTCTCGGCGCTGAGCGATGGGAGTACCTGCGCGGCGTAGGCGGCCGAGTCGCGCTCGGCCATAAGTGTCTGGAGCCGGGCTCGACTGCTGCGGCCGAGCTCGGCCTCTTCCTGGAGCCACACAAGGGGGACGAGAATCGTCTGGCGGAGACCGCTGGCCAGGCTACCGGTAATCCGCTCGGGCGAAAAAAGCGCCGCTACCGCAAGGATGACGCAGCCGATGAACATCGCGGTGTCCCGCCGACTGAAGCCTCTGTCTGACGCGGGGAACATCCCTAGAAGGAAAGCACGCTACGGTATTTCTCGAAGTCGTCGAGGATACGACCCGTGCCGCGCACGACGCAGGTGAGCGGATCCTCATCCACGTGAACCGGCAAGCCGGTTTCCTGGGCGAGTAGAATGTCGAGTCCCCGGATCAGGGCGCCGCCGCCGGTCATGACGATGCCACGATCCACGATGTCGCTGGCCAGCTCCGGGGGTGTGATCTCCAGCGCACGCCGCACGGCATCGACGATCTGCTGGATGGGCTCCTGCACGGCTTCCCGGATCTCCGACGAGTGGACACGGACCGTCTTGGGAATGCCCGAGACGAGGTCGCGCCCTTTCACTTCCATCTCCCGTTCTTCACCTACCGGGGCCGCAGAGCCGATCTTGATCTTGATCGCCTCCGCCGTCGGCTCGCCGACCAGCAGGTTGTAGTTCTTACGCATGAACTGGACGATGGCCTGATCGAGCTCGTCGCCGCCGGTACGGATGGACGTATCGGAGACGATGCCGGACAGCGCGATGACGGCGATCTCTGTCGTCCCGCCCCCGATATCGATGACCATGTTGCCGGTCGGGGTTTCCACGGGGAGGCCCACCCCGATCGCGGCGGCCATGGGCTCCGCCACCATCATGACCTGCTTCGCCCCTGCAGTTTGCGCGGAATCGCGCACCGCGCGCCGCTCCACCTCGGTGATTCCCGAGGGAACGCACACGATCACCTTCGGCTTTACGCGAAAAACGTGCTTGTCGATGATGGTCTTCAGGAAGTACCGAAGCATCTTCTCGGTGACGTCGAAGTCGGCGATGACGCCGTCTTTGAGCGGACGCACCGCGAGGATGCCATCGGGGGTTCGCCCCAGCATCCGCTTGGCCTCGAGACCGATGCCCTTGATCTTGCCGCTGGCCCGCTCGATCGCCACCACGGAGGGCTCGTTCAAGACGATGCCCTCGCCTTTGACATACACCAGCGTGTTGGCCGTACCGAGATCCACCGCGATCTCGTTCGCGGGAAGAAAGGACGCCAGGTTCAGAGACGGAAGCTTCATCGAATGGCCGTCAGCCGCATGGCGCGAAAGGTAAGAGAGACACCGGTTTGTCGGGAGTGGGCAGAAGGCAGTTCCGGTCTACTCCCGCCTGCTCCCGTCGGTTCCCGCCGGCTCCCGACCCACACCCGTGCTCCCGAATCCGCCAACCCCCCGCTCGGTTTTCGGCAGCTCGGCAACCTCGGTGAAGTCGGCACGCTCCACCCGGGCAATTACCATCTGGGCAATCCGCATCCCTCGAGTGACCGCAAACGGCTCAGTACCCAGATTGACCAGGGCGACCATGAGCTCGCCGCGATGGTCGCTGTCGATGGTGGCAGGCGTGTTGGGGAGCGTGATCCCGTGGCGCAACGCCAATCCCGAGCGAGGGCGGATCTGGCACTCGAAACCATCCGGGACGGCAATGCTGAACCCGGTTCGGAACAGCCGCCGCTCGAGTGGCGCGAGCGAGCCGTCCTCGGCGCTCGCCACGTCGTATCCGGCTGCGCCCGCGGTGGCTGTGGCAGGGAGCGGCAGTCCCTCGCCGTGCGGAAGCCGGGCGATCAGGATGGGCACCGGCCTAGGGCCGGGGGGCACTGGGCCGTCAGAGGACGGCGGCGACATCGACCAGCGGTAGCTTGAACGCCTCGGCGACGCCGGGATACACCACCTTGCCGGCCACGACGTTGAGCCCTTTGCGTAGCGCCTCGTCGCGGCGACAGGCCTCCTGCCACCCGTGCTTTGCCAAGCGAAGCGCGCCCTGGAGCGTCGCGTTGGTCAGCGCAAGCGTAGAGGTGCGCGGCACGCCGCCCGGCATGTTGGCTACCCCGTAGTGAAGGATCCCGTCCACGAAATACGTGGGATTCTCATGCGTAGTCGGCTTGATGGTCTCGACGCATCCGCCCTGGTCCACCGCCACGTCCACGATGACGGCCCCCTGCTTCATGAGCTTGAGATCCTCCCGGCGGAGCAGATGGGGTGCGCGCGCGCCTGGTAGCAGAACGGCGCCGACGACGAGATCGGCCCTGGACGCGGCCTCGAGAATATTGTGGCGGTTGGAGTACCAGGTATCGCAGTTGGCGGGGAGGACATCGTCCAGGTAACGCAGCCGGTCGAGCGAAATGTCGAGGATAGTGACGTGCGCGCCCAGGCCGGCGGCCATCTTGGCCGCGTTGATTCCGACCGTCCCACCTCCCAAGATCATGACTTCAGCCGGCGCGACGCCAGGCACGCCGCCGAGAAGAATCCCTCGCCCCCCGTAGACCTTCTCTAGATACTTAGCGCCGGCCTGCACCGCCATTCGGCCCGCAACCTCGGACATCGGCGTGAGAAGAGGCAGCTCGCCGCTGGGCAGCTGTACCGTCTCGTACGCCACGGCAATGGCCTCGGATGCGATGACCGCCCGGGTCAGGCGTTCGTCCGCGGCAAAATGGAAATAGGTGTACAACACTTGACCCTTGCGCATCCGGGGCCACTCGACCTCGATCGGCTCCTTCACCTTCATGATCAGCTCGGCCCGGCCCCAGACCTCATCAGCGGTAGGTAGCACGGTTGCGCCGGCCGCCTGGTAGGCGCCGTCTTCGAACCCGCTGCCCTCGCCCGCCCCCCGTTCGAGAAAGACGCTGTGGCCTTGCGCCACGAGCGCTTCGGCACCGGCCGGCACCAGCGCCACGCGGTTCTCGTTGGTCTTGATCTCTTTCGGGACGCCGATTCTCATAGGAGTCCTTTGGATGAGTCTCGAGCTTGAACAGCTGGAACGGTGAACGGGGGATCCCGTCTGAAATCGGAACCCCCCGTTCACCATTTACCGCTTACCGTTCGCGCTCTTTTCATCTGGTCCCAGACGTACGATGGTCTGCCGCTCGGCGGGGAAGAACTCGGCCGCGATGGCCGCGGTTTGCTCCTGGGTAACCGCGTCGATCTCCGCGAGCATGTCGCTCAGCGTGCGGTAGGTGTCGTTGTGGAGCACGAACCCGGCAAGCCGATGCATCCGGGCCCCGGGACTCTCGAGCGACAGCACGACCTGGCCCTTGAGTTGCCGCTTGCCGTCATCGAGCTCAGCCCGGGGCAGGCCCTGCCGTGCGAGGCGGTCGTACTCCTGCCGGATCGCC
>DATJGL010000326.1:0-5701 GCA_035495075.1 Gemmatimonadales bacterium
TGCGCGCCGGCGACCGCAACGTTCGAGTCGGCGTCATACACCCGGGTCCAACCGCCGGCGGCGTCATCGATCACGATCTTCTGCCCTTTTTCGGCGATCACTCGCAGCTTGGGCCCGTCGCCCGTGCCTGCAATCCGCACCGTGTCGCTGCCGTCCCGGAGAAAGAGTCGTACTTCCTTGGTGTCGCGGGCATCGAAGGCGCGATGGAAAGTCTCGATCTCATCGGGAGTGCCTGCATTGGCCCGGATCAAGAGGTCGAGGATCCCGTCCGCCCCGCGGGTCGCCTGCACGGTTTCACTCTGGTCGCTGACATGGACCTCGGCCTGCTCGGCGAGCATTCGGTAAAACCTGCGGGCCTCCTGGGGAAGCTGGTCGCGCCGCGCTCTGAGTGCCTGCGCCAGGCTGGTCGCGTTCAGCGGGACGTAGGGATCGGGCAACTGATGCACCGCGACATCGATGACCGAATCGGTGAGGCGGCTTTGGACCGCGTGGGCGACCGAATCCCAGGTGGCCCAATCGAGGTCGCCGAGCAGACGGCGGTCGAGATTGCGCGATCCCCACGTCAGCCCCAAGAGGCTGGGATAGTCGTCGTCGAACCGCATGACCCACGGGTAGCCACGCCCAACTAGCCCGATGAGCACGCCCTCGTAGCGCAGAAACGCTTCGTCCCGATCGTACGGGACCGGCTCCCATGGCGTGGTCTTGTTGGTGTCGAGCTTGATCCACCGCCACTGGCCCTCCGCGCGGTCCGGATCTCCCACGTAAAGATCGATGAGCCGTGCGGCGAGAAACGTCCGCGAGTCGATCCGCTCGCGTGGATCGCGGTCGAGGCGGTCATAGAGCGTATCCGTCTCCGCGTCCTCGCGGGCACCCTGGAAGCCGGGGCGCTCGTCGGTCCCGCTGTTGGGCCGCTCCTCGAGCGTGCCCAACATGCCGGCGAAGTCGCGCTGGAACTTTCCCAGGAGGGAATCGTCCGGCATGACGAACAGCCTGGGACGAGCGTTGCGGACACCCACGGCCTCGAGCAACGGCGGTACGATGAGAGCAGCCGCGGGGTGTTGGGCGCTGGTCTGGTCCTGCGCCACGCGCTCGACTGAAGTTCCTCTAAGGTCCGGCGGCAGCGTCAAGGAATGGGTCTTGTTCACGGATCGGAACGCGAACTTGCGCCCTTCCCGCGATTCCAAGTGCAGCGTCCTGGTTTCCATGCCGCCGCCCTCGTGGCTCGGCTTCAGTCCGCCGGCGTACGAGTGCAGGTCGAGCACCTCGACCTCGATCGGCGTAACCCACAAGTCGCGGTACTCGTTGCCGAAGAGAGTCCGGTGCAGCCCGCTCGCGGCATAGTGGGGGCCCGCGGCGACGGTGACGGAATGGGAGGGCGTAGTGCTGTCCGGCGATCCAGCCAACGGGGCCGCTGCCGTTTGCGCGGCGAGGCAACTGCTGCCGCCACTCACCGCAATCATGACCGCCACGGCGCTCGACCGCGTCAACCAGACAGTGTTCACCAGGCTCGGCCTCGAAGGAAAGCAAAGAGCGACCAGCTCCTCCGAGGTTAGGTACAGCACGCCCGCCGCCAGCGTCCGTGAGGATGGTCACGCCAGGCTCTGGCCCGTCATTCCGCCCGAGTTTAACCTTGGGGCTACAGACTTCCGGAACCAGCTTGTCCGATAGCAGCGATCGCCTCCCGGCATTCCTGGCGGACGGCAGCCCCAGCCTTTCGATTGGACCCGGCACCGTGCTTGGCCGTTACCGGCTGGTCGAACCCATCGGCCGGGGCGGGATGGGCGAGGTGTGGAAGGCCCACGACGCCCACCTGGACCGGGTCGTCGCCATCAAGCTGCTCCTGCGCGGCGCGCTCGGCGACGCGACATCGCGTGAACGATTTCGCCGGGAGGCGCTGGCGCTTTCCCGGCTCTCTCATCCCGGCGTCGCCATCGTCTACGATTTCGATGCGCAGGATGGACACGATTTCCTGGTCATGGAGTACGTGCCGGGCGGGACGCTCGAATCGCGGTTGGCAAGCGGACCGTTGCCCCTCGATCTCACCCTCGACCTGGGGGCCGCGATCGCCGACGCCCTCGAGAACGCCCACGGGCGCGGAGTGCTCCATCGCGATCTCAAGCCGGGAAACGTGATGCTCACCGCCGACGGGCACCCGAAGATTCTTGACTTCGGGCTCGCCGTCCACCTCTCTGCGGGGAAGGCGACGGGACGAATTACCCAAGCGGGGATGGTGGTCGGCTCGTTGCCGTACATGGCGCCGGAGCAGCTGTTCGGTGAAGCGGACGATACCCGAACCGACGTCTATGCACTCGGGGCCGTCTTGTTCGAGATGGTCACGGGGCAGCGCCCGTTCGTCAAGGATCGCACGGAGGCGCTGATGTTCGCGATCGTCAACACCGCGGCGCCGAGCGTGCGCTCTGTCCGACCGGACGCGCCGGCGGAGCTGGAGCGACTGGTCGCCGACTGCCTGCACAAGGATCCTGCACATCGCCCTGCCTCGGCGGCGCTGGTGGCCGACACCTTGCGACGGATTCGCGAGGGGCGGCCCATATCGGCGCCGGTGCAGGCTGCGGGCGACACGATTCGGGCACTCGCGGTGCTTCCCTTCCGCAACGTTTCGCAGGATGCGACGCAGGAATACTTCGCGGACGGGATGACCGAGGCGATCATCTCCGACCTGGCCCATATCCAGGCGCTACGAGTGATCTCCCGGACCTCGGCGATGAAATACAAGGGCAGCGGGCTCTCGCTTCCGGAAATCGCGCGGGAGCTGAATGTGGACGCCGTGCTCGAGGGCTCGGCCCTGCTGATCGGCAACCGGGTGCGGCTGAGTGTACAGCTCATCTCGGCGCGAGCCGACGAGACGCTCTGGGCCGCTCGCTATGACCGCGAGCTGGAGGACGTGCTCGGCCTCCAGAGCGAGCTGGCCGAGACCGTGGCACGCGAGATCGCGATCAAGCTGACCCCGAAGGAAGCGACTCAGCTCGCGAAGCGAGCCCCGGTGAATCCCGAGGCGCACCTCGAGTTTCTCCGGAGCCGACATTCCTACTTTGCCGCCTCGCCCCAGGCGGTCGAGGTGGGTCTGCGGCATGCCCGGCGCGCTCTGGAGCTCGATCCGACGCTCGCGCCGGCGTGGTCGGCGCTTGCCGATTGCCATGCCTTTCGTGCCCTGCGCGGAATGGCGCCACCAGCCGAGGCCTTCGCCGAAGCCACCGCCGCGGCGATGCGCGCGCTCGAGCTGGATCCGTCACTGGCCGACGCGCACGCGGCCCTGGGCACAATCCGCTCGCACTCCGGCGACCTCGCCGGCGGCCTGCGCTCCCTTCAGAAGGCGATCGAGCTCAACCCGGGCCTGGCCGCGGCCCATGACCGACTCGGACGGGTCCTCTACGCCTATGAGCGGCATCCCGAGGCCATCGCTTCCATGAACAAGGCGGTGAGTCTCGATCCCCTTTCAATGTTCATCCGGACCGGCGCGGGAGACGCGCACTACTACGCCCGCGAGTACGAGAAGTCTGTTCTCCACTACCGGATGGCACTCGAGCTGGACCCGCGGTTCGACGGGGCGCACACCGATCTGGCACGGTCGCTCGAGGCGCTCGGCCAGTTTGCCGAGGCCCGGGCGGAATACGAGGAAGGGCGGCGCCTCTCGGGCGGAGTGGCAGGCCCCTCGTTCGGGCTCGCGCACCTCGCCGTCGCCGAGGGCAACTCGGCGGAGGCCCGGCGGATACTCGCCGAGTTGATCGAGGCACGCTCTCGGCGGGTAGTCTCCGCCTGGGGCATCGCCGCGCTGCACGCCAGCCTGGCCGACGTGGACGAAGCGTTTCGATGGCTCGACGTCGCTGCAGACGAGCGTGCAGCCGGACTGATCCTGCTTCGGGTGCATCCACGACTCGATCCGATCCGGAGCGACCCGCGCTACCGCCCGCTGGTACGACGGGTGGGGCTCGAGACGCCGAGCGATGCGCGTCAGGTCGTTACCGGATAGGGCCGACCTGGCAACTGCGATCGGGCCTCACTGACCGAACCGCCGCCGCGGCGATACCTTGCCGAGTGCCGCCGGGGCGACAACGAGATAGGCTTCGCGCACCCCTTCAGCCGTCACATTTCACGCGGAGGCACGCCATGAGAACCGCGCTCTGTATCGCGTGCGGGTTGCTTGCAATCCTTCCCGCCGATCGAGCCCAAGCGCAAACGAAGCTTACCGGCAAGATGACTTGCGCCAAGCCGGATCCGAATTACAACGCTCCGGTCGGCGACGACGCCCATCACGTCCTGTCTCTTGGCTCTCAGAAATGCACCTGGTCGGAGGGTGACCTCGGCGGGGACCGGCTCAAGGATGAGGCGGACACGTTCACGTCGGATGTCAGTCAAAACCTTTCCCACGATCGGGGGTACGGCGTAGGCAGCGTGGCCAGCGGCGACAAGTACGTCGTCAAGTTCAAGGGCACGACCACGCTGAAAGGCGAGAAACCGGTGAGTGCCGACTGCACCTGGAGCTTCAAGAGCGGTACCGGCAAGCTGAAGGGCCTCACCGGGAAGGGCACCTGCAAAGCGACCTTCAGCGCGGATGGGACGTCGTCCTGGGACATCCAGGGTGAGTACAAGATCCCCTGACTGGCGCTGAAGGGAGGCAGCTCCACTAGGCGAACGGGTTGTCGTCCGCGGTCGTGTCCATCAGCGTGGCATCGCCCATCCCGCCGAGCACCTTTCTGCCGCAGCTTTTCGGCTGGGGACGTTTCACGATCAGCTGATCAGCTACGGGAGCCTTCCCGTGCCCGTCATCGAGTGGCTCATGCTGGACGACTCGACCGCGGTGACGGCGGCGTACGATGTGTCGAACCTTGGGGGGCTCGTTCGACGTATAGGGAGAGCACCGTTCGCCACCTTGAGGCCCGGAAGCCGGGCTCCGAGACGTCGGAGGAATCCGTGGAATCAGTCTCTCGAGCAATCTCGCCAGGAAGATTGTGGGCCGGTCGCATTGTCGGCGGTCTGGTGGTCCTGTTCCTGCTCTTTGACACCATGATGAAGCTGCTGCGGCTGCCGCAAGCGATGGAGGGAACGGTTCAACTTGGGTATCCGGAGAACTCGGTGCTCGTTATCGGGATCATCCAGCTGGCGTGCCTCGTCCTCTATCTGATTCCGCGGACGTCGATTCTCGGTGCGATCCTGCTGACTGGATATCTCGGTGGAGCCGTCGCCACCCATGTACGAATCGAGAGTCCGCTATTCACTCACATATTGTTTCCGATCTACGTAGGCCTGTTCATCTGGGGTGCCCTGGTCCTGCGCAACGACCGGCTGCGCACGCTGCTCTTTCAGGAGGGCTAGGCCGGGGCGACCGCCGAACCTCTGCAGGTACTACGTGTGCCCTCACGGCTGAACCGGGCGACGGACGAGCTGGATAGCCCGCGGATTCAAGACCCAAAGCGCCGGTCGCCCTATTCTACCGGGCATGGACCGTGGCGCCTTGTCAAAGAGGACGTACCCTGCGCCGACCTCGCTGAAGGTGCCTGAATCCTGACAAAGGGATTTTCGTCCGCGCTCGGCCCATATATATAGTCCAGGAGACGTTCTATGGCCCTCACCCAACCGATCACTCCCTGCCTGTGGTTCGACGACCAGGCCGAAGAAGCAGCCAAGTTCTATACCGGGATCTTCAAGAACTCGAAGATCGGAAAGATCTCCCGTTACGGCGAAG
>DATJGL010000327.1:0-7703 GCA_035495075.1 Gemmatimonadales bacterium
ATGGCGGCCTTCAGCGCGGCGCTGCGCTGATAGGCGTTCATGGTGTCGAAGAACAGCGCGGGCGATAGTTGCTGGAGCTCGGCAGTGGCGGTCATATGACGGCTTCCCAGGGAGTGTGGCTGGGCGACGGGCCGGGAATATGGCTCTTACAGAGAGATTACGACGATACGCCAACGCCGCCGAGCGTCAAGATCGCCGGGCGACTCATATACCCCCCGCGGCGCCCACCCGTCCCTGTGTCACCGGGCGCTGAACTGAAATCGTGATCTGGTCCGGTCGCTCACGAAGCAGGCGAAAGGCTCTGGGGGCTGACCTGGAGGCACCTCGGGCAGTATCACATACCGCCAGCCCTTCGCATCACGAGCCGCCGTCTCTAGGCTCTGCGCCAGCAGGCCCCGCATGACCGACCGGCCCTATTCTCAACTCGCCCATTTTGGCAGGTCGATGATGCGGCGTAACCGATTGATCTTTCGTCCCGAAAGGGGCGCCCGGGACGTATAACGGCGGAATGTGGTAAGTAAATATCTCGCCCTACAGCACCCTTCCTTGCTTCATCTGCACGGCACAACTTTGTGGAGTTGGACAAGCAATACTTCGTTGATGTCTCGCTCGTGGCTATTGCGGAATACAATGCGAAGGCCAACGGGACCGATTTCTCGGAGGCTCACGAATTTCGGTGGGGAGGGGGGTGCGGCACCAGATGAGTGATTACCCCGGGCAGCGGTTTCCCGGACAGCCTGGTCAGCGAGGCCCAAGTTCCACTCCGGTAGGAAGTTGACCCAGATGCACTGGAGTTTCCCCGGCTGATTGGGTAGACTTCCCGGCACGTCAAACAATGTCATGAAGGCACCGGGCCGCGGCTCCCCTCGGGGGCAGCGGCCCGGTTGGGGTTGCCCCAGGGCCAGGCCCAGGGTTCGCGGATCTATCCACCGTTATGAAGGGGGTTGTATGCGGAGGTTCGCTTGGCTTCTTCTGCCGGTCGCTCTCGCTGCTGGCTCCACGGGATGCGCTGATCGGGAGAAGCTGAACGCGGCGCTGGCTGAGGCAAGGCAGACGGCTGCGGAGAAGGATAGCCTGCTCAACGAAGTGCTCGAGACCACCAAGTTCGTCAACGACCTGAATGCCGAACTGGCTCAGGTGAAGAGCGTCGGCGTCGCTCCGGTGCCGGCCAGCGAGAAGGCGTCGTCCGGCGCTGCGCAGGATCGGACGGCGGTGGTCGGCAAGATCAAGGAAGTCATCGCCCGGCTCAACGAAAGCGAGCAAAAGCTCGACGCGGCGACGGTTCGCCTCAAGAAGTCCAGCTCCCGCAATCAGCGCCTCCTGGCTCAGCTCGAGTCGGCCAAGCAGACCATCGCCGACCTCAAGGCAGCGGCGGAACGGCAGGAGCAGGAGTACACCGCGACGATCGAGCAGCAGAAGCTCGAGATCGCTTCGCTCAACAGCAAGGTCGACACCGTCAGCGCTGAGAACCAGCAGCT
The DNA here is from genome assembly GCA_035495075.1 of Gemmatimonadales bacterium. Lineage (GTDB taxonomy): Bacteria > Gemmatimonadota > Gemmatimonadetes > Gemmatimonadales > GWC2-71-9 > DASQPE01. The sequence goes on from DATJGL010000327.1 coordinate 1,479, forward strand.
CACCGTCGCCAAAGCGGCGCTGACCGACACAGTGTCCCAGCTGACTACGTACAAGAACACGGTCTACTACGCTGTGGGCACCAAGAAGGAGCTGATGGACAAGGGTGTGCTGGCCAAGGAGGGCTCGAAGTTCCTGTTCTTCGGCGGCACCCATCTGGTCCCCGCGAGGAATCTCGACCCCGCGTCGTTTACCCGGATCGACAAGACCCACGACCTCACGATTCAGCTGCCGCACGAAGACAAGAACTACAAGATCGTCTCGCGGCAGAGCCCCGAGTACCTCGCGGCGAACTCGGTCACGAAGGACGGCAAGGTGCATGGCGCCCTGCAGATCGAGTCCCCGGAGGAGTTCTGGGCCCCGTCCAAGTTCTTGATCGTCGTCGAAGACTGAGCTTCGAGCACGAAAGCACTGCGACGGCCACCTGAAAGGGTGGCCGTCGTGCGTTGCACGCATCGCGAACGCTCTTGACCGCGGAACGGGCAATCGACAAGTTGGCCGACTCCCTCCGCGGACACACCTCCATGACCCAGATTTCGCTGCAAGAGCTCCGGCAGATCGCTGATTCGCTGAGCGCTCTGCGCGGCAAGAGCGTGGTGGCGGCGGCTATGCGGTCCGATCAGCGCCAGCTTAGGATCGAGCTTGCCGATGGCTACCTGGTCATGGTCACGGTGGCGCCCGATTCGGTCGGCCGGTCGAGGCTCGAGGTCGACGTCGTACCGAAGCGGGTGGAGCAGCACCAACTGGAGGTCCGTTTCGAGACTGCCTGAAGGCCGCCTATGGCATAGCCCTTGCCACCGTACGATGCGCCCTGGCCTTGTCTTACGGCCGCAGCGCAATCGCCCATCGAGGAGGCGGTACGACTCCTACAGACGAATCCTACGGCACCTCGGGACAGGCTTCGGAGGCTTCGTCCGCACCGTTGCTCCCCCACGAGCGGCTTCGATTCGCGGAGTTTGTGCTCGACCGCCTGTCCAATGGCCGGTGTCGGGCCCGCGTCGGTCTCACTTGGCGGGGTTCCGAGCAGTTCGCCGGGCAGTGTGAGGGGTTGGCGTCCCAGGCCGGCGAACTCCGCTGCGCGGCGCAAGCCTGCGTCAACGCGCTGAGCCAGGCAGTCGCCGGTGGGATGACCTTCGAGCTGCTCGGCGTCAAAGCGGTCCGAGCGTTCGACGCAACCGTCGTGATCGTCTCGTTGGCCACGAACGGAGAACAGGGCGCCCAGCGGGTTGTGGGGTCGTACCTTACGGAATCGGACCCGGCCAGAGGTGCGGCGCTTGCAGTATTGAACGCGACCAACCGGTTACTGGGCAACCGACTGTTCATGCGCTAAGGACAGAAACTCTTACCCTGTCAAATCGCACCTGAATCCGCGGATTGCCGCCCCTGGCCAGGCCCAGTTGCGGCGAACAAATCCCGAACAAAGCGTCGCATTCATGGACGAGCGGTTCGTTCAGCCGTAGGATCCTTTATTGCCGAAAACGGCGCCGGCCCCGACCGAGCGCGAGGGAGTGACCATGCACCGGTCGTCGCTGCTATCGTTAATCCTGATTGCCGCTTGTGCCGGGCATCCGACTCCACCGCCCGAAGCCACCCCCGCTCCCACTCCAGCTCCGCCGCCGGCCACGATCAGTCAGGCCGCTTCCGACCCTGACATCGTGCCTGCTCCCGTTGCCGATTCCATCCTCGACCGCGAGCTGGTCGAGGAACTCCGCATTGCTGCAGACTCAGCCGCGGACGAGGCGATTCTCGACCGCCTGGCTGACCTGCACACCGAGACTCCGGACAGCGCAGCCGGTGAGGACCTGTCGGCTGACGAAGCCCCGGCCACCGCCGACGGAAACAAGGCTCTAACCAACGAGCCCGTCACGTTCGACATAGACGTCGCGCGCTTCAACAACCACGATCGGGTGCAATACTACCTCGACTTCTTCCGCACCACCGGTCGGGAGCGGTTCGGGGTGTGGCTGTCCCGCATGCCCCGCTACGAAGCGATGATCAGGCAGCGGCTCCAGGCCGAGGGGCTGCCCGGCGACCTGGTGTATCTCGCACTGATCGAGAGCGGGTTCTCGAACACGGCGACCAGCCGCGCCCGCGCCGTGGGGATGTGGCAGTTCATGAAGGGCACCGGCCGACTCTACGGACTCCGGGTCGACCGCTGGGTGGACGAGCGCCGCGACCCGATCAAGGCGACCGACGCGGCGGCGCGGCATCTCAAGGATCTCACCGGGATGTTCGGGTCATACTATCTCGCCGCTGCTGCTTACAACGCCGGCGCGGGGCGGGTCTCGCGCGGTCTCAATCGACTGCCCGATGACGAGAACGATACCATCCCATCGGACGCCACTTTTTTCCGGCTCTACGACACCAAGCTGCTCCGACGCGAGACCAAGGATTACGTGCCGAAGCTGATCGCCGCCGCCATGATCGCGAAGGAGCCCGCAAAGTACGGCTTCCCCGTGCTCTCACCCGAAGCAGCGGCTCCCTATGACTCGATCGTCGTCCCTGATCAGACCGGGCTCGACGTGATCGCCCGTCTGGCGGACACCACGATCGCGGCACTCCGGGAGTTGAACCCGCAATATCTACGACTGGCCACTCCCCCCAGCACGCATAGCGTCGTACGCCTTCCTCCCGGAACCGGCGAGGCGACCACCATCGCGTATGCGGATCTGCCCGCGGGCAAGCGGGTCAGCTATCGCGAGCACGTGGTTCACAGCGGGGAAACCCTCGGAGCCGTGGCCAAGCGCTACGGCGTCGGGAAGGCGGATATCATCGCGGCCAACCCGCGGATTCGGGGCAACACCATCCGCGCCGGGCAGAATCTGGTAATCCCGACGCTCGGACCGCTGCCTGCCGAGGTGACTCGTCAACTCGCCACGGAGCCCACGGACGCCGATTTCCATCGGGTGCGCCGAGGAGAGAATTTGCGGTCGATCGCGGGACGGTACGGTGCGAGCCAGCGTCAACTGCAGGCGTGGAATCACATGGGCAAGAGCACTCGCATCCGCGCCGGGCAGCGGCTGCGCGTCTCACCGCCGGATGTTCAAATCCGTGTGGCTTCGAAGTCGGTGGCAAAGTCTTCCGCGAAGGCGACGGCCGCCGCCGGTAATGCGGCCGGCCGAAGCCACGTTGTGCGGCGGGGGGATACGCTAGCGGGCCTGGCGAGACGCTATGGCGTCTCGATCCAGGCCCTGAGAGCAGCGAACGGATTGTCGGACGATGCCACGCTAAGGCGTGGCGTACGGCTCAGGATCCCCGCTTAGCGCCAGGTGGTCAAACCGCCGTCGCCGGCGTCCGTCCGCGGCGGGCGGTACCCCCGCAACACCGCGTCGGAATACCCATTCTTCGGGTCGCCGCCCTCCGCCAGAATCTCACTCACCTTGCTCGGGCCACGGTTGTAGGCCAGCAGAGCAAGATGCATGTCGTTGTGGAACTGCCCCAGCAGATCCTTCAGGAACCGGAACCCGATCCGCAGGTTCACGTCGCGCTCCAGCAGCTTTGACTCGGTGATCCCGGCGTCATAAAAGCGCGCCGTCGCCGGCTGAAGCTGGGTGTATCCGAGCGCCCCGGTCGGGCTCCGCGCATCGCGCTTGAACTCGCTTTCCACCTTTACCAACCGGAAACCCAGCGCCGGATCGATGCCCTCACTCAATGCAATGTCGTACACGGCGGCCGCGAGGTCGGCCGGAATCTGATACTTGGCAGAGTACTCCATGACCTTGTTGGCCCGGTCCAGCTGCACCAGGACCAGGTCCGTTTCGCCGCGGGCGGCGGCGACTTCATCGTTGAGCGAGCCGAACTGACGAGCCAGTCGACTCGGATCCATCGCGGACTTGTGATCAGCCGCGCGGACGCGTTTGGTCCACCCGCCCAGGGCGCCGATTGCCAGCGCTCCGGCCACGAGCAGGGCGCCGCGCCAAAACAGCCGCTCGGTGCGCTCCTGTTTCATGGTCTTCCTACGGGTTGGTGACCTCATCGCTGTTCTCCTTATATGGGTAACCGGCCGGGTTACGACCCCTCGGGCCGGCGCCAGTCTCCCCGGGTTCCCCCGGTCTTGCTCACCAATCGGACGTCTTCGATAACCATTCCTCGATCCGCTGCCTTCACCATGTCGTACACCGTCAAGCATGCTACGGCGACCGCCGTAAGTGCCTCCATCTCGACCCCGGTGCGACCACTCAGCTTGGCCGTTGCCCGAACCCGCACACCCGGGAGCGAGGCGTCCAGCGCCACATCCACCAGCACCTGATCCAGTGCGAGGGGATGGCAAAGCGGTATAAGCTCTCCCGTCCGCTTTGCAGCCATCGTGCCCGCGACCTGGGCCACCGTCAGAACATCGCCTTTTTCGATCGCGTTCCCGGCTACCAGCTCGAACGCCTCTCTGGACATTCGGACGGCACCTTCCGCTTTCGCGGTGCGCTCGGTCACCGGCTTGCCTCCGACGTCCACCATTCGAGCTGCGCCCTGCTCGTCCACATGCGAAAGCTTCACAAAACCTCCGCCAACTCCTCGCCCAGCGTCGCGAGCAGAATCTGCGGGTTCACATTACCCGCCGCAGCCTCGCGAGCCCCGGCCACGCGCTCGATCGCTCGAACCAGCGCAGCCGCATCCCTGCGATTACGCAGGGCCTCAGGCAAGGGGCGCCGCGGTGTCTCTCCGACGGCCGCCCTGGCGGCCTCGCTCAAGGTCTCGGCCAGCGCGTCGAGCATCGCTGTAAACTCGCCGCGGGCTGCCCATGGCGTCTGTCGGAGCGCCCGCTCCAGTCGCGCGGGGACTCCGGCCCGCCCGGCGACCGCCGAAGAGATCATCTCGTAGGCGGCCTGATAGGCAGTTCCGGCGATGTCGTCCAGCGCGATCGCCGCGCCTACCGATCCCTCTGCCAGCGCCACCCGGTCCTCGAGCGCGCGGCCATCCGATTCCGGGTGCCCGGCTGTCCGCAACACCTCGATCACCTCGGCGTCACTCAGCCGACCAACCCGCAACACCACCGCGCGGGATCGGATCGTCGGCAACAGCCGCTGCGTGTCCGTCGTCGTGAGCACGAACAGCGAGTCAGCCGGTGGCTCCTCGAGCAGCTTGAGCAACGCATTGGCCGCCTCCTGGCTCGCTTCCTGGACGACCAATCGATCGGCATCGCCCAGCAGGAACACTTTTTTGTCGGCCTGCACCGGGGTCAAGGCTGCACGCCGCTGAAGCAACCGGACACTGGCGAGCCCATGGCTCGCCATGGGGTCCGGGGGCGGGTAGAGACTCCTGGCCCGGCGCTCCTCGAGCGCCTGCCCAAGGGCCTCTGCGGCTTCCTCGACCTGCTTCTCGCGGTCGGCTGCCTTCGGCCGGGGCACCGGCACAAACCAGTGCAAGTCCGGATGTACCAGCCCGGCGACCGCCTTGCAGCTGCCGCACCTCCCGCAGGGCTCCTCAGTCCGCTCCGCGCAGAATACCAAGGCTGCGAGCCAAAGACCGAGGCGCTGCTTGCCAACCCCAGCTTGCCCCGTAAGGACGAGGACCTGGGGTAAACGACCAACCTGGAGCGCTCGAGATAGCCGGCGGCGAGCCTCCCAATGGCCGACGATGGGGTGCATCGGCATCGGCGGAAGGTAGGGCAAGGATACCGGTTCCGGTAGGGTCCACGTGTGTAACATGTTTTTCAACAATAACTTATGTGATAAATCCTGCAGCTTCCCCAACAAATTGAGCGGTATTTCGCCGTCTAAATGTCAGCGAGTGCTCACCACCGGTTTTCATAATCGCGAGCATTCGCTCAACACCAACGCAGCAACGGCCGCCATAACCAGCACCCTGATGTGGCTTATCCGGTACCGGACAGTGTGACGCCCGTCACGGGCCCTTCGGTCGGCGCGGTGAACCTTCCGGTCGCCGAAACGGTTGACGGACAGGGTTGTGAACCGAAGATTCTCGGTCCGCTCTCAAATACGAATGACGACAGCTGCCTCAACGATGCTGAGTCCTCCGCCACGCCGCCTTCGCGACGCGGGACGCCAGCACCCGGCCGTTACTCGCGTGGTTGACTATCTCGAAGCGTCCGCGGGCCCGGTATCGCTCGACTCGTTGGCAGGACTGGTTCAACTCAGCAAGTCGCATCTCGTACGGCTGTTCCGCACTCAAATGGGACTCCCGCCGCACGCATACCTCCTGCGGATTCGCATATCACGCGCGTGCAGCTTCCTGGCCGCGGGGATGCCCATCGCCGAGGCTGCCCACGCGGC
>DATJGL010000328.1:0-3020 GCA_035495075.1 Gemmatimonadales bacterium
TCGGGCCAGCCGAGATCTGGTGACCCAGGCGCTGCGCGACCTCGAGCTGGTGCTTCATGGAATTCGCGACGCCGCGGCCATCGAACACTCTCAATGGAGAGCCAACGACACCGCGGCCTGGCTCCGCGCAGCGTTGCTCGCCCTTCCGCGAGAGGCGTCGAGCGAGTTCGCGGCAGGGTGGCGAGCAGCGGTACTCCGGGCTGCGGAGCATGCGTTCGGGGCAGGTAGCCCGGAGGTCGAAGGGCTGGAGCGATTGAGTCAATGCACCTGATTGCGCATCATGACTACCGGAACGGCGATTGGCTGACAATCTTTGGGGCAACCGGGCAGCGGTGAGGTTATCCTTCGTTAGCTCGCCCCGGCGGCAGGCGGCATCCAGACGTCAGAGCATCCTACAATGCAACTCGCGGACACCTACGATATGAGGCACTTCCTGGTGGTTGTGGAGGCTGTGTTGGTGGGCGTCCTAGGCGGGGCGGTGTTCTTTCGCGGGCGTCGCTGGTGGGGTTATCGCCTTCTGGTCCCGATCGTCCTGGCGTTGGTGATCTGTGAGCTTGCCCCGGTCGTTCTCCAAGTTAGCAATGCCCTCGGCGAACTGGCGATCGCCGGGTTGCTGATGGCGCAGGGGACGCTGCTCTGGGCTATGCTGCGCAAGGAGCAGGCTGATCGTGCCGAGTTGCTCCAGCGGATCCGTCTCATGCTCCAGGATCGGGTGCGCAACAAGCTCCAGGTTATCGCCGGGGCCACCCACGGACGGGCCGACGTCTTTCGCGCGCTCGAGGAGATCGCGCAGTCCATAGACGAGCTCGATGACGGAGCCTTGACGAAATGGGAGGACGGGTACGCCGAGCCGCTCAAGCAGCGAATGGCTGCCCGAGCGGTTGTTGACTCTGTTTGAAGATCGGCGCCGGTGTCGGCGCCGTATCACATCGTCCTGATCTTCAGGTAGCGGCGGATGTCGGGAATGGCCAGGGTGACAAGAGCACCTAGCCCCACCATCAATCCCCACCACGCAGCGCGTCGCATACCATCACCGCCTTTCAAAGGGCCTCCCGGCATCATGGTGCCTCGAGCGCCGTTGCGATGTGACGGCTGGCCACCAGAGCGTCAGCTTCCAAACTGACCGAGACAAATCGATCCTTCCAGCACTGTTCATTTCGAGCTCACCGTCGCCCAGCATTCCAATTCGATTCGCGCGCCCATGACCAGTCCGCTCGTGGCGAATGCACTGCGGGCGGGCAGGTGCTTCCGGAAGTAGGTGACGTACACCTGGTTCATAGCACCCCACTCCTGGATGTCTGCGAGCATTGCAGTGCACTTCACGACCTGATCCAGCGACGATCCGTTGTGCTCCAGCACCCGACGGATGTTCTCCAAAGCCTGCCGGGTCTCGGCGGTGATACCGCCGGCAGCCAGGTGTCCGGTGGAATCGGTGCCGAGCTGGCCGGCGAGGAACAGCATGTGCCCGACTCTCACCGCGTCCGAGAACGGCAGCTGCGGGTTGCCCGCCACCGCAACGTACTCGACCGACGGCGCGCGCTGGGCGCCACGGTCGCACGCGCCGACCAGAAGGGCGGGGATCAAGGCTGCCCAGGCATCCAGCCGCATAGCTCAGCTCCGCTTTGAAAGGTCGCCCCGGCGTGCCAGGCGGGCGGCGTGCTCCCCGGCACGAAAAGCCAACGCTTGAATGGTCATCGTGGGCTGGCCCCGGCCCGACGTCACCAGACTGCTCCCGTCGACCACGAAGAGATTGGGTACATCGTGGGCCCGGTTGAACCGGTCGACGACGGACGATGCCGGGTCATTGCCCATCCGACAGGTCCCGAGCAGATGAACTTCGGGAAAAACCCGGTCGAGCGGATACGCCCAGCGACGGGTGGCGCCGGCCGCGTCCAGCAGCTCGAGCGTGCGATCCAGCAAGTAGGCGTAGAGCCGCACGTCGTTGGGATGGTCCGAGAACGTCATCCGAATTGCGGGCAACCCCCAGGCGTCGGTCAGCTTCGGGTCGAGTGAGATCGAATTGGATGGGACGGGAAGCTGAGTGGCGTGCGCGAGGACATACACCGAGCGGGTGTAATAGTCGCGCAGACTCCGCTTGTATTCCGGCCCCCAGTTGGGAGCGTCGCGGGGGAGTCCGTCCAGCGCGAACCCAATAGGCCCCCAGTCGAACCGGAAGTCGAATCCGCCACCGCCGGCAATGTCGAGCTTGGGGTCGAGCTCGTACAGATCGTGGATCACGCGGGTGACCACCATGCCCCGATAACCGTTGATCCGGTGCTCGAACAGCCCGCCGGCGAACGCGTAGCCGTTGAACATGAGGTGCTTGCCGACTACGCCGCTCGAGTTGGCCAGTCCGTCGGGAAACAGGTTGGAGCGCGACATGAGCAGGAGGCGCGGTGTTTCCGCGCCGTTGGCGCAGACTACTACCGCGCGGGCGCGCTGGAAGATCTCCCGCTTGACCGCGTCGAAGTATTTCACGCCTGTCACCCTGCCGCGCCGGTCGACCTCGATCTTCCGCACGTAGCTCGAGGGACGGATCTCGCACCGGCCCGTGGCCTCGGCATCGGGGAACATCGCTGCGAGCGTGCTCGACTTGGCCCCCACCTCGCAGCCGAACGTTTTGCAGAAGCCGCATTGAATGCAGGGAGGGCGGCCCCGGTACGGCTGGGAGAGAATCGCCATCGGGGCGGGGAACGCATGCCAGCCAAGCTTTCGTGCGGCGCGCTCGGCGAGAACGCCGGCCGGTTTGATCGGCAGGGGCGGAAGCGGATAGGAACGACTCCGAGGGGGGTCGAAGGGGCTCGCGCCGGCAAGCCCGGATACCCCGATCTCCCACTCCACCTGGCTGTAGTACGGCTCCAGCTCCGCGTAGGTAATGGGCCAGTCGGTAAAGCCGGTTCCCTCGATGGCGCCTTTGCGACTCCGCTCGACGAAGTCGATCTCATGCATGCGCCAATAGTTGCCGGTGAAGTGAACCGACCCGCCTCCGACCATCCGGCCATACTGGATCACCGGCCGTA
>DATJGL010000329.1:0-3963 GCA_035495075.1 Gemmatimonadales bacterium
TGGAGGTCTTCGGCGAGGGCGCCGATGGTGAGGCCGGTGAGTCCGACCTGGCTGGCCAGGCCCGCCGCGTGGGCGAGGATGGCGTGCCGGGTCTCGGTGCCTTTGCTCATGGCCCATAAATAGCACGATCGTTCGTACTGCGCAAGAAGCTCGTTGGGTCTGGATCGGCCAGTGGCGCGGTGGACGCCGTCCTCGGGCTACATAGGTTTACCGCGACCTTCTCCCAGCGGCTGAAAACGCCGACCCTAATGCGCTGGTTCCTCGCGGCAGTTCATCTCCTCGCTCTCGGCGTCGGCCTCGGCGCCGTCTGGGCTCGCGGCCGCGCCTTGCGGGGCGAGCTGGATGTGGCCGGACTCCGTCGCGCCTTTGCGGCGGACAACTGGTGGGCTCTCGCGGCGGTGCTCTGGATCGCGAGCGGCCTCGCTCGCGCGTTCGGCGGGTGGGAGAAGGGATCGGCGTACTATCTCCACAACCACTTCTTCTGGGGCAAGATGGCGCTGCTGGGCGTGATCCTCGTTCTGGAGGTCAAGCCCATCGTTACGCTCATGCGCTGGCGAATTCAGATGAAGCAGGGCCGACAGCCGGACACCCGCGCCGCGCCCGCGCTGGCGACGATCAGCTTTCTGCAAGCAGTCCTCGTCATTCTCATGGTGATCCTGGCGACCGGAATGGCTCGCGGCTACGGAGTACCTCATCCATGACGGCGGCGGCGGCGCAACCTCCGATGCCCGAGACCACGGAGCCCGCCGATCCGTCACTCCCGCTCTGCGAGGTGCTGGAGCGGGAGTACGCCGCGATCACCGGCGAAACCGTCGCGGCGACATACGACTGGCGGTTCACGCCGGAGCAGATTCTCGAGCCCGTGCGCCTCGCGGACCGGCTGCGGGATGCCGAAGACCGCGCGTCGTGGAACCTCGGCCGTGGTGAGCTCGCGGAACTGGTCCAGCGGCTGAAGAAGCTCGGCCCTGACGCGGACCCGGACGTCCTGAGGCAGGTCCTGGCCGACAGCCTCAACCAGGTCCTGTTCCGCCGCGAGCTGTACGACGCCAAAACCGAAGATCATTTCGACGGCATCAGATTCCGGTCCCAAACGATGGATCGGATTGTGATCGGGCCAGAGCAGCCGGGCGACTGTGTGATTCGCAACCGGCTCATTCTGGAAGACACGTTCTTCGAGCTCGAGAAGGTGTACGACCGTCGTCTGAAGGACGTATATCGGAAAGTCCATCAGCGGAAGCTTGCCGCTCTGTGCCTGTCCGGCGGCGGCATCCGCAGCGCGACCTTCGCGCTGGGTGTGGTGCAGGGGTTCGCGCGCTATGGGATCCTCGACCATTTCCACTACCTGTCCACCGTCTCGGGCGGGGGCTACCTCGGTGGCTGGCTCAGCGCCTGGATCCGGCACGCCAGCCTGTCGGAGGTCGTGCAGCAGCTGGCGGCACCGACCGTTCGACCGCTCGAGCCGGAGCCCACCCCGATCTGGCATCTGCGAACCTACAGCAACTACCTGAGCCCACGGCTCGGCCTTCTGTCGGCCGACAGCTGGACCCTCGTCGCGACCTATCTTCGCAACCTCGTCCTCACCTGGCTCGTGGTGGTGCCGCCGCTGATCGGCGCAGCATCGGCGCCGATCGCGCTCACGACCATGGTGGCGTGGAGTCCGACTCACGGACTGTGGTGGCAGATGCAACTCGGGCTCACGATCGGGCTGCTGCTTCTCGCAGCGATCTGGGCCGTTCTTGCCATCCGTTACGTGCACCGAAATCGGCCGGTCTCGGCCGCACCCAGCGAGCGAAGCGCTCTCGACGACGCCAAGCGTGACCAGCGCACCTTTCTTCGAAACTGCTTGTGGCCGCTGGTGGGAAGTGCAGTGATTGCCGTGCTCTGCTGGGCCTGGATCTCCCGACAGGTGGTCACCTGGCCGCGGCCTTTTGTATTTCCGCTTGCATTCGCCCTTTGTGGCACCGTAATCCATTGGCTGGGCTGGCGTCTCGGTCGCGCGGGCATGCGGCTCGCGTCGGGCGGCGTGGGCGAGGGCGCGTTCATCGCGGTCGTGGGACTGATGGGCGGCTTGGGCGTGTCCCTCCTAGCGTCCTATGTGCCGCAATTCCTCGAGACCGACCTGGGCTCGGACCTCTACGCGTGGCTGGGCGTCCCTGCCCTGCTCCTGCTGGTTCTGCTCTTCAGTCACATCTACATCGGCTACACCAGCAGAACCCAGGTGGAGGCAGTGCGCGAGTGGTCCGCCCGCTTCAGCGCGTGGCTGCTGATCGTATCGGCGGCGTGGCTCTTCGGTGTAGGACTCATCCTGCTCGGCCCCGAGGCACTTCGGCTGCTGGTGGCGAATCGGGGCGAGCGTGCCGTCCGGATCTGGCAGGCGGTCGCCGGCGTGATCGGTGTGCTGTCGGGGGTCATCACCCTGCGTGCAGGAGGCGGTGCGGCCACACCGGCAACCCAGCGTCCCGCCGGGACACCGATGAATCGCCCCCTCATGCTCGCCGCGCCCGTGTTCATCGTCTTTCTCGTCGTGCTGATGGGCTGGGCGAGCCGCTCGCTCATCGGGGCCCTGGAAAGGCTGGCAGTCCGGATCCCCGCGGTCGCAAACCTGGGTTGGTTCGCATTCATCCTCATCAGTCTGATTGTGCCCGGCGTGCTCATCTGGTTCGGGGCCTGGACTGCGAAGCGGGTGGACACCAACAAGTTCTCGCTTCACGGGATGTATCGATCCCGGCTGATTCGCGCCTATCTCGGTGCTTCTCGGCCCGCCGGCGAGCGCGACCCGAATCCGTTCACCGGATTCGACAACAAGGACAACGTCTGGTTGAAGGATCTGTGGCCGCCCTTGGAGGCGCCCTTCGTCGAAGCCGAACGGAAACTGTTTCACGTCGTAAACGTGGCCCTCAACCTCGTCGGCGGAGCGAACCTCGCCTGGCAGCAGCGCAAGGCGGAATCCTTCACCTTCAGCCCGCTCCACTGCGGCGCGCACAACCACGGCTACCGTCCGACCCAGCGCGCGAAGGGCGACCCGGTGCGCCGATACTACGGAGGCCAGGACGGCGCCAGCCTGGGCACGGCGATGACCATCTCGGGCGCCGCGGTCAGCCCCAACATGGGGTACCATTCCTCTACCGTGATCTCGTTTCTCCTCACGCTATTCAACGTCCGCCTGGGCTGGTGGTTGGGCAATCCGGGGCACGCGGGCCGCGAGGTGTACGACCGGTCGTACCCCGACTCTTCGCTCAAGCTGATCATTGATGAAGCCGAGGCACACACCGACAGCAAGCATCCGTACGTGTACCTCTCGGACGGGGGGCATTTCGAGAACCTGGGACTGTACGAGATGGTCATGCGTCGCTGCCGCACCATCGTGGTCAGCGACGGCGGCTGCGATCCGGCCGGAGCATTCGAGGACCTGGGAAATGCTATTCGAAAGATCCGGGTGGACTTCGGGATCCCGATCGAATTTCAGGAAGTGAAGATCTATCCCCGGAATGACGAAGCGGATGTAGCAGCCGGCAAGTATTGCGCGATCGGCAGCATTCGATATTCCTGCGTGGACGACAATGCAGCAGATGGGATCCTGGTCTACATCAAGCCGGCCTTCTACGGGTCCGAGCCCAAGGACGTCTTCAATTACGCTCAGACCAGCAAGACCTTCCCTCACGAGACCACTGCCGACCAGTTCTTCAGCGAATCCCAATTCGAGAGTTACCGCTCGCTGGGCTCGCACGTGGTGAACCAGATACTGGGAAGCTGGTCCCCTGGAGAGGACCCTCAGCTCCCTCCTCTGGCTCGGCTGGTCCGCCGAGCAGCCGACTACGTGGACCGGCCCGCCGTGGCCTGAACGGAGCCTGGTCGAACCTCACTGCTTCACAAACGCATTCACCAGCGGCTGGACCCAGGCGAAGAGCGCGCTCCGAAGCTCGGGAAACTCCGAGCTGAGCAGCGTGAGCAGCGGCACCACCG
>DATJGL010000330.1:0-3632 GCA_035495075.1 Gemmatimonadales bacterium
TGCTGGCCCAACGCCCCCCACCGGGCGGAGGTGCAGAAGGTGGTGGTCGCTCCGGGTTTGAGAGGGCAGGGGGTCGGCCGGTCGCTGATGGCGGGGCTGCACGGCGCGGCCTGGCAGCAGGGGCGGTCGCTGCTCATTCTGAATGCGCGCCACGGGCCGGTGGGCTTCTACAAGCGACTGGGATATCGGGAGGTGGGCGTGGTGCCGGGGTACTCGGTCGGGCCGGCGGGTGAGCGGTACGATACTGTTACCCTTTATCAGCAGCTGGCATTATGACTGCCTGCAGGCGGGAGCGTACCGGGAGGCCCGATGAGATTCGCGCGAGTCGTGTATGGGGTGGCGGCGGCGTATGGATTCCTGTCCCTGCTGCCCTTGTACTTCCTGCTCGGGAAGCTCGGCCAGACCGCGCCCCCGCCGGTTACCCACCCGGAGTTCTACTACGGGTTCGTCGGGCTGGCGCTCGTGTGGCAGCTGGTCTTCGCGCTCATCGCCAGAGATCCCATGCGATACCGGCCCATCATGCCGATCTCGATCCTGGAAAAGCTGGTCTACGCCGTCCCCGTCCTCATCCTGTATTCGCTCGGGAAAGCCCATCCGAGCATCGTGGGTCCCGCGTTGATCGATCCCCTCCTGGGCCTCCTGTTCGTCATTGCCTATGTGAAAACCCGCGGGCCGCAGCCTAAAGGACGCCCGGCTTCGCTTTGACGGCTTGCCACGCGCTGGCCAATTTGCACTTCAGGTCCAACAGGGTGGCAGACGTGACACATGCGTCAATGGCGTTCGGCCTGTTGCGCCGCAGCGTGATGGAATTCATGGACGACGAGTGCATGACGATGGCGGCCGCGGTGTCCTACTACGCCATCTTCTCGTTGCCCCCGCTGCTGGTGCTGATTCTGTTGCTGCTCGGGGCGGTGCTCGACCCGCAGGAGCTGGCCGGTCACATTCGTGAGCAGCTCACCAGGCTGATCGGGGAGAGCGGGGGAAACCAGATCAGCACCATCCTGGCGCAGGCGCGCCGGCCTGCGGGAGGGTTCGGGCTCACCACGGCGCTGGGACTGGGGGCGCTCTTCTTCGGGGCAACCGGCGTGTTCTCCCAACTCCAGCTCGCGCTCAACAAGACCTGGGAAGTCCAACCCGATCCCGATCAGGGTGGAGTCCGCCGGTTCATCATGAAGCGAGTATTCTCCTTCGGGATGGTCCTGGGCATTGCCTTCCTCCTTCTGATATCGCTGGCCCTCAGCGCTGCGCTTACCGCCTTCGGTGATCTCATCTCCGCCCAACTCGCCGGATTCTCTACCCCGGCGCTCAACCTGCTGAACATCGCGCTTTCACTCGGCGTGTTCATTGGGGTCTTTGCCGCGATCTTCAAGATCCTTCCGGACGCAACGGTGCGCTGGCGCGATGCGTGGGTCGGTGGTACGGCTACCACGCTGCTGTTCGTGGCCGGGAAGTTTCTGATCGGTTACTACCTGGGCCGAAGCGACCCCGGCCACGCTTTCGGCGCCGCGGGCAGCCTCGCGGTGATGCTGCTCTGGATCTACTACTCATCCCTGATTCTGCTTTTCGGTGCGGAGCTTACCCAGGCATGGGCGGAGGCGCATGGAGGTGGGATAGTGCCGGAGACTGGCGCAGTGCGGATCGTGAGGCGGAAGGCGATCGTGCGGCCGCTGCAGAGCTGATCCCAGGATCGCCGCCATCGTAGCTACGTCGACGCGGGAATCGCTACGGTCCCGACGATGGCGTGGCTTCCGGCATGACCTGCAGCAATATCCCTGGCTTGACCGATATCTCCCCCGAGAAGGGACGGCTGTGCGACGCGATCAGGATCACGGCTGCGGCTACTCCTGTCGCGAAGATCGTAAGGATGATGCGGTTCGCCGTTCTGTTGTCGCTGTGGACCATGCCGACCGCAACCAGCGTGAGTGCTGCCTGCGCCAGCAGCGCCACCCATTTCACCCAGTTAATCGACGAGTGGCTCAGAATGATGCGCTGGCGGCGCGCGTCGAGCGCGTTCTCGATCGCGCCGACGATTTCCCGCTGGGCGATTGTCTGGCCGGGAGTCTGGGGGGTTAGAGCGAGCGACACCCGCAGCGCCTCGATCATGTTGGGTGGCGTGAGGTGGAGATCCGCGTGGCCGGTGCCCATGGCCGGCCAGTCCTTGCTCACCACGTCCTGGATGTGACGGCTCACCAGGCCTCGCAACCGTTGGTCCGATTCGCCGGGAAATTCGGCCGACAACAGCACTATGGCGCGCAGCGCGCTGGCCTCGCGATTGACTGCCGCGTTGGCGGCCTGCCCGTCGTTCCAGACCTGTGCTGCGAGAAAGCCTACCAGGAGGGCGAAGACCACCGACAGGGGGGGCAGCATGCCGGGGGAGATCGCCTTGAAGGCCTTAGCGCGCTCGCCTACCGCGAGTTTGGTGATGATGAGGTAGACGGCAGCGGTGAAGAGATACACCAACGCCTGGATGACCACCCCCATCCAGACGACCGGAAGCCCGAGCAGCCAGTTACCCATGGGGGTCGAACCTGCGGCGCCGCTCGAAGAGTGTCAAGCAACCGGGGACGATCACTCCGGGCAGTTGTGTGCGCTGGTTGAGTGACCAACAGGCCGCTCAGGACGTCGACCTCGCGGTGAACTGCATGGAGTCGTCCATTGCGAGGAAACGTTCTCAAGGCCAGCAGCCGGACACATCGCGCTCGCGCGTGGAGGCGAGGTGACAACTTGGCGTGTTGGGCAAAAGTGAGCGCCACTTAGGGATGTCGCTGCCGTTGTTGCCAGCACGTGTTCAACCGAGTCGAAGCGCTCTCCGGGCACGGCGACAAAGCTCCTGATTGCCCTAAGTCCAAGAGCAAAAACGTACAGCACGCCCTGAGTCCATCCTACGTCATAAAGCCGCAACAAGGCGCGAGGCTTGCGTCGCGCAGGCCTGGTCGCCTCTCCAGAGCCTTTGCGGCTCTGAGCGGCTTCATGCTTCGCCTACGTCTTCGGAGCGACATATGTCGTTGCGGCAATCGATCGCGGTCGCCGGTAGGATGCCCCGATCCGTCCCGTTTCGCTTCGCGAGTCTTGGTCTCCTCGTTTCAGTCGCAGCCTGTAGTGACTCGAGCGGGCCATCTTCACCGACTGGCATCCAAAAGATCCAGCATGTGGTCGTCATCATGCAGGAGAACCGGTCGTTCGACAGCTACTTCGGCACCTACCCCGGGGCCGAAGGGATTCCCATGCAGAACGGCGTTCCCACGGTCTGCGCACCCGACCCCGAGCTTGGCAGTTGTGTCCGCCCGTACCACGACTCGTCCGACGAGAACCAGGGGGGGCCCCACACAGCAAGCAACGCCGTGCGCGACATCCACGGCGGGCGGATGGACGGCTTCCCCGTCGAGGCTGAGAAGAGCTTGGGCGTCACCTGCAACGCGGCGGGCAAGCCGAGCTGTCCGCCCACCGGGCCCACCGATGTGATGGGATTTCACGACCAGCGGGAGATCCCGAACTATTGGGCCTACGCGAAGAACTTTGTGCTCCAGGACCACATGTTCGAGCCCAACGCGTCGTGGAGCCTGCCGGCACACCTCTTCATGGTTTCCGAGTGGTCGGCCATCTGTACCCAGGTGGACAACCCCATGAGCTGC
>DATJGL010000331.1:0-8161 GCA_035495075.1 Gemmatimonadales bacterium
GTTGCGGTCCTCGCCGGACTCTGGCTGGGCGGACACAACGTCGCGCGCAGCTACTGGGATGCCTGGATCTTTTGGGTGCCGTTCACCCTCCTCTTGGCCACCGTGGGCCTGCTCTGCTGGTGGTTTGCCCTGCAGGGCCACCGCGCCGCGAGCCGGAAGGGCATGGTGGCGAGTTGGTGGGGGGGCTGGCTGGTCGGGGCAGTCGCCTTTGTCGCCGGGTTCGTCGGTCCACTCATCGCTACGCCGGCAAGCACGCTGGGCCCCCTGCTGGGGGTTCTGATCACCGGGCCGCTGGGGTTCGTGGTGGGTGCGCTGGGCGGGTTCGTGGTGCACAAGCTCCGTGCTCCCGCATGAGACCGGCCCTCACGCCCGCCGGGAAACCCTACCTCAGCCGGCGGCCTAACCCACGCTTGCAGCTGGCGGGCGCGTGCGTTTCAGCGGAACGTAGGATTCGGAACCCCGGAGCCGATCGCCCGCAGCTGAATCAGGACTGTTAGGCAGCAACTCGCGCATCCTAAATGCGGGGCGAACTCCGGCTCCGTAATCGAGGCGCGACGCCCGAAGTTGCATCGAGCTCTCGGCCAGGCTGGCGTGGGGGTTGTCGGATGAGCCTATTCATCGAGTACCCGATCCTTGCAGCTGGCCTTGGCGGATTGTGCTTGCTGCTGTACGCCAGATCCAGAAAGCTCAGTACGGCGGTGGCCGCGCTGGCCTGGCTGGCCTACGGCGCATACGAGACGGCGATGCGCCTGCGCTGGCTGTGCACCGGGGAGTGCAACATTAGGGTCGATCTCCTGTTGATCTATCCCGTGCTCCTGGTGATCTCCGGCATTGCCGCGGTCAGCTTCATGCGGTGGTTGCTCCGAGAGCGGCAGGGCCTCTGACGGCCGGCACTCACTACGGAACGGGTTGCTGCCTAACCCACGCTTGCAGCTGACGGGCGCGTCCGCTTCAGTGGAACGTCGAATTCGGAACTACCGGGCTAATCGCCCCCAGCTGAAGCGAGACTGTTAGGCCGCTCCGACGAGTGCCCCCGGGTTCGCATCACTACGAGGACCCATGCTCTACCTGGCGTTGGTCGTCTTCGTGGTCAGCATCGGCATCCTCACCGCCAGAGCCGCGGGGCAACGCGGGGTCCCGCAGGGATCGCTGGCAGCCACGGGCCTCCGGGTTGGTGGGCTCATTGCCTTGGCTCGACTCGGCCTCTTTTGGGGTGGCCTCGCGCTCTACACCGGGCATGCCGACTGGCGCCAGGTTAGCGGCTATGCGCTGTTGATCCTGAACTCAGTCGTGGAACTCACGCTCGCAGCGTCCTGGTCCGGCAGGAACCCCGGTCCGCCGCTGCTGGTAGCTGGGTTGATCGTGCTGACAAGCGCCGTGCTGGGCTTCGCGTGGGCCTGGATTCGGTGGCGGCTACCGTTCCGGGGAGCGGCCTAACCTGCGGGGCTCGTGGCGGTGCGGGAGACCGGCCTGATGTGGGCGAACATGCTGCGGGCGTTCCAGGTCGGGAACGCTCTGACGAGCGACGAGGGGCCGTCGAGTTGGATGCGGTTCTCGCGGGTGGCTTGGGCCCAGGTGAGCTGGCCGGCGTGCCATTTGACGAAGGCCTCGGCTTCCGCCGTGATGTAGAGGTCGTCGTCGAGGCCGGGTGACGTCTTGCAGATCTCGGTGTCTCCGAGCTCGATGAGTAGCCAATAGCGCTCACGGTGCCCGCGGCAAGTGAAGTCGAAGCGGATGACGACGCGTCGATCCGGGAGCCGGTCTCGGCGGAGCGCATTGCACATCGACCACAGGGCCACAAAGGGGTCGAGGTTCTCGGGAGCGATCTCGAGCCAACGCGCACCCCACTCGCCGAGCGACTGGCAGACCGTGAACAGGTCGTGGCCCGCGGACGTGAGCTCGTAGTGCTGCCCGCGCCCGTCGGGCTTGCGTGCCGAGTCGACTACACCGAGCCGTTCGAGCTGCTTGAGCCGCTGTGAGAGCAGGGTACGGGAAAGTCCGGGCGCGCCCTCCAGGATCTCACTGAAGCTGGCGCAGCCAAGGTACAGGTTGCGGATGATCAGCGGTGTCCAGCGCTCGGCGAAGATCTCGGCGCCACGCGCGATGGGGCAGTACTGGCCGTACGTCCTCACGCCGCCAGTGTTGCGCACCCGCCTTCGGCTGTCAAGTCCAGATTCTTGACTTTACAGCCGCGGTCCGCGGTCCTACGATGTGGCCCTGAGAGAGGAGGACCCGATGACGACACCGACGACCGCGGAAGTCGGCCACGGGAGCTACGAGCCAACCGTCGTGAAGATCGACGGGTTCCGAGGCCGGCTGATCAGTGCCCACGACGCCGACTACGACATCGCCCGTACAGTGTGGAACGGTGCCATCGACCGGCACCCGCGCCTGATCGCCCGATGCGTCGGGACCGCCGACGTGGTCGCCGCCCTGCGTTTCGCCCGCGACCACGATCTGGAGATCGCCATACGGGGCGGAGGCCACAACGTGGCGGGCACCGCCGTTTGCGACGACGGGGTCGTCATCGACCTCTCGGCGATGCGGGCCGTGCGGGTCGATCCCGCCGACCGCAGGGCCTGGGTGCAGGGTGGTGCGCTGTGGGGCGACGTCGACCACGAGACGCAGGCGCACGGTCTGGCCACCACCGGCGGAATCGTGAGCCACACCGGCGTCGCCGGGCTCACGCTCGGCGGTGGCGTCGGCTGGCTGATGCGCAAGCACGGCCTCACGGTCGACAACCTCCTCGCCGTCGACGTCGTGACGGCCGACGGCGAGCTGCTGCGCGCGTCCGAGGACGAGCACCCCGACCTGTTCTGGGCGCTACGAGGTGGCGGCGGCAACTTCGGCGTGGTCACCTCGTTCGAGTTCCGCCTCCACTCCGTCGGGCCCACCGTCCTGGCCGGTCCCATCCTCTGGGACGCGACCGACGCAGGAGAGGTCCTGCGCTTCTACCGCGACTTCGTCCGCGACGCTCCCGACGAGCTCGGCACGGTCGTGAGGTTCGGCACCGCACCACCGCTTCGGGTCATCCCCGAGGATCTGCACTGGCGCCCGGTGGTGATGGTGGGTACCTGCTACGCCGGGCCGATCGAGGACGGTGAGCAGGGGCTCCGCCCGCTCCGCGCCTGCCGGACTCCCCTCCTCGACCTGGTCGGGCCCACGCCGTACGTGGGATTCCAGAGCGCGCTCGACTCGACCGTCGTCCACGGCTGGAACTACTACTGGAAGTCCACCCACCTCCCCGAACTCCGCGACGACCTCATCGACGTGATCGCCGAGCACGCGTTCTCCTGCTCGTCGCCACGGTCGTACGTGGCGATGTTCCATCTGAAGGGGGCGGTGAGCCGAGTGGCCGAGGGCGGGACGGCGTTCGGGAACCGGCAGGCGTCGCACGCGATCACCCTCGATGGTGTGTGGCGGCCCGGCGAGGACTTCGGCGAGCCGGACATCGCATGGACGAGGGGGTTCTTCGCTGCCCTCGGCCGCTTCCGCGACGGCGTCTACGTGAACTTCCTCGGCGGCGACGAAGACCCCGACCGGGTCCGCGAGGCGTACGGGGACTCCGTCTACGACCGGCTGGTGGACGTGAAGACCACGTACGACCCCGACAACGTCTTTCACCACAACCAGAACATCCGCCCGAGGTTGAGTGATGGTGTGGGTGGTTCCGATCGGGCGGGCGACGTTAGCCCGCGAGTTCAGAGTCGAGGAAGGCATGGACTTTGACACGCAAGTCAAGCTGACGGTGTATCACCATTTCGCGAGCACGGCACACGCGCCGCCGGTTGCCCACGTCGCGGCACAGCTGGGCTGCTCGCTGGAGGACGTTCGGCAAGCCTACGCCCGTCTGCGAGCGAACCGCGTCTTGCTGCTTGAGTCGGATGGCTGCACCATCCGCATGGCCCCGCCCTTCTCCGGCGTGCCGACGCAGCATCGGGTCGAAATGGGCCGTCAGACGTACTTCGCCAATTGCGCCTGGGACGCACTCGGGGTCCCTGCTGCCTTGCACCGAGAGGCGGTGGTGCACTCGCGCTGCGGGCAGTCAGGCACCCTTCTCCGTTTGCAAGTCGGCACCACGGGACCGGAGTCCAGCACGTGGCTGTTTCACTGCCTGGTGCCAGCAGCGCAATGGTGGGTGGACCTCGTCTTCACCTGAAGCACGATGCTTTTCTTCCGGTCGGAGGATCAGGTGCAGGCGTGGTGCCGGGGGCGTGGCGTGACGCCACGGCCCCTGGTGCGAATGGCGCAATTATGGGAACTGGCTTTCGCCTGGTATGCGACACGCCTCGAGGCCACGGCACGCCGTCCGGGACCAGACGAGATGCGTCGCATCTTCGCCGGACTCGGGCTGAACGACCCGTTCTGGGACCCGCAAGCGGACGTGTTCAGCTAGCGTCGCGGCTAACCCACGCTTGCAGCTGAAGGGCCCTCTGTTCTCACTTGAACGTAGAATTCGGAACCACGGGCCTGATCGCCCGCAGCTGAAGCGGAACTGTTAGGCTGCACCGAAGCTGTGCCGAAACGTCACTGTCCGCAGCCTCGCTTGGAGCCGCTCATGAACGCAGCGATCTGGCGTGGACCGCTCAAGGGCGCCAAGGTTGGCTTCTTGGCCGGGCTCTGCCTGGCTGCAGTCTATGTTTTCATCGGCGCTCTAGGCGACACTGAGTTCAACAAATCCCTCGGATTCTCCCTGCTTCTGATCGGGTTCCCAACGCTCTTCGCAGTCGTACCCGCTCTTCAGTGGCTGGGAGTTCAAGGCGGGACGCGCGAGGGGGTGGCCCTAGTCCTGCTCACGCTTTCGCTGAACGGCGTTCTATGGGGCGCGCTCATCGGCGCCGCAATGACTTTGGGCTTGCGAGGGCATGGGCAGCGGCTCGAGCCGCCCTCTTGAGCGGCGAGGTCCTGCCGTGGAGACGAGGCAGTTCTACGACGATCTGGCTCCGTACTACGATCTGATCTTCGAGGACTGGGAAGCGAGCATGTCGCGCCAGGGTGCCGCGCTAGAGCACCTGATCCACCGCGAGCTGGGCGCGGCCGCTCCTGAGGCCGTGCCGACGCGTATACTCGATGTCCCCTGCGGCATTGGGACTCAAACGTTACCCCTAGCACGCCGAGGCTTTGAGGTCACCGCCAGAGATCTCTCGCCTGGTGCAATCGCCCGACTCCGGCGAGAGGCCGAGGTCCGACAAGTCGTCGTCGATACGGCAGTGGCTGACATGAGGCACGTAGCCGCGAGTGTCTCAGGCCTGTTTGATGTGGTTTTGGCAATCGATAACTCGCTCCCTCACCTCATTAGTGATGCAGACGTTCGCGTCGCTCTGCAGGAGTTTAAAAAGGTTCTCCGTCTAGGTGGGTTGTGCTTGTGCTCGGTTCGGGACTACGACGCCGTGCCCCGCGGCGTGGCGGCGACGCACCCTTACGGCGAACGCCACCGTGGAGACGAGGTCTTCCGGTTGCGCCAGGAATGGACGTGGGAGAGCTCGACGCACTATCAGGTTGCGTTCATCGTAGAGAAGGATGGCCCCAACGGCCCTAACACCCTACTGCGAACCGTGACGCGCTACTATGCGCTGCCGATCCCGCGGCTGCTCGAGCTGATGGCTGGAGCCGGATTCGCGGACTGCCGCCGACTAAACAACACTATCTATCAGCCGATCGTGATTGGCCGTGCAGCCTAACCCACGCTTGCAGCTGAAGCGAGACTGTTAGGCTGTGCACTGAGATCACCAATTGGCCTCGCCAAGGCAATGAGCACTATGACTAACCATCTGGCAGCCCTCTTTCGCCACCTGACCTTGGGCGTGTATGTGGTCGGCGTCGCCCAGGGCGAGCGGCGCAACGCTTTCACCGCTGCGTGGATCATGCAAGTCTCTTTCGACCCATTGCTCCTCGCCCTGAGCGTCAATCCCCAGAATGCCTCGTATCCGTTGTTACGCGAAAGCGGCGCCTTCGCGGTGACTGTGCTCAAGGCGCATCAGCTGGAGCTGGCTCGCCACTTCGGGGCCCCCGCTCCTGGGAGGCGGGATAAACTGGCCACTGTTAAGTGGCAGGCGGGGCGGAACGGTGCGCCCATTCTTCAGGACGGGCTCGCCTACTTTGACTGCGAGGTTACGGCGGGGATGCGAGCGGGAGACCATGAGCTGGTGATCGGGCGGGTGGTTGACGGCGGCATCCTCGACCAGGGCGAGTCGCCCCTGGTTTACGGAACGACCGGCGACATGGATGGCAGCGCCGCGCTCTATCCGGCGTCATTGTGAGCGCCGCCTAACCCGCGCTTGCAGCTGACGGGCGCGTCCGCTTCAGCGGAACATGAAAATTCGGAACCACTACGCTGTCGCCAGCAGCTAGAGCGAGACCAGTGCATCGTGAGCGTGAGGAACACAACTCCTCCCAACCTTCCGTGGCCTAGCCACTGCCGGAAAGCGCAGGTATCACTCATGAGTGGGCACGGACTTCGTGTGTACCCGATGGCCGGCTCCCAGATGGCGTTCGCGCGCGTCGCGACCGTTCTGGCAGTCGTGAGCGTTGGTGCGTTCGCCGTCGGCCGTGGTCATTGGGCGACTGGCCATCAAGCGGTTCGCGCTTGCGAACGGTGCCATTGATCGGCTGTCGATCAATGACCTTGAGGTCAACCGTTTGCGGGTCCATGAACTGATCACCGGGCACACTAGGGCCTAACAAGCGCATGCGCGGGTGGTTGGTTTAGGCCGATTACGGAGGACACCTTCCATGGCTTCCCGGCTCCCGCTGGTCCTCTCCGTCGTCGGCTGGTTCGTGCTCGGGAAGGCCGGGGCTTCTCAGCAGATTCCCCCATTCAAGACCTTGGACGAGGTATCCAGCTTCGTCCAGACCTATTACCAGCGCCCGCGGCCAGAACTCATCGCCGATCTCATCCGATCCCTGCCCGCAGCTGGCCTGGCCCAACGGCCCAATGCCACCCCCCCGATGACCGGCTTTTTTAGCGAAGTGTTTGCGGCGAACCCGGCCCGCATGGCCGAGTGGCAACCCCTAATCTCGGCTCAGGACGCGAGTACGAGAGGCCTCCTTGAACAAGCTGTTGCCCTGAGCAAGAGCGGCGGAGTGCTCGACCTGACTGGTCATTCCGCTTCCCTCAACGACATGTATTGGGGTGCTTTCTTTGCCACCGGCCGCACGGTTTTTCTCCAGAAGCTTGTAGACCAATTGCGGTATGTCGACGAACGAGAAGACGAGGCCCTCTTCCTTGCGGGCGCGACGGCTAAGTGGTCGCTAGCAAGTAATGCTGAGTCGCACGACTTGGTACGCTGGATCCTGAAAAGCCCGACTCTCACGACCGACCAGCGTACTCAAGCTCTGATTAGCGAGTTGCTGACCGAGGGGCCGGCGCAGGTAAAGCAGGAGATGGCTGCCGTGGTGCAAAAGCAGCGCGAGGCTGGCAAGTGGCGCTAATCGGCCTAACCCACGCTTGCAGCTGGCGGGCGCTTGCACTTTAAGCGGAACGTAAAGCTCGGAACCCCGGGACGGATCGCCCGCAGCTGAAGCGCATTCGTCAGGCAGCGCGGTACACTCGCGCGAGCTCACGATGAGGCCGCTTTCTTGCGAATCTCTCGAAAGTGCCGAGTCTTGGCCCAAGTCTAGCGACTGCTCTCTGGATGGGTCTAGGTGGGACGAAACCAAACGCGGCGAAAGAAGCGATGACGATGCGACTGGCACTGATGGTTGGCGTCTCTAGTGGCCTCTCGCTGGCCGCTTGCGCTCAGCCCGCTCGGGAAGGAGTGGCGTCAATGGACGTTGCAGAACACATCATTTCCTTGGAACGTTCCGCCCTCGATCGTTGGATTCGAGCAGATCCGGACGGCTATCTCGGTCTCTACGCAAGAGATGCGACTTACTTCGATCCCTTTCGGGAGAAGCGAGTTGATGGACTTGATGAACTGAATGCGAGGATGGCGGCGATGCGAGGCGTGACCTTGCCATTCACGGAGCCACGCTACGACATGATTAACCCGGTTGTGCAGGTTCAAGGCAACATCGCAGTGCTCACGTTCAACCTAGTGAACTATGGCAAGCCTTCAGGCAGCGCAGAGGAGACGGTGCTGGCCCGCTGGAATGCGACAGAGGTCTACCGCGAGGCGGACGGAGCGTGGCGAATCATCCACACCCACTGGTCTTTCACGCA
>DATJGL010000332.1:0-11268 GCA_035495075.1 Gemmatimonadales bacterium
GGAGTTGAGCCAGCGGCTCCAGCGGATCTTCCTCCGTGATGCGGCCGGTGGTCGTCCCGTCTACGGCGAGACGGAGAAGTTTCAGAAGGACCCGCACTGGCGGGACCACATTCTGTTCTACGAGTACTTCCACGGAGACAACGGGGCGGGTATCGGAGCCAGCCATCAGACCGGCTGGACCGGACTGGTATCTGCCTTGATGTGTCTCTCCGGAGGTACCGGTGAAGAGCTTCTGCAGGAAGAGGGAGTTTTGTTCGACCGGCTGGCTCAGAAGCATCAAGCTCCGGCGAGCAAGCCGGCGGAGGTGGCAGCCGCGAGGTGATGGCGGAGAAGGAGGATTGATCTATGAGCGCGATGCGGAGCGTGTTGCGAAGCGCGGCGTGGTCGCGCGCATTACCGATAGGAATGGCCGCCTGCGCGACCCTCTTTGCGGGGTGCAAATCGAAGCAGGAGCAGCCAGCCGGCGCACCAGTGGCCGGCGCTGCTGCGCCCGGCGAGCCTGCGGCGGCGGTCCCTGCCGGTGGACGAGATCCTGCTGCGTCGCATCGGCGCCAACGAGTTGCGCACCATCGACGTGATGCGGGGGTACGTCGAGGCTCAGAAGGAGTACGCCGCGGTGGGGCAGGATGGAAACCCGCACGGTATCTACGCGAAGCTGATCCGGAGCACGCCCAGAAAGCACGACGGGCTCTACTGGGAGATCGCGGCGGGCCAGCCGCAAAGCCCGGCCGGCCCCCTCCTGGCCGCTGCAGCGGCGGATGGCTATGCAAGGAAGCGAGGAGCGACCGGACCCTCGCCCTATCACGGCTACTTCTACCGGACCCTGGATTCGCAGGGACCCGCTGCGACTGGTGGCGCGCGTAACTATGTGGTCGGTGGAAAGCTCAAGGCAGGCTTCGCGCTGCTTGCGTACCCCGACGCCTACGGCGCGAGCGGTGTCATGACGTTTATGGTCAACCAGGACGGCGTCGTGTGGCAGCGCGACCTCGGAGAGAAGACTGCCGAGCTTGTCGCAGCCATTCATCAGTTCAATCCCGATAGCAGTTGGACGCCGATTCCTGCCGAGACGGATTCAGCCAGCGCAAGGCCCTGAGAGAGAAGGCTCGACCGGTAGGCAGCTCAGTGCTGGTGGTGGCCCGAGCGAAGACGGGAGGAGCCGAGGCCCACGGTCGACCACACATCGTGCTGGTAGACCGAATCGTTGCGCGCCACAGTCGGCCATTCGATTCCGGAGGCGGGCCTGACGATCCCCCCGAGAGCGCCCATGCCACCCTCCACCAGCACCCTCCCCGTAGGGTTGTCGTACTCCGCCGTGAGCCGATACACGTGATCGGGGAACAACTCGATCCCAAACGGCAGGAAATAATTGATCGGCATGCCCTCGACCTCGCCCTTCGCATCGAGCTTCGGACGAGCATCCCAGATCACCTTCCCGGTCGAAACGTCCTCGAACCGCAATGTTGTTCCGTACCGATGCAGGTGGCCCCCCACTGCGAACAGCCTGGCCGCGACGGCCGGGCGGCCCTCCCAGCTCTTCTGTGACCGCCCGGGCGGCAGATCGAAAACGTGGTCGCCGGCAGGAGGCATCACGTCGAGATATACCGGCTGGATGGATATCGGATGGAGCCAGGGCATTCCCTGACTCACTTGGAGCCGCACCCGCAGCCGAACGGCCTGGTAGTCATTCGACGTCGGATTGTGCAGCATCGCGATGACCAGGAGACTGTCGCCCGGATGCACCCGATAGCCCATGAAGGCGGGGAGAGTGTATGGGGCAGTCTCCGGACCGGCGGCGCCGATCCGGAGCATGATCTGGCTGAATAGCTCCCGGCGTTCCGGCACGATGAGATTGAGGTGATGCAACAGCTGTTTCGGAAGTCGCTCCCCTTTTTCATCCACTAGCTCGTAGGAAAGACCTCGCAGCCAACCGTCCACCGGCAGCTTCATGGCGAGCGGGTCGGGCTGCCGGAACCCGTAGTGCCCCACATTCGGGGGGAGGGTGAATGGGCCCAGCTCGATCGTGTACGGCTCGCCGGGCAAGCGAGCAGCCCCGGCGAGAACCGCCACGACGCAGGCGGCCAGCGTTAACTGAAGCCAACGACGATGCACGGGTTCCTTCCACCTAAAGTTTCTACCTCAAATCTTGAAGCGCCGTTGCAGAGACATACCGCCGGCCTTCCAGCGCGGCCTTGACGGCCTGTGCCAGCTCGTCGCCGGCATCCGCCTTCACCACGTACGCGGAGGCTCCCGCCAAGAGCCCCAGCCGGATCATTGACTGGGAATCGAGCACGGTCAGGAGCACCACTCGAGCCGCAGGGCTGCGCTCCCGAATATGCCGGACCGCTGCCAGGCCTCCCTCGCCCGGCATGGCGATGTCAGTGACGATCACATCAGGGGTCAGAGCCTCGAAGGCAGTTTCGAGCTCCTCACCACTCTTCACCACAGCCACCACCTCGAAGGATTGCTCGAGTAGTGCCTGCATCTCGGCCGCGACCAGCACATTGTCGTCGGCGAGAACAACGCGAGCCCGCGACGACGGGCTCCAGCCGCGAGGGAGGTCCACAGGTGGAAGTTATTCCGGCCACCCACCTTTCACCTCGGAACAACTACGCGTCTCAGGGTCCGAAAAAATGCTGAGCCGGGGCTGTTTTTCAGGCGGTCACAATGCCCTGCCGAATGGCAAACTTAACCAGATCCACCGTGTTGTCGATCTCAAGGTGGTGCATGATTTCATACTTGTGGGTCTCCACGGTGCGGACCGAAAGCCCTAAATCGACCGCGATTTCCTTGACTCTTCGACCTTCGGCCAGGAGCCGGAGCACCTCCCATTGCCTTGGCGTGAGTGTCTCCCTCGGAGTGGGTGTGCCTTGAGCCAGTTGCCGCACCACGTCTCCGGGAACCAGCGGGCTCAGGTAGGTCCGGCCTGCAGCCGCCAGGCGTAACGCCTGCACTAGTTCGTCCCCGGCCGCGTTCTTGACCACATAACCCATGGCGCCGGCCCTGAGAGCCTCAGCCGCGATGGCCGGAGCAGTATGCACTGTCAGCACCACGAAATGCGTCTGGAGCCCCTCGTCTCGCAATATCCGAAGGGCCTCCAAGCCACCCAGCTCGGGCATCGTCAAGTCGGCCAGGATGATGTCGGGCTTCAGCCGGCGGGCGGCGTCCAGCAGCTCTCGACCAGTCGAGACCGCGGCCACCAGTTCCATCTCGGGTGGCAGGAGGAGGGCCAGCCCCTCGCGAAACATGGCGTGATCGTCCGCGATAATGACCCGCTGCCTATGCATCCAGGACCTCTCGCACTGGAACAGCGACCCGGATCGTGGTTCCGCCACCGGGCGCGCTGTCGACTTGCACCGTGCCGCCGACGGCGTGCACCCGCTCCCCGATGGAATAGAGCCCCAGCCCGTTTCCCGGGTCCGACGCGCCGGGCTCGAATCCCCGCCCATCGTCAGTGACCTGTAGCAGCAACTCGGCACCTTCGCGGCGCAGCTCCAGGTCGATGTTATGAGCTCCGGAATGTCGAATCACGTTGTTGAAGGCCTCCTGCGCCACCCGGAAGAGGCACAGGGCGAGCTCGGGCGGTATCGACGAGGTGTCGCCGTGGTTGCACATACCTACGCTCAGGCCGGTAGCCTGGCGGACCTCGTCGCATTTCATCTCGAGCGCCGAGCCGAGCCCGACTTGCTCCAGCTCGGGCGGGCGCAACTGGTGTGAGATTTCCCGCAAGGCGTGGGCGATCGAACTCGCCTGCTCCTGAATCCGGGTCACGTCGCGGACAGGCCGGGGCGCCCCCTCCCCGTAGGCTTGCCGCAGGCGGCTGAGTCCGATTGACACCAGCGCCAGCCGCTGGCCGACATCGTCGTGGAGCTCGCGAGCAATACGGGTGGCCTCCTCCTCGCGTGCAGCCGTCAGGTCACGGTTGAGCTTTCTCAGACGGAGTTCGGAGGATTTCAGTGCTACGGATGTACGCCTCTGCTCCCCTATGGCGACGGCCAGGCCGAGTAGCGGAAGTGCTGTGCTCAACATGAAGGCTTGTAGCCACAGGATGTTATCTGCCGCCGACAGGCTCGTGAATGGTCCCAGGCCCCGGGCGGTACCCAAGGTCGAGACCAGCGTGACGACAAGCACCGAAGTGCTCGCGCCCAAAACGCCGAAGCGCATGGCCGACCAGAGCAGCAGAGGAGGAATGGTCGTTACGAAAGCCGGCCAGGTTACGGAACGATCCATGGGCTCGAGGAATACGAACCCGGAGGCAAGTCCAAGAAGGACGGTAAGAAGCCCCGCCTCGAGCCCCCGCCCCAAGGGGACCCGCCGAAGGCTGTCGGCTTCCCTGATCAGCAACACCAGCATCGGGGTCACCGTCAGGTAGCCCAGCAGCGAAGCAAGAGCGAACGTCCGCCACACCTGAAACGTTGCGGCGCGGTATCCCAGCGCCCAGGCTCCGGCAATAAACAGAGTCGAAGCGGCGATCGCCCCCCCAACCACCACGACGACCAGATAGTTCCGGAACTCCCGCAGCGTTCCGAGGGTCAGGGGACCTCGCAGGACCAAGCGAAACACCCCCGCCAGTGCGACCGTCTGAAGGCCGGCCAGCACGCCCAGGACAACGGCCGAGACCGGTGCGACCAGTTGCAACCCGAGAAACAGGAAAACGGCGCCCGAGGACCCAGCCGTGATGACCGCCGGCCATCGTCGAGGCTCCGTCAGGAGGGCGGCTGCCAGCAAAATGCCGCCTTCCACCCACACGGTGGTGACGTTGGCCGGAGGCACCCACAGCTGGACCGCAACCCACTGGGCCAGCATACACGCCACACCGGTTCCGGCCACCACGCCGGCACCAGCCCAGCCCGACTCGGGAAGGACCCGGAAAGTGGGGGGAGAAACCAACTCGACGGCTGCCGAGGGGTTGGCGGCTATCACATCACCTCAGGGATCCTGTCCGATGGGTGAGCCGGGTGCTCGGCCCCGGCGGCGTCCAAGCCTGGCTATTCCTACGCCAGCAGTACGGCCGATCGACATGCTGGTGGTACTCCCGCGTGTCATACGCTGGGGAGGCATCGTGAGAGAAAAACCCCTGCCGGCGTGTAACGGGCTTCCCTGACAGCATAGAGGCGGCGGTGCGGCTGGGAAACTGTCAAAAATGACAGGTTGGGGCCTCACCCCGGGGCCGCCGTATCTCATCGCCTCTGCAATCGGTTGCGACCCTCCCGCAGAAATGCCCGGTGGTCGGAAATCCCGTACTTTTTCGGGCCTGCACGAGCGTAGTTCTTCCGGCGACAGGCGACTCGACTTGGCATAGTGTTGACCTTGGAGAGGATCATGCCTGCGGCGAAAACCCGGATCGAGCACGATCTCCTTGGTGAACTGGGCGTTCCTGCCGACGCCTACTACGGCGTCCAGACCGCACGTGCGCTCGAGAACTTCCAGATATCGGGCGTAGAGCTTCGGCTCTACCCGAACTTCATCAAGGCCCTCGCGATGGTGAAGCTCGCGGCCGCGCGGGCCAACTACGAATCCGGCCAGTTCTCCAAGGAGATCCTGAGTGGCATCGAAGGGGCTTGCCGGGAAATCCTCGATGGCAAGCTGCACGATCAGTTCCGGCTCGACATGGTGCAGGGCGGCGCCGGCACCTCAACTAACATGAACGCGAACGAGGTGATCGCTAACCGCGCGCTGGAACTGATGGGACATGCGAGGGGGGAATACCAGCACTGCGACCCGCACGACCACGTCAATTGCTCTCAGTCCACCAACGACGCCTACCCCACCGCCATGCACGTCGGCATGGCGCTCGGCAACATTGAGCTCGTCGCCGCTATCAAGGAGCTGATCCAGGCTTTTCGCGCCAAGGGCAAGGAGTTCGCCGCGATTCTCAAGATGGGACGAACTCAGCTCCAGGACGCCGTGCCGATGACCCTGGGCCAGGAGTTCACTGCGTTCGCCCAGACCCTCGCCGGCGAGGTCCAGGCCCTCGAGTCCGTCCAGCGGGTGCTGTACGAGGTCAACATGGGGGCCACAGCGATCGGTACCGGCCTCAACGCGCCAAAAGGGTATGCCCAGAAGTGCGCCGAGCACCTGGCAAAGACCAGCGGCTTCCCGATTCACCTGGCCGAGGACCTGATCGAGGCCACCCAGGACACTCAGGCTTTCGTGCTCTACTCCTCCTGCATGAAAAGCCTCGCCATCAAGCTCGCGAAGGTCTGCAACGACCTCCGGCTGCTGTCCTCCGGACCTCGTTGCGGCATCCGCGAGATCAACCTGCCGGCCAAGCAGCCCGGCTCGTCCATCATGCCCGGCAAGGTCAACCCGGTCATCCCGGAAGTCGTCAACATGGTCTGCTACCGGGTCATCGGCAGCGATCTGACCATCACGTTGGCCGCCGAGGCGGGGCAGTTCCAGCTCAATGCGTTCGAGCCGGTCATCGCCGCCTGCATCTTCGAAGCGCAGACGATGTTCATCAACGCGGCGCGCACGCTGCGCGTCCACTGCGTCGAGGGAATCACGGCCAACCCCGAGGTCTGCCGGCACTACGTCGAGTACAGCATCGGCACGGTCACGGCCCTGAACCCGGTCATCGGCTACCATCGCTCCACCGAGCTCGCCGCGGAGGCCATGAAGACCGGCGAGGGGATCATCGAGCTTATCCGCGGGAAGCGCATCCTCACGGAAGAGCAGCTCAAAGAGATCCTCAACCCGGCTACCATGACGGGCCAGGGGCGCTAGCATCTCCCGCGCCGGATCCGGACCGTGACCGCGCTCTCGCTGCGCCGGCACCTGATTGCCCGCCTCGTGACCCTGGCAGTGGCGCTCGGCATCTGGTTCGTGCCGCCTCCGGGCAACTTGAGCGTCCGGGCCTGGCACCTGTTTGCCATCTTTGCTGCGACGATCCTGTCCGTCGTGATCGGGGCCTTCCCCATCCTCACCGCTTCCCTCCTCGCCGTCGCCGCCGCGGTGTTGAGCGGCACGCTGTCGGCCGAGGACGGCTACGCCGGTTTCTCCAACCCGACGATCGTTCTGATCATCGTCGCCTTTCTGGTGGCCCGGGCCGTCGTCAAGTCCGGCCTGGGACAGCGGCTCGGCTATCGCGCCATCAGTCTCTTCGGGCGCTCGACGCTGGGGCTCTCCTATAGCATCTTCGCCATGGACGCCGTGATTGCGCCGGCCTTTCCGAGTAACACCGCTCGCTCTGGCGTGCTCTTTCCCGTGACGTTGTCGGTTGCCCAAGCCGCTGGAGTCAGCCCTGGCCGGGAGGACCGGAAGCGCCTCGCCCGCTTCCTGATGTACTCCGGCATTGCTAGCCTGACGCTTTCCTCCGCGCTCTGGCTCACCGCCATGGCCGCAAATCCGCTCGGCGCGGAGATCGCGAAGCGCTACGGCGTCCAGATCGGGTTCGGCTCCTGGTTGGTCGCCGCTTCGGTGCCGACACTGCTGGGCATGGCCCTGGTGCCCCTCCTGCTCTACAAAGCCATCCGGCCTGAGGTGACCGCGACTCCCGAGGCCCCCGCCCAGGCGCGCAGGGCCCTGGCGGATCTCGGGCCGTGGACGAGAGACCAGAAGCTCGTCGCGGCAACCTTCCTTGGGATGGTGGTGCTGTGGGGCGCAGCGGCACCTCTTAGGATTGACCCGACAGCCGTGGGCTTTCTCGGGCTTGGAATCCTGCTCGCGACTGGCGTGCTGACGCTGGCCGACATTGCCAAGGAAGGTGATGTTCTCGCCACCTTCATATGGTTTGCGTCGCTTTTCACCCTGAGCGACCAGCTCAACCGGCTCGGCTTCATGGAGTTTCTGGGCGAGCGACTGGTGATGCACCTGGGAGGCATGGCCCCCGCGATCGTTGGCGTCGCGCTGGTGGCCGTCTACGTTCTGATCCACTACCTCTTCGTCAGCCAGACCGCGCATCTCCTGGCCCTCTTCGCGGTCTTCCTCGGAGTGGGTGTCAAGCTCGGGGTGCCGGCTGCCCCGCTCGCCTTTCAGCTCCTGTTCGCCACCAATTACTTCGCGGCGCTCACGCCCCAAGGGTCGAGCGCGAACCTCCTCTTTGTGGGGAGCGGCTATCTGTCACAGGAAGATCTTTACCGGCTGGGCGCCTTCAATACCGGAGTCTGTCTGCTGCTCTACCTGTTGATCGGGACACCGTGGCTGTTGCTGGTGACCCGGTGACGAGGCATCGATGGCGTACTTCGTGAGGGCACTACGGGAGAATCCGGCGTTGGCCATCTTCCTGACACTGGCCGCGGGGTTCGTGCTGGGCCGAATCCGGGTCGGTTCTTTCCAGCTGGGCAACGTGGTTGGCACCCTGCTCGCCGGAGTACTGATCGGCCAGCTTCACATTTCGGTCCCGCCACTCGTCAAGATCGTCTTTTTCGATCTCTTCCTGTTCGCGACGGGTTACAAGGTCGGTCCGCAGTTCTTCCGAGGGCTGGGCAAGAGCGCCCTGCCGCAGGTCGCCCTGACGATCGTCCTCTGCGTCACCGCTCTGCTGGCGGCGCTCCTCGCAGCCAAAATCTTCGACTACGATACCGGAACCGCCGCAGGACTGGTGGCAGGCGCGTTCACCGAGTCCACCGTCATCGGCACGGCAGGGGACGCGATTGCGCGGCTTGGCTTGTCCCAGACCGAGACGACCCGGCTGCTCAACAATATCCCGGTGGCGTACGCGGTTACCTACCTCGTCGGCACGGGCGCCGCAGTCTGGTTCCTGTCCCACCTCGGACCTCGAATCCTCGGGGTTAATCTCGAGGGAGAGGGCAGGAAGCTGGAGCAGCTGATTTCGCGCGGATCTCCAGAGGAGTCCGGCATTCGGTCGGCCTATCGCGAGTGGGATGTCAGGGCCTATCGGCTGGCCGATAGGTGGGCCGGCCGGACCGTGGCCGAGCTGGAGCGGTCATTCGGAGCCGACCGCGGGTTCGTTCAGCGGATCCACCGCGGCGCCCAACTTCTCACGGCGGAGCCAGATAAGGCTCTCGCCACCGGCGACGTCGTCGCCCTGAGTGCACGCCGCCGGGCACTCGCAGGCGGAACCACGATCGGGACGGAAATCGAGGATCGTGAGCTGCTGGACTTCCCGGTGGCGGCACGCGACGTGGTGCTGACCAACGGCTCCCTGGTGGACCGCACCCTCGCCAGCCTGGCTGAAGAGCACGGCCGAGGCGTGGCGTTGCGCGAGCTCGTGCGTGGCGGGGAGCAGATCCCGTTCTCAGCCGCAACGACGGTAAACCGGGGTGACCTGCTTCGGATCGTTGGCGCAGCCGCGGACGTCGAACGCGTGGGCCGGGTGCTGGGATACGTCGAGCGTTCCTCCAGTACCACCGATATCGTCTTCGTCTGTCTGGGAATTGTCCTGGGCGGCTTCCTCGGCCTGCTGTCGGTGAACGTGAGCGGACTGCCGCTCAGCCTGACCGCAAGCGGCGGGGCTCTGATCATGGGTCTCGTCTTCGGGTGGCTTCGCTCGGTCTATCCGACCTTCGGCCGTATCCCGGAGCCGGCCCTCTGGGTGTTCGACACCGTCGGCCTCGCGGTGTTCATCGGGGTAGTCGGACTCGGTGCAGGGCCCGATTTCGTTGATGGCCTGCGCCGCACCGGGCTCTCGCTGGTGGTGGTCGGTCTTTTCGTTGCCGTCACGCCGCACCTCGTTGCACTTCTCTTCGGGCGTTTTGTTCTGCGGATGAACC
This sequence comes from Gemmatimonadales bacterium, assembly GCA_035495075.1. Lineage (GTDB taxonomy): Bacteria > Gemmatimonadota > Gemmatimonadetes > Gemmatimonadales > GWC2-71-9 > DASQPE01. The sequence goes on from DATJGL010000332.1 coordinate 9,672, forward strand.
CCGTGATCCTTTTGGGCGCCTGTGCCGGCGCCGGCACCAATACCGCAGCCCTCCGGGCGATCCAGGACGAAACGCAAAGCAAGGTTCCGGTACTGGGGTACACGGTTCCCTACGCCATCGGCAACATCCTGTTGACGGCGTGGGGCCCCGTCATTGTGCTGTTGACTCAGTAGGAGGTGGTTATGTCGCGGCGATTTGTCCTCTCGCTGATCCTGACTCTGCTGCTCGGCGCGGCGGGCAGTCGCGCGAGGGCAGGTGCCCAGGCGGCGCCGAAGGGTCCTCTCCCGAACGTCGTGGTGCTCGCCACCGGCGGCACCATCGCCGGTGCGGCGGCGACCGACGTGCAGGCTGCCTACACCAGCGGCCAGGTCGGCGTCGAGCAGCTGCTCGCCGCTGTGCCCCAGGCAAAGAAGCTGGCCAACCTGCGGGGTGAGCAGATCTCCAACATCGGCTCGCAGGATATGAACGATGAGGTCTGGGTCAAGCTCGCCATGCGGATCAATGAGCTGCTCGCCATGCCCGATGTCGCCGGTGTAGTGGTCACCCACGGCACCGACACGATCGAGGAGACCGCCTATTTTCTCAACCTGGTCGTCAAGTCGAAGAAGCCGGTGGTGATGACCGCGGCGATGCGGCCCTCCACCGCCCTTTCGGCGGACGGTCCCCTCAACTTCTTTAACGCCGTGGCGGTGGCGGCGAGCAAGGAAGCGGCCGGGCGCGGGGTACTGGTGGTCGTCAACGACTGGATTCACGGGGCATCATCGCTCACCAAGACCAGCACGACTGCCGTGCAGACTTTCCTCTCCCCGATTTCGGGCTTGATCGGCACCATCGCCTATGGCGAGATCGAGTGGTATCGGGGCCCAGTCGGCCGTAACACCGCGACGTCGGAGTTTACCGTCGACAAGAACACCACCTTGCCACGCGTGGACATCATCATGGCCTATGAGAACATGGACGGGGCCATTATCGACGCGGCGGTGGCGTCCGGGGCAAAGGGCCTCGTAATCGCGGGCGTGGGGAACGGCAACATGACCACGGCCGCAGTCACCGCGCTGGCTGCGCAAGCGAAGAAGGGGATCGTCTGCGTGCGCTCTTCGCGAGTGGTCACGGGCCAGGTTGGCCGGAACGTGGAAGTGGACGACGACAAAAACGGGTTTGTCGCCTCGCTGGGGCACAACCCGCAGAAGGCGCGGGTGCTCCTCCGCCTGGCACTCACCAAGACAAAAGACCCCAAAACCATCCAACGCTACTTCGATGAGTACTGACCCGTACCGACTGCACTAGTCACCGAAGGTCCAGCTGATCGCAAACGTGGTCCCGAAGTCGTTCTTTGGGGCCGCTACCGCCTGGGGCTTGTTGTCGTACGAGTCGAACAGCGTAAAGGTGAGCATGAAATCCTTCACCAGCTCATACGATACTCGAAGATCGTTCTGCAGCCTCACCCGGCCCTTGACTGTAAAACTTGGGAACGCCTGGCTCTTGATCGAGGCATTTAGTTTGGGTTGGTCGTAGCGGAAGGCGTTGAACTCTGCGCTCACGACTCCCTCCAGACCATGCGACGTGCTGTCGGTCGAGAAGTACCGCTCTTGCGTAA
>DATJGL010000333.1:0-10344 GCA_035495075.1 Gemmatimonadales bacterium
GAACAGACGCCTCGGCGCCGGATAGCAAGGGTCCTCGATCGCTACCCGATCGCCCGGTTTGAGCAGCACCCTGGCGACGACGTCGATCGCCTGCTGGATGCCGCTCGTGATCGTCACGTCGTCCGGCGACGCGTTGACCCCCCGGGCAATTCCGATGTGCCGAGCAATGGCTTCGCGCAACCCGCGATGACCGGAGGGATGGGCGTAAATGCCCGAGGCCACCTCCTCGGATCGTAGCTCGCGAGCCAGCAGCCTGTGCCATCGGTCGTGCGGGAACAGCGATGCATCCGGAAGGCCGGTGCGAAAATCGAAACGCGCCGATCGAGCAAATGGTGCGACCAGGGGAATGGCATCCCAGACGGCCCGCGGCTGCAACGCGCCTTCGCTCCGAGATGTCTTGGCCTCTGGAGCCGTCCTCCCAACCGTCTGGCTCACGAAGGTGCCGGCGCCCACCCGCGACGTCACGAAGCCCTCCGCACCCAGCCGGTCATAGGCCACGGTTACGGTCGTGCGGGAGACGCGAAGGCCGAGCGCCAGCTCTCGGCTGGGTGGCAGGGGATCGGCGGGCCGGAGCCGCCCGTCCAGGATGGCCCGCTTGAACTGGCGGTAGATTTCCCCGCTCAGATCCTTGCGACCGATCAGGCTGACGTGGAACTCCATGTGCTCAACTTAGCCCGGGGCTTCCTCGAATTGGCCTGGCCAAAGTGAGTAAAATTGGCTCTCGTGCCAAGCCTTTACGAGGTGTATGCTGCAACGATATAACGCCAGGGAGACTCGAGAATGCACGCGCGTCAGCCAGCCTTTGCGATGCCACGAACTGAGGTCGGATCGCGGCGGTGGGGATTCGTGTTGGCGGGCGGCCTGGTCGCCGGCACGCTCGACATCGTGTACGCCTGCGTGTTCTGGGCGCTCAAGGCCGACGTACCGGTCCAACGAATCCTGCAATCGGTCGCGGCTGGTTTGATCGGCAAGGAGAGCTTCCAGGGCGGCGCGTCTACGGCGGCGCTCGGCCTGGGCCTTCACTACTTCATCGCGACGTCGATGTCGGTGGTGTATTACCTGGTAGCGCGTCGGTGGGCGCTGCTATGGCAACGGCCGCTGCGCTATGGCGGCGGGTACGGGCTCCTGCTCTACGTGATCATGAACTACGTCGTCCTGCCGCTGTCGGCGGCGGGGCCCAGCTCCAAGAACGCATTGTGGATCGTGCTGAGCGTCCTGGTCCACATCTGCCTGATCGGAATTCCCATCGCTCTGTTTGCCCGCCGCGCCCTGCGGGAATAGCTCCCTATGGCCCAAACGACGGACGCGGCCCGACTCGAGCCGCGTCCGTCGGTCCATTCGGGTCAGTGCGCGGCAGCCGCCAGGTCGTTGACCGAGCTCGCGAGTAGTCTCACCCGCGTCGGGTCACCGGCGCCCTGAGCATCCTGATCCAGCTCCCCCGCCAGCTTCCGCAACGCGTCCGCCTGCTCGGTTCCTTTCTTCTTCTCGGCGTTCTTCAGCTCTTTCTTGACCTGCGACAACCGATCCTTGTTGAGTCCCTGGTTCCGCTCGAGCTGATCGATGTACGCTCGGGCAACGAAGAAGCTCGCCGGCCATACGAGCCTCGGCTGCGCCTGCGGATTGAACACATCGAGCTTCACCAGCTTGGCGGCCTCGATCTCGTTCTTGGACAGCTTGTCGCTGGACTTGAGCTCGAGCAGATCGAGGCCGCGAGTGATCTCGGACCCCACGATGTAGCCGTTGTACCAGTAGACTGACCAGTAGCCTCCCCCCTCTCCCAACTTCTGCGCGTCCAACGGGCCTCGATCGAAATAGGCGATCTCGACCGGATGGGCTGCATCGGTAAAGTCGAAGACCGAGAGCCCGCCTTGATACCAGGCCTGCACCATGATGTCGCGGCCGGGCACCGGGATCAACGAGCCGTTGTGGGCGACGCAGTTCTCCAGGTCGCTCTGCACGGCGGGAAGCTTGTAGATGCTGGCGGGCGTGAGCTTGCCGTCGGCCAGGTTGTAGATCGCATCCGCTCCCCATTTCGGCGGATCGCTCGCGCGACAGCGGGGCAGGCTGCCGCCGCCCCACTCGTCGGTGTACAGCACCTTGGTAGCGTCGTTGTTGAACGTGGCCGAGTGCCAGTAGGAGAAGTTGGGATCAGTCACTTCAGCGATGCGCTTGGGATTGGCCGGATCCCGGATGTCCAGCAGAATGCCGTTGCCCGAACACGCGCCTGCCGCGATTCCGGCGGCCTGGAACGTGGTGATGTCGTGGCACATGTCGGTCTCGGCCGTGGTCTGCGTGCCCTCGCCGTGATTGCCGCCTTTCCACAGTCCCGCGATGTTGCCCGCGGAGTCGGCAAAGAGTCGAGGCTGGTTCACGATTTTGGGTCCTGGGGCGACGCCACCGGGACCTTGATGACTTCGATCCTGAAGAGTGATGTATTGGGATCTTCCTCCGGCCGCTTGCCTGAACAGCCCGTCAACTCATTCCCCGATCGCACCACGCTCGTCCCCGACACGTAGATGTAGACGTTCTGATCGTCGTTGGGGTCGGTGACGAGTGTGTGGGTATGCGAGCCGCGGCAGGTCTGCACCGCGGCGACCTGCTTGGGATGGTCCAGATCGCTGATGTCGAAAATGCGCACCCCGCGGAACCGCTCGGTGCTGACGGTGTCGGTCACGCCTTGCCGCCCGCAGTCTAGCCGGCCGCTGGTTTCTTCCACCGAAATGAAGAGGAGGTTGTGATAGACCGACGGGTCGCCCTGGCCCCCGGGGCAGACGAAGGAGGTCCGCAGGATCGGCTTCTTGGGGTTCGAAATGTCCCACACCTGAAAGCCGTAGTAGTTGCCCTGGAAGATGTAGTTCCCCTTGAACGCCATATCCGCGTTGACGAACTCGTTCTTCCCTGCCGTCGCCGAGTCGTAGAAGCTGGCCATGATCGGCTCGTGGACCACGAACTTCAGGTTCTCGATCGCCGTCCCGGCATTATCGTAGCCGGGCTTGAGCTTGACCCGCGGATCGTTGGTACGAGGCGCGTCGGGCGAATAGTGGTCGCTCTGGGCGGCTAGGCCGGCCGGCGCGGCGAGCAGGCCGCCGGTGAGCATGAGCAGCCAGGACCGCCTCATTGCCTCTGATCTCATGGTTGGGTTCTCGCTTGGCGATCGGGTGTATAGTCCGGTAACTAGACGCTAAGACTGGTGCGATCCGGGCATCGCGTCGAGCATCTTCTGCATTCGCTCGATTTCGAAGCGCTGATCGGTGTCTACGCCGGAGGCGTAGCGAAACGTATCTGTCGCCTGCGCGGCGCCGGGACTCGCGAACAGCGTCTTCACCATGGTCAAAGCGCCCTGGTGATGCTGGATCATGAACTGAAGGAAGAGACGGTCGAAGGCCGTGTCCTTGGCCGCGGCCAGCTGCGCCATCTGGTCTGGCGTCAACATCCCCGGCATGAGCCGCTCGTGACCCGTGCTGTCGTGGCCCATGTGCATGCTCGGGTCGGGTGCGGTCTGGCCCCGGTCTTCGAGCCAGTTCTGCATCAATCGGATCTCGTCCTTTTGTGAAATGTCGATCCGCTGGGCGAGGGTCTGGATGGATTGGTTTGTCGTCCGACCGGAAACCAGCGCCGCCATCGCTATCGCTTGGGCGTGGTGCCCGATCATACCCTGCATGAACTCGACGTCCGCCGGCGTGTAACGCCGCTGCTGCGCTGGCGCAGGGACCGGAGCGAGCGCAACCAGCACGAAAAGGGCGACCGCCAGGTGTGCGGGGCGAAAGTTGTGATTCATGTGCTTGTATGGGGCCCAGCCGACTTACGAATTATCGCCGGCCGATGTTTCGAGCCGCGTTCCAATCTAATCCGTTTATGCGGCTCTGATTTCCGTGGCCTCGTCCGCGAGGAAACCCTTGGTTTGCTGCCGGACCATGGCCGCGTAGTACCCGTCCTGCCGGACCAGCTCCTCGTGGGAGCCGGTCTCGGCGACGCTGCCGTCTTTCAGGACGACGATGCGGTCGGCGCTCATGACGGTGGAGAGGCGGTGGGCGACGATGAAGGTGGTCCGACCCCTGAGCAGGGTAGCCAGGCCGTCGAGGGTTGCGGCGTCGGACGGGGTGTCCAGCGCCGAGGTGGGCTCGTCGAGAACGATCACGGGTGAGTTCTTGAGCAGGGCCCGGGCAATGGCGATCCGCTGGCGCTGACCGCTGGATAGACCGGTGCCTCGTTCACGGACCGGAGTGTCGTACCCTCCGGGAAGGGCGCTGATGAACTCATGGGCATTGGCGGCGCGGGCAGCGGACTCGATCTCCGCATCCGAGGCGTCGGGCCGGCCATAGGCAATATTCGCGCGGATGGTGTCGTTGAACAGATGCGGGTCCTGGAGGACGACGCTGATCTGGCGCCGCAGCGACTTCTGCGTGAGCCAGCGGACGTCCCGCCCGTCCATCAGAATCCGCCCCGTGGTCGGGACGTAGAGCCGCTGCAGGAGGCTCATCAGCGTACTCTTTCCGCTGCCGCTCGGGCCGACCAGGGCGACGGTTTCACCCGCGTGAACGTGCAGATTGACTCCACGAAGGACCGCCTTGCCCTCTTCATAGCAGAAGCCGACGTCTTCGAAGCGAACGTCACCCAGGAGATTGGCCAGTTCGAGCGCGTTGGGCTCGTCGCTGACGGCGTCTTGCGTATCCAGGATGCCGAAGATGGTCTCGAGCGATACGCTCGCGCGGCGCAGGGACTGATAGCTGTTGGTGAGATTCTGCACCGGGCCGAAGAGTCCGCCGATGTAGCCCAGAAACGCCACCAGCGTCCCCACCGTGATCTCGCCTCGCCACACGAGCACGCCGCCCAGCCCGATCGCTACCAGGCGAGCCATAGTGCCGGCCAGCGCTCGCAGGACTCCACTCCGGGTGTCGGTCTTGATGCCCTGGCGCACGATGTCGAGGCTCTCGCGTACTTCGCGGAGAACCCGGCGCTGCTCGACTTCCTCCATCCCGAAGCTCTTGACCGTGACGATCCCGGCGAGCACTTCATTGAACCGGGCGTAGACTGACGTCCAGCGCTCGACCAGGCGGCGCTCTCGCTGCGATTGTTCCGGAGCCGCGCGGGCGCCGATGATGGCGGGGAGCGGGGTGAACAACAGCACCACCAGCGAGAGCCGCCAGTCGAGGCGGGTCATCGCGAGCACCGCCAAGGCGAGGTAGAGCAGCGTCGGCAGGATGTTGAAGGCGATGTCGCTGAACGCCGTGACAAAGCCGGAAATTGCCTGGTTGACGCGGTTGATCGTCCCCCCAACGCCTTCTCGCTGGTGATAGGAGACGGGGAGCGCGTTCAGCTTGCCGACGATCAGCTCCCGGACTCGATACTCCACTGCCAGCCGGATATCCCAGCTCAGAACGCTGAGCCGGCCGCTGAGCCATCCGCGAGCCAGCTCGAGCATCAGAAGGCCCCCGATGACCATCCCCAGGAGCCGGAGATTTCTGCCGCCCCCGAGCTGGTCGAACAGGTACTTCATGATGAGCGGGTCCACGGCGCTCATGGCGGCCATGAGAAGCGCCAAGCCGAGAACGCCGCACATCGTGCGGCGATGTGGCAGAACGAATTGGAGCGACCGGCGGGCGTACAACAGCCCGGATCCCCGGGAGGCGGACGTAGACACGATTTGCGTAACTCGGTGCGCGTTGGACGTCTAACGCGGCCGATCTAAAGCAAAATCGGTGCCCATCCGTCGGCACTGTTCGCAGTCCTCCGCGCATCTCCGGCTAAACGGACCGGAGAAGCTAGCGCGGCGTCGTCCGGGTGAGATGAGTCACGCTGAGCTACGAGACGTTGCCGCGGGAGCCGTGTCCTCGGGGCGGGCGAGCAGTTCCGCCGCCGCCTGGTAGAGGCGAGTGCGAAGCTGATGCCGGTTCTGTGCCCGGGTGACGTACCGGATTACCACGTGCATCCCATTCGCGCCGGGTCGAACATCGATGGCCGGCGCCGCCGAGAAGCCGCTCACGCTGCGGGCTGCGCTCGCGCGCCCCCACTCCTGCTCAGCCAGGTGCGCGGTTTCGCTGGTCTCTTCGGTGACGATCTTCCGGATCGCATCGATGATCCGGGGCGCATCGGCCATCGGTACCACCAGCTCGACTTCATCCCACAGCCATTGACCTGAAGTCGAGAAGTTGAAGTAATGGCCGTCGATGGCGAAGCCGTTACTGAAGGTCACCCGTCTGCCGGTTGGATGGCCGGCGTCGGTCCAGTTACCGGTCTCGAGCAGCACGGTGTGAAACGGCGTAATCTCGACGACTTCGCCGCTCACGCCGTTGATCTCGACCCAGTCGCCCAGCCGGATCCCGTTCTTGCCCATCAGGGCGAACCAACCGAAGAAGCCGACGATGAAGTCCTTGAGTGCCACTGTGAGACCGGCGCCCGCCAGTCCGAGGATCGTCGCGAGCTGGGTAGGCGGGCCCACCAGGACCAGCGCGACGCCGATCGTGGCGAGGCCGCGCACTCCGAATTTCGTCACCGTCTGAAGTGTGTGCAGGCGACGCCGTTCGGGCGCCAGGCGAATGAACACGCGCTCGAGCCAGGCACTCAGGCCTACCGCGCACAAGAGAATGAGCAGGAGCCACGCCAGGTCGAGGAACATGTCGTGAAGCACGGATCGCCGCTGGGTAGCTACCAGGCTACTCCAGCGACTGTACACGTCGAGCAAGGTGACCTGGTCCTCCACCCGACGGGTCATACTCGCGAGGACTTTCTGGTCGTTGGACAGGTGCCGGGTCTTGGCTAACGCGTCTGTAGCCGGAGCCGCCTGGATCTGCGCGACGTGCTGCGCGAACGTCTGGCGCTGCATTGTCAGCGTCGCGATCCCGGCAGTCGCCTCCTCCTGGGCCCGGCTCAGGATCCGTTGCTTGCGGCGAACCGTGCGCCAGCGATCGATCTCACCGAGCAGGCTGCGGTTCGGCGATGCCCGCTGCGCAGTCGAGTCACTCGCGACAGGCCGCGCCGCGCCGCCGGCGTGATCCGCGCTGTCGTGATCCGCGACCATCTGTTGGATGCGACCCTGGGGATCACCCCCGGCGCGGAGCAGGTCGTCCCTCGCATCCTCCAGGTCGCCGCGGTGAAGATCGAGCTGGGCTTTAGCCAGCTCGATCTGAGTCTCGGCCGAGCCGGATGCCTGCGAGCCGCGGCGGCTCGTCAACTGGGCCAGCCGCGCACTGTCTTCGGCGACGACCCGGGCTGCATCGTCGAGGCGGGCCCGGAGCTTTCGGATTTCGGGGGTCGAGTCCGCAGGATGCTCGGCAGCCTGTAGCAGCGCGATGGTGAAGGCGAGGTCGACGGAATGGTCACCGACCCGTACCGCTTCGCGGGCGAGGTCTTTCTCCTCGGCGGTGGTCGCCAGGGGCAAGAGCCGCTGGGCGATCTGGAGCGGCCGCCGGTCGACCACCGTCGCAGGCTGCGCGTCGGTCTTCGCGGCGGTCTGCGTATCGGTGTCATCGGTCGCGAAATAGCCCACCACGACCGCGAGCAGCAGGGCGGCCAATGCGACAAAGGCGAGCTTGTGCCGGAGCTTCACAGGGGTGCTCTGGCGAGGGGGCAAGTCATTCGAGGTCGGTTGCACGGAGGCCGTAAGCTGGCCATAGAGGGCACCGGAAATCAATATCGCTATATAGAGGAATGACCGAGGCGTCCGCCGGCCAATCTGTGGCCCTTGCTGTCGAGCGGATCTATCGCGCGGACTCAGGCCGCATTCTGGCCAGCCTGATCGGGCTTCTGGGCGACTTCGATCTGGCCGAAGAGGCCCTGCACGACGCGTTCACGACCGCGCTGGAACGGTGGCCGGCGGACGGGGTGCCGAGGCAACCGCGCGCCTGGCTCGTGGGCACGGGCCGACACAAAGGGCTCGACCGCCTCCGCCGGGCCAAGCGTGGCTCGGAGAAGCTCGCCGAGCTGCAGCGGTCGCTTGCCGCGGACGTAGCGCCAGACCCTGGTCTCGGCGAAGAGGACAGCGCCATTCCCGACGACCGGCTCCGCTTGGTATTCACCTGCTGTCATCCGGCACTGGCGGTCGAGGCCCAGGTCGCGCTCACGCTGAAGACGGTATGCGGGCTCTCGACCGAAGAGATAGCGCGAGCCTTTCTGGCACCGGTGCCGACGATTGCGCAACGGCTGGTGCGAGCCAAGATCAAGATCCGGGATGCCGGCATCCCGTACGAAGTCCCCGGGCTCGACCAGCTGCCCGCCCGGGTCGACGCGGTCCTTGCGGTGATCTACCTGGTCTTCAACGAAGGCTATACCGCCACCAGCGGTGACGAGCTGGTGCGACGCGATCTGTGCTCCGAAGCGATCCGGCTGGGCCGCCTGATTCGCGAGCTGCTCCCCGATCGGCCCGAGGTGACCGGCCTGCTTGCTCTGATGCTGCTGCATCACTCACGACGGGAAGCGCGTGCGACGCCGAGCGGGGACCTCGTACTGCTCGACGACCAGGATCGGCGACAATGGAACCAGGCGGAGATTCGCGAGGGCCTCGAGCTGGTGAATGTCGCAATCGGGTCGAGCAGAGCGGGGCCCTACACTGTCCAGGCGGCGATCGCTGCCGTGCATGCTCGGGCGCCGACGCCGGCCGATACGGATTGGCGCCAGATCGTGGCCCTGTATCAGCTGTTGCTCCGACTTCAGCCCGGCCCCGTGGTCGAGCTGAACCATGCGGTGGCGGTGTCCATGACGGATGGGCCCGAACACGGACTCGTGCTCCTGGACCGGATCGAAGCGACGGGTGGTCTGCCGCGATATCATCTCCTGCCCGCTGCCCGGGGCGAGCTGCTCCGACGATTGGGGCGTAACGCCGAAGCTGCCGATGCCTATCGCGCGGCTCTCGAACTGGTTCGACTGGAGCCCGAGCGCCGGTTTCTCGAGCGCCGGTTGGCCGAGGTAGGTTGACCGCGTGTCGTGCATCGCGGTGAAGTCACCCCGATCGTGGCAGATTTCGGCCATGCGCCGCCCCTTATTGCTCGCCGTGCTGGCGGCTGCCTTGCCTCTGGGCCGGCCTGCCGCCGCCCAGACTCCCGGCTATCACCTGATACGCCGGTTGCCGCTGCCGGGTGCCGTGCACTGGGACTACCTGGCGGTGGACCCGAGCCGGCGCCGGCTTTTCATCGCCCATGACACCGAAGTACTTGTGCTCGAGGCTGATTCGGGGAGAGTGGTCGGTCACATTCCGGACACGTGGGGGGTGCACGGTGTGGCCTTGGCTCCAGAGGTGGGACGCGGCTACACCAGCAATGGGCGCGACTCCAGCGTCACCATCTTTGACCTCGAATCGCTCCAAACCGTCAACCGAATACAAGTGACCGGACAGAAGCCGGACGCGATCGTGTACGACTCCGTCACCCGGCGGGTCTTCACGATGAATGGTGGCAGCGCCAACGCGACGGCTCTCGATGCGGCGACCGGCCGCGTGGTGGGCACCATCGATCTCAGCGGCACACCCGAGTTCGCGGTCGCAGATGGACGCGGCCGGCTGTTCGTGAACCTGGAGGACCGCGACTCCGTGGCCAGCATTGATACGCGCACGCTTGCGCTACAATCACGCTGGGCAGTGCCTTCGTGCAACGAGCCGACCGCGATGGCGTTGGCTCGAAAGCAGCGGCAACTATTCATCGGCTGCCGCAACCGCATCCTCGCGATCCTCGACGCGGATCGAGGCAACGAGGTAACGACGCTGCCAATCGGTGCCGGGGTCGATGGAGTGGTGTTCGACTCTACCTTCCAGCGAGCGCTGAGCGCCAACGGCGATGGAACCTTGACCGTCGTCGCGCCGGATCCATCCGGGTGGTACAGCGTGGTGCAGACGGTGCCGACGGCCCTCGGAGCCCGCACGCTCGCGCTCGATCCGGCTACTCACCACGTCTTCCTTGTCACCGCACAATTCCAGCCGGCAACGGCGGGCACCCCGCCGGGCTCCAGGCCGCAGCCGGTGCCGGGTACGTTCACCTTGCTCGAATACGGCCCCTGAGGCTCGATCCTGCCATGGTGATCACCGCTGTGCTGCTGGTGCTTGCGCAGGGTCCGCAGGACTCTTTGTCTCTGAGCGACGCACTTGCCCGAGCGCGAGCGGCGCGTGGCCAGGTGACGGTGACGGCGGCGCAGGTCGCGGAGGCCCGTGCGGCCCTCCGGAGCGCCGGCGCGATCACTAACCCAACCGTGTCCTACAGCCATAGCGGGGCGGTTCCTAAAGAACACCTGCTGGTTGACCAGCCGTTGGACTATCTGCTGCGGCGAAGCCCGGAGCGGTCCGGCGCAGAGGCACGCATCGTCGGCGCCCAGGCCGATTCCAGCCGCACGATGGCAGAGCTGGTTCGTGACGTCCGTGCC
>DATJGL010000334.1:0-12352 GCA_035495075.1 Gemmatimonadales bacterium
GGAGTTTTGTTGAGTCGCCGAGCCCTGCTGGTACACGGGCAGGCCTGGGTCCCCCGCGCCCGAGAGGGGCGCGTGCTCCTGGTAGAAGACCTTCTTGTAGATGGCGCCGATGGCCGCGCGCTTCACCGGATCGGTGACCACGACGAAGTGATACCGGTTCTGGTTGCCCCCGTTCGGCGCTTGAATAGCGAGCTCGAGACACTCTTGAATCACCGCAGGCTCCACCGGCCGGCTCAGGTCCAGGCGCTTCCGGACCGTCCTCGTCGTGGTCAGCAGCTGATCGACAGTGGTGCGGTCCATGTGGCCGCTCTCCTTCGAGGGTGTTGCTCGGTGAGGCTCGGGAGCCAGCGGGTGGAATTGTAGCCGATCGGACACTCTTGCGCTGGCGGGCCGGGCTAGCGGATCCGGCAAGAGCTTCGCGTTGTACGCCGCGACACTGAAATGGTGACCCCGGCGGGATTCGGTCGGTTGTGGGAGCGGCAAATCCCCGTCAGACTTGCCGTCGCCTAACGGCCCGCAATGTGGACTATCACCGAGCGCGGCATCGCACGGCCCAGCGGAAGATCCCAGATCATATTCCATCAAGGCTCGGGCCTTCGATAGGACGCCAGGAAGGGCAGGCTCTCCATTCCGCGCACTGTCCCCTCCAGAGCCTCACCGGTCTTGGTCAGGGTGAGGCTGATCGCGCGATTCGAGGTGCGACCAGCGATGTACAAACCGTGCAACTCGAGCCGTTCGCCGCTGAGAGTGGCGGTTCCAGTTGCCAGGTACTCACGGCGGAGGGTGAACATCTCCCACCGCAGTTCAGGGCCGTCTTGTTTCAGATAGAGCAGAGTGGCCACCGAATCGCGCCCTCCCTCGCGCCACAGGCGCCCCTGCCAGCTTCCGAGGAACCACTTTAGGGGGACGGGCTGCGGCCTGAGCGGCGACAAAGAAGGACTGGCTTCAGCTCGGGCGAGTGACTCCGGCTTTGCGCCCTCGACAAGACGCCGACGCATCACCTGATATTCTTCCTCGGTGATGCGACCACGCGTCTTCAGGTCGGCGAGGGCATCGAGCTGAGCCTCGAAGCTCAAGGCAGGATCACTTGAGGAGGTCATTGAGGCCGCGCTGGACGGTGGCGCCGACTGCGCAGGCGGGAGGACTGCACTCGAGGGAGCGATCAACTGAGCGGGAGGCAAGGGTGTACCGAAGGGCCTCACTGGTGCGGTCGGCGTTGTGATGGAAGACGGCGTGAACTGAGTCGGCGCTGGGGCTGGCCCGGAACGCGGTGCCGACTGAGCGGGTGGGTCCAGCGTGGAGTCAGCTCGCCGAGCGGCGACATTTCCTGCCTGAGGGAGGGTGGCCAGCGCAGCTCGAATCTCACGATCACCGGTGACCGATGCGACGAACTGAGCGAACGCCGCATTGAGCATCACCTCGAACAGATCTATTTCGTCGGGCTTGCGGTTATAACCGGAATCCCGTGCTTCGATCTTCTTCTCGACTAGGCCGCGCCCCTTCCCATCCCTGAGACGAATGATTGCCCCGATATGAGCCTCCCGACCCCAGCGCGCCTCGGTCGAAAAGTTGCGAACTTCGGTCTCGAGCCGGGGGAGGGTTAAGAGTTGGTCAGGTGGAATTCCCTCGGCGCTGCGAGCGTCGATGCCCGCGCCTCGAAACTCAGCGACGAGCGCCTGAATGAGGCGCGGGGGCCAAGGCTCCGTCATCATGACCTTGGCCCAGCGGTTCCCGTAGCCGCCATACAGGCCGCCGACACGACGCACATCGCCTTGGTCACCCTCCTTCCCGCGGTTGTCCACGATGGGCATGATGACCAGTTCGGGCCCCGTCGCCGGGATCGCAGGCGGTGGTGTGTATCGAAGCGTCACGATGCGGTCGGCGCACCCGGCCAAGGACACGGCGAGTACGACTGTTACCCCCAAATAGAGGAGTTTCATTCAGAAACGATACTGAAGGCCGACAAATGGGCCGTAGCGCTCCGTCTTGGCACCTTCAAACTTCAATGTCTGCGTGCCGGTCAAAAGCCGAATATCTATGTCGCCCTCCCCCGACGCGAGCCTCGAGTAGCGAAAGCCACCCTCCACGGAAAACCCTTTCCCGATCGTATAGGTGATCGCTCCCTCTGCCTGAACCCCGAACCCTCCCTCCGCTGTCGCGCGAAGGCTCGGGTCCTGACGGAGAGCGCCATTCCCGCTAGTCCTCAAATGATGAATGTCCTCAAGTTCGAACTTCGACCAAGGGATAAACATCGCCTCCGCCTTGAAGCCAAAGCCCTTCGGAAAAGGAACCTGGTACCGGGCTCCAATGCGGATGCTCTGCCAAGTGAACTCGTCTGTGAAAACTCTACTGCTTTGCGGTGCCACCGGCAGCCCGAGAGGCGGCGACGCATTGCCTGTAAGCCCAAAGCCTTCGTACTTTTCGCGCCAGTATTGATAGCCTCCTAAGAAGTCAAAAAACCCGAGACGCCCATCCTTGCTGAGCCAACGGTAAGCGCGAATGCCGACATCGCCGTTGACGTAGAAAATGTCGCTCTCGACGCTAGATCGGGAAACAGAGACGCGGCCATTGTGGTCATCGAGGAGAAAGTCCTCGTCGATCAGGACCCCTTGCTCGCTCTTGCTCCACCCCACTGCGGCTCGTAACACGAGAAGCTTCCATGAGAAGTCAGCGTTGACTTCTGGAATTAGTGCATCAACGCCTCGCCAGCGAAGTTCGGACAGTGGATTGATGTGTGGATTTGGGAAGCTGTAACTAAACTCCGAATAGCCACTCGTCCACCAAGCGCGTGTCCCAACGCTGAACGAAAAGTCTGGTGGCACCGGGAGATCTTCAGTAGGAGTTGTCGGCGCGGCGGTCAGGCTTGCGTCAGCGGCGACCGCGGGGAGGGCGGAGCCAGCAAGGGTAGCCAAAGCTGTGAGCGCTGATAGCCAGTGCCGCATCGGCGTTCTCCTCTGTATGGGCAGATTAGGAACGGCGACGAGAGTATAAAGCTGGTTCAAGGCTTACTCAAAGGTAAGCCATATCTCTCCGGTTCTCCACGGTCCTCAAGTATAAGGTCATATAATCAATATTTTTACGACTCCGCCATTGCGAGCGCCGTGTGCTGAACGATCGGCAGATGCATGCGGCCCCGCTCGCCCGCCCTCAGCGTGATGATCCCGCGGTCCTGAAGGGAGACCTAGCTCCTACATTCGCGGCCGCCCGAGCTACGATGGCGTGCCGTAGCCCCGAAGCAAGGAGACCCACAACCCTCGCGGAGGAGGAACTCACCTTGCGCTCTAGGCTTGCTGGTTCTCATCACAACCTCGGCCCCGACCTCGGTCATCCAGAGCGCGGCGATACTTCCGCCGAGTGTCCAGTTCCTAACTGCTGAGAACACAAGGGGAGCCGAGCACGCCGGCCAAACTTTGGCCCAAGCCGTCCGTGACGCGCGAGAGGTCCATGATCACGACCGAGGGATTGCACTCCGCGGACACCCCGCCCAGGCCCGCCAGATGATCCGCAAGCTGCTGGTCGGGCGGCTGACGTTCACCCCCGACGAGGACGAGCGCGGGCGCTTCTACGGCATGCGGATCGGATGCAGCCGATTCGAGGGACGGTGCTTGCTAGAGCCTTGGTGACCCCGGGGGGATTCGAACCCGCGATCTCGACCTTGAAAGGGTCTGTGCTGGCGCGGAGTTACGCGTTTGCTGCCAGCGCGCGCTGCCATTTTCGCGGCCACTGACGGCCTCCGCCGCGGCGCGGAGGGTCGCGTCGGTGACCGCCGCGTAGCGCCGCATCATGCGCTCCGTCTTCCAGCCGCCGAGCGCCATCACGATGGGCGCGGTGAAGCCCTTGTTGAGCGCCATCGTGGCGCCATGGTGCCGGAGGTCGTGGAAGCGAAAGTTTTCAGGCCCGCGCCCCGCGCGGCCCGGCGAAAGGCCTTGCCGACCTGCTCGCGGCTGTGCGGGCGGCCGTGCGGCGTGGGGAAGACCCACGGCCCGTCCTGACCCGCGATCTGCGCCTGGAGGAGCTTTCTAGCGCTCTCAGAGAGCATCACGGGGCGGGCGCCGGCCTTCGCCCGAGGCAACAAGATCACGCCCTGCTCGAGGTGGACGTCCTCCCGCCGAAGCTGCCGGATCTCGCCCTGGCGCATCAGCGTGAGCGCCGCCAGCTTCGCCATCTCCCGGAAGGGGGACGGCATGGGCTCGAAGACGAGGATCTCCTCCTCGGGTCGCAGCCATCGCACGCGCGTCTCGTCCTCCGGGAAGAAGGCGCCCGCCGGGAAGCGATACTCGGGCCGGGCCTTCTTGAGCGCGGCGCGGAGCGTGCGAAGGTCCCGGTTGATCGTCGACGGCTTGGTCGGCACCCGGACCTTGACACGCTGGCCGGCGACAACCTGATAGACGGTGCTGCCCTCGCGCGCCCGCCGGTTGCGATACGCGAACAGGTCCGCGTCCGCGATCGCGCTCACCGGCTTGGCGAGGAGGTCGGGCATCAGGGCCTCGATCGAGCGGCGGGTGTAGTCCACCCGCTCGACGCTCTCTTCCCCCTTCCCGCGCACCGCCATGTCGAGGGCGTAGGAACTCGAGGAGCTGGCAGAGCGTGGCCGGCCGCGCCGCCGCCTGCTCGGCCTGCACGGCCTCGGCCTTCAGCGCCCGGCGGAGCTCACGCTCGGCGTCGAGCGCCGCGTCCTTGCTGTCGCGCACCGCCGCCCGCCGGCGCCCGCGATACGAGACGCGCGCTTGCCAGACCCACTTCCCGTGATTCCGGACTCGCTTGACGGCCATGGGGTCACTCCTTGCCCGTGCGCGCGTAGATCGCGGCGATCATCGGGCTCCTACTCGAATCGGAAGGTAGGGCCCACGAGATCCAAGCCATCTAGGCCGGCTTCCTCATTCGGGGGCGTACCACCGTGCGCCACTACGACCATGTGGGTTTCCGAAAAGAACGTCAGTGAGGTCCAAATCGTCGTCCCTCGAAGATCGTCCTGACGGTAGATAAAGGAGAGTGCAGTCCAGTGCGGTAGATCGGTTGTGTCCAGCCAGACCAGGCTCACTTGAGGCTTGTTGCCGACGGGCGCTGCATCCACCAGACTCTTGCTCATCACACGCCAAAACGCATCGCGCTCCACGTCGGTCATACCAACACCACTTGAATACCTTAGCCCAGGGTTCTTGTGGACATGCACGCTCATCCATGCGCCACTCTCGTGGATGAGCACAGCGGGCAGCGCGGCCATCTCGAGGCGGATCGGCGCTCGAACTCCGCTCTGCCCTGCTGGTTCATCCGAGAGAGGGCGCGGGCATTCAGGGTGAACCGCGAAACGTGTCCACGCGGACGGACTCGGCGAGGAAGAACAGCAGGGCCGCGATAATGCCAGCGATAATTTCCATGTCGGTGGTGCTACTCCAGCAGTTCCGTCACTGGCACGCCGAGGGCCTTGGCGAGCCGCTGGAGAACGCCCACGGTCGGGTCGTACCTCCCCGCCTCGAGCTTGTTCACGTACTCTCGAGTGATGCCGGCCTTGGCGGCTAGTGCCGCCTGGCTCATCCCTCGCTTCGTACGCGTCACTTTCAGTCGCATGCCCAGCTGTCTTGATGTCGGACTCATGTTAGTGAAGTATCGTTCACCGTGTCAAGGATTCCGGTCGATTGGCGTGGGCGCCGAGGCTCTCAGCGCGCTCCCGAGACGGAGAACTCGCCCGCCTGGAAGTCGATCACCACGCGACCGCGTGTCAGCGCGTCGCTTCCGAGTACACCGTCGATGGGCTCCAGCAGGGGACGGGCCAGCAGTTTGCGGAATCGTACCCGCGCGCCTCCTACGTGAAGGAGGGCACCCGCGTACATGATGGCCTCGACCCGCCGTGTGCCACCGGGGCCCGTCAGCAGGATCGCCTCATCCCGCCCATCGCGAAACCCGGCTGCCGCAGCCAGCGCCGGAGCGATGACCGACCTTTGCGCTGCAGTGTCCAGGTATAGAGCGAGGGGAAGGCCGTTCCCGGCCCGGGCGCGGACGAAGGGCTTGGCGACCCAGACGAATTCACTGCTTGAAGTCGCTCGGCGCCGGGGCTGCTCCAGCAGTAGTGCGCTGCGATCGTTGTCGAGGGTGATGCGGAGCTCGCGAATCGCGTTCCAACCCAAGACGCCGTCCAACTTTACGGGGGACGGGCGTGCGCCTTCCGCGGGCAGGCCCGTCGGGAATTCGAGCATCCCCAGGTCGAGCACGGCCACGGGGTGCCCCTGGATGCGAATGCCACCCAGATCGATGTCGGCCCTTGCCAGCGAGGACTGGATGGCGATGCCATGGACGTCCTGGATACCCATCGCCACCACTGACGAGACGCCGATATCAGAGGCGAAGCGGGAGCTGAGCACCGTTATCAGTGCGCCCGTGTCGAGGACGAACGCGGTCCGCCGCCCATTAACGGTGACGGGGACCAGGGGCGCTTCGTTCCGATGCTGAAGCCGGTGTGTCACGGGGTGGGGAGGAAACGTCCAGGATTCCGCGCTCGACATGTCCCGCCATGCCCGAATAA
This sequence comes from Gemmatimonadales bacterium, assembly GCA_035495075.1. Classification (GTDB taxonomy): domain Bacteria; phylum Gemmatimonadota; class Gemmatimonadetes; order Gemmatimonadales; family GWC2-71-9; genus DASQPE01. The sequence continues at coordinate 6,521 of DATJGL010000334.1, forward strand.
GCGCACGCAAATCGGGCGGCGCGAAGGACACGATTGCCCACGATGGGCGCTCGTGAAGGATGGAGCGCAGCAGCGCGGTCGACCGCTTGGCGACGGTCGGATCGTCGGAGCGCGCCAGTGCGAGCAACCTCATCTGACCCTCCACAAGGCGTTCCTCCGCGACATCCCGTAACGCCGCGAGGAACTCGACTTGTGACGCGCTGGCGGCGAGCCGTTCGCCACTGTCAAAATCCAGTGCCGCGACCGCGCTCCAAAAGTCCGGGTGGACTCGAGCGACCAGCGGCGGCGGCGCCGACGCCGGTCCCAGCGGGTACGTCCCGCCACAACCTACGAGCCACATCGCGAGGAAAAGGGACAACACCGACGACATTCGGAGGCGGGGCTTGAGCGTCAGGAATGCGACACAGTGCGGCGGCCTCTGTTTTTCGGCCGCGACCGGCGCGGCGAGGAGCGCGGCAGCACCAGCAAGGAACCCCCGCCGGTCCATCACTCGATCACCTGCTCCGCCCGCGCCAGCAGCGACGGCGGGATCGTCAGCCCGAGGGCCTTCGCGGTCTTCAGGTTGATAACCAGCTCGAACTTCGTGGGTTGCTCGATCGGCAGATCGCCAGGGTTTGTCCCCTTCAAAATCTTGTCAACGTACCGCGCCGCGCGCTTCCCTTGGTCGGCGTAATCCGGCGCGTAGGCGAGCAAAGCTCCTTCCAAGGCGTATTGCGTCGTCTGGAACATCGTAGGAAGGCGGAGCCGATCGGCCGCTGACAGGATCTGCGCGCGGTGAACAAAGAATAGGGGGTCGTTCAGGATGAGGAGAGCATCAGGGCGTAGAGCTACCATGGCCCCTAGCGCTCCTTCGAGTTGTTCCGCTGCGCTCTGAATCTGGAATCGATGGAGCGTCACGTGGAGGGCACGAGCTCCCTGCTCCAGCGAACTCCACACAGCTCGCGTGAGGGGCGCCTCCGGATCGCCCGCGACTAGGACTCCGATGCTCGACGCCTTCGGGACGGCCAGCTTGAGGAACTCGAGATTCTTGGCCGCCAGCTCAGGCCCGACGAAGGAAAATCCGGTGAGTCTGCCCCCGGGTCGGGCGAGACTGTCGGCGAACCCGGAGCCGATGGGGTCGCCGACGCCGACGAAGACGATCGGCACTGTCGGCATCGTGTTTTTAGCCACGACCGTCGCCGGCGTGCCGAAGGTCACGATCACCGCCGGCTGAGCCTTCACCAACTCGAGAGCCGAGGCGTGAAGAAGATCGCGATTCCCGTCGGCAAATCGATACTGAAGGACGAGATTCTTATCCTCCTGGTGCCCGAGCTCTCGTAACTCTTGCCGGAGGGTATCAACCATGGCCGCCGCCGTTCCTGAGCGGGGGTTGAGCGTCAGGATTACAACACGGTTCGCCTGTTTCTGCTGCGCCTCGACCCCGAGCGGCGCGGCGAGCAGCGCGGCAGCACCAGCAAGGAACGCGCGGCGGTCCATCACTCGATCACCTGATCCGCCCGCGCCAGGAGCGACGGCGGGATCGTCAGGCCGAGCGCCTTGGCAGTCTTGAGGTTGAACACGAGCAGCAGCTTGGTCGGTTGCTCGACGGGCAGATCCGACGGCTTCGCCCCTCGCAGGAGACGGTCTACATAGCTCGCCGCGCGTCGATACATATCCAGGACATCTGGCCCGTAGCTGATCAGCCCTCCCGCCTGTGTGAGCCCGATCGCACCGGACATGACCGGCAGCCGATTCGTCCTGGTGAATTCCACGATCAACGACCGATTCTCGGAGTTGGCGAACCCTTCGAGTACGATGAGCGCGTCGGCCTGGGCGCGGAGAATCCTCGCGAAGGCGCCCGGGAAATCCCCAGAGACGGTTGCCTCGGCAAGTTCGAGTCTGGTGCCCAGGACTTGCGCCGCCTCCTGCGTCGTTCTGACCTCCACAGCATGCGCGGGATGCGCCGGATCAAAGAGTACTGCGACTCGAGAGAGCTTGGGGAGCGTCTCTTTGAGCAGTTCCAGCCGCTTGGTGCTCAGTTCCCCGGCGAAGTCGGCAGACCCAGTGATGTTTCCGCCCGGTCGGCTCAGGCTGGCGATGAACCCCTGGCCGACCGGATCGGTCGTGTTGACCATGACGATCGGGATCGTCGCGGTCGCACTCTTGGCTGCACGCGTGGCCGGCGATCCTTGGGTGACGATGACATCTGTCTTCAGGGCGACCAACTCAGCGGCGAGGCGCGGCAACCAATCCGCTCTGCCGTCCGCCCAGCGCTCGTCGATGACAACGCGCTGTCCCTCAATCCACCCCAACTCCCGCAGGCCCTCCCGGAATGCAGCCATTGGGCGCGCCATCGCCGCCGATCCTGTCCCACCGAGGTAGCCGATCCGGTACACCTTCCCAGCCTGCTGCGCCTCGGCGGCGAGCGGCACGGCGAGGAGGCCACCTGGGACCAGCGCTAGGAAGGCGCGTCGCTCCATCACGGATCCTCCTTCACCTTTTCCAGTGCCGCCTCGAGCAGCGCCCGGATCTCCGCGTCGCGCTGCCGCCGGGCCTCGGCCGTCCGCTGTCGGCTCACCAGAGGCGGAAACCGGGACGAGCACGCCACCCGCTGGCGCCCGACCAATGACCCGCCGCACCCTCTACAAAGCGCACGTGCGGATTCTGCACGGACTTGGGGTCTGGGGGAAGAGGGAGACATGGCTAGAGGAGGATCGCGTCGAGGAGCGGCGTATCGGTCCAGCGGCGAATCAGACGCCGGATGTCGTGCCTCACCGCGAGTCGGCCGCGCCAGCCAGGCAAACATGCACCCATCGGCCAGCCGCTCGCCGCGCGCGACCATGGCATCCGCGCGGGCGCGCCACCCGTCGCGCGCCGCCAGGGCCAGGAGCTGCTCCACACCACGCGTAGAGCCGAGGGGGACCGGCTCCTCGCACAGCGGGCTATGCCAGCCGTGGCCCACTTCGTGGAGGACTGTGCCCACATCGCTGGCCGGGCCCAACATGACGAGTCGCGGCTTCCGGTTTCCCTCGCGATCGACCAACACACTTGAGCTCGCCCAGGCGCGACTCGACCACCCCACGGCCGTGAAACAGGTCTCGGTGACCACCGCGTGGCGCACAGGCTCCGGGACGAGGCAGAGGGCCTCGACGACAAGGGGCAGGGCCGCCGAGTCGCCGACGAGCGCGACCCGCTCGGTGAGCCACTCTCTCAGCAACCACGGGGGCACCGGTGTCGGCGCAATGCCCCCGCGCGCCTCCAGCCACCGCCGCAGCCGCGCACGGCCACCCCGGCTCGCGACGAGCAGCTGACGGGCAATTAGCTGGAGGAGGTCGCTCCGCTCGACGGCGGCGGTGGCGCGGGCCGCCTGCGCGCGCCAGGTCGGCGCGAGCGCGAGGTCCTGGCCGCGGGCGGCCGCTCACTCGGGTACCGCGCGTAGTGGTCGGCGTTGGCTACTTGATCGGCTTCCCAGGCGGCGCGCGCGTCTGCGGTGCGGCTGCGCTTCAAGACCGTGGGCGACAAGTGCTGCAACGGGATGCCCACCTCGCGCGCGTCGTCGACCAGCTTGGCGTGTTCGTCTTCGATGCTTGCGCGCCGCTGGTCGACGGCCGCGAGGAGCGCGGGCCGTTCGCTCAGGGCGGGGCCTCGTCGATCGCCGCCGCGCGGACCACGCGCGCGACCCCATCGCGGATCGGGTCGAGCGCGAGGGCGGCGAGCGCCGGGAGCCACAGCCCAAACTCGTCGACAAGGCTCGTATACCGGACGACGCGAAGCTCCCCGCTCGGCGTCTCTTCGAGCGCCCCGGCCAGCGAACTCACCACCGCCGGACCGCGCGCAGCGAGCCACGCCGCCGCGAGTTGCGCGAGTTCCTGCTCGGCGACCTTCAGCAATTCCGCTTTCGGCAGTTCGGCGCTCAAGAGTCGGCCGCGTTCGCCCTCCGCGGCGGCGTGCGCCTCCCGCAGTGCCATGTCCGCATCCCGCAATTGGGTCACGGCCGTGCGCGCGCCGAGCACGCGGGCGGCTACGTCGGTCACCTTCTGCGCGGCCTCGCTGACTAGCTGCTTAGGCGATTTCATGGCGTCGTGTCCTCCTGGTCGGGTGGAGACAGATTCGGATGCGCGGGCCCCCCGCGCGAGAAGGCCGTGAGAATGTCGCGGACTACGTTGTCAATCGTGTCGAGGTCGGCCTTGCTCAAATGCGGCAGCTGCCCTTTGATGCGGCTTGCGATGCCCAGCATCATGTTGCGCGCCTCGACGATGCGGGCGCTTAACTACTGCTCAAGTTCCTCGATCGGTCGGAATTGGCCCTGGCGAACAGCCAACTCGAATTCGAGCGTGTTCGCGCGCGCATTCCGCTCGCGCAGCGTCGCGGCCGCGAGGGCCGACGGCCTCGGCCCGCTCCCGTTGCTCCCGACCGAGCGCAGGATCACATCGGACCGGGAGCGCGTATGCGCCACCCATTCCGCGCGAGCCGCTTCGGGATCGTAAATCCGGAGCCGACCGCGCGCGTCCCGGGCCGCGACGTGCGCACTCAAGCGGCCCGTGGCGACGGCCTTCTTCACTGCGGCCGGGCTCACGCCGAGCCACCGCGCAAACGCATTCACGCCGCACGGCCCGCGCAAGGTCATGGGTGGCGCGAACCTAAAAGGCGCGGAATCGCTACACTTCCGTCGCGGCACTTCCCATCCGCACCAAAAACCAACCAAAAGGACCCGTTAGCCGGAGTGGGGGTCTGGGCCGCGAGTTCGGCCTCGGCGCGCTTGAGTTGACCGAGGTAGTCCTTCACGCGCGGCATACCGTCAACGAAAGAAGCGAAGGAGGCGAAGAAAGCCTCATGCCCCTCCCCCTTCCTTTCCCCTCGTTCGCTTCTTTCTGGGCCCCTTCTCTGTTTCCACACTTCCGCCGACCGGGCCGCCGTCGGGCGCATGGCGCTCTCGAGGCCCGTCGCCGGCTTGTCAGCGGATTTGTCAGCGCTGACCATGCTGACACGCAAGTGCAGGCTGGGATTGCAAAAGGACGCGTTGTCAGCGTCAGCATATAAAAGACACACGCTATAAGGTGCTCCCCCCTCTGCTGACGCTGACAATACGGGCTAACTTCATGGGCTTGTCAGCCGTTTGCTGTCAGCAAGACGCGGCTGACAATGCTGCTGACAGCGGGCGCGGCGATTAGGGCAGCGCATACGTGTCCGCCCTCTTGTCATGGTGCAGTTCGCCGGCCGCAAGGAGGTTGGTGACCGCCGCTTTCCAGGCCCACACGCCATAGCGCTGATAGGAGACTTTCCGCTGAAGGTCGCGCTTCTTGACGGCGCGGCGGGCGAGGCTGCGGCGGATCTTCTCCTCGAGGAGGGCGATGGTGTTCTCGGCGTCGACGGGGTCCAGCTCGCGGCGCACGTCGAGTTGGTAGCGAAGCAGGGCGACGACCGCGGTGACGATCGCCTCATCGATCTCCGTCTGTCCGGTGGTCGCGGCGAGAAGCACCATCAAGCGATGGCCGTAGCTGTCCAGGCGTTTGCCGCAAGCATCGGCTGCCGGTTCCTGAGTGGGTCCTCCGCTACTTCGACGGGGTCGCCGTCAAGCTCAACCGCTGGGCCAACCGGCAGCCACCGCAGAAGCTAGCAGCGGCCCTCGTGCGGGCCCTCAAGATGGGGCGGGAGCGCGGCACCGTCTTTACCGACCTCAGGGCCGTTGATCGTACGTTCGCCCTCGCGTCGCACTTCAACGCGCGCCTGCTCGCCACATCCATGACGGCGAAGCCGCACCAGCGCGCGAAGGTGAACGAGATAGCGAAGGATGTCGCCAAAGCGGCCGGGGTCGGCCGCGCGAGCGTGCTACGGGCCGTGAAGCTATACAAG
>DATJGL010000335.1:0-8259 GCA_035495075.1 Gemmatimonadales bacterium
CCACCCGAGCAACGCGAGAGAGGCAATGGAGCTGAAAGAGACCTTACGTGCGATCTCCAACGATGCCCGCGGGTGGTTGAAGGCGTGGGCGAAGGACTTCACCGACGCCGAAGCCCTGGAGCCCTCTCCCGAGCGACAAGCGCCGAACCCGCTCGCGTGGCAGCTCGGGCATCTGGCCTGCGTGGAGGATGATGTGAGCCAGCTCTTTTCTTCCGATCCGCCACCAGAACGGCTGGTCCCGGAGGCGCTCCGCGCCGTCTGCGCCACCGGCAGCCCATCACCGACGCGCGCGACACGCTATCTCCCGCTGGCAGAGCTCTGGGCCCTGCTTGAAGCGACCCACGCGCGCCTGTTGGACCTGCTCGACACCGCCGGGTCCGCCGACCTCCATCGGCCGCCCAGGATCGCCAATCCTTACTTCCGTTCCCTGGCTCAGGGGGTTTACGAGTCGGCATTGCACGAGAACTACCATGTGGGCGAGATCGGCGCCTTGTGGAAAGCGTTGGGCAAGCCGCGAATCGGATAACCGCCGCGGATCGGGATACCTCATTGCGGAGCTGTTCGGTCTCATCTTCATTCTCGATGTGGTCTACCTCGCCGTCTTCGTAGGTCTCGAGCGGCGGTCATTTGCCGCGCTGCCGCGTCCAATTTTATGGCGTCAGATCCTTGCCCTGCGAGAACAAATGGCAGATTCCCCCTGGCGTCTCGTCGCGCTCGACCACGTGCAGCTCGCTATGCCTCCGGGCGGTGAGGCAGCGGCCCGCGCTTTCTATGTGGGTGTTCTCGGCTTGATCGAGATTCCCAAGCCTGCCGAGCTGGAAGGTCGGGGCGGGGTGTGGTTCGGTGTTGAGGGTGTGGAGTTGCATCTCGGGGTCGATCCCGACTTCCGTCCCGCGCGGAAAGCTCACCCTGGGTTGCGGGTAACAGGGCTTCCAGCGCTGATCGCCCGTTGCGAAGCCGCGGGTTACCCAGCTCTGGCCGAAACCGCGCTGCCGGGCCGACAGCGGGTACATGTCGCGGACCCCTTTGGGAATCGGCTCGAGCTGCTCGAGATTGGGTGACCCGACAACTGTAGTGGCGTTAACGGCGCCACGCCGCTGGACGGCGTGGTGGGAGGGCGCCGTCGGCGTGGTGGTCGTCACAATTGGCGCTCCGCCGGCGGCGGCGCCGAGCGTCAGCCTGACTACTAGTACACCTGGGTGCTCGAATTTCGGAGCACCGGCGCCACCTGCACGGCTACGGTGCTGCCCGGCCCGAGGGGCAGGCTCCCGCTTCGGTAAACGGCGCCGCTGCCGATAGGCGACACAATCAGCGAAAAGTGCCCCGCGGGTCCGAGCTGCTCCCAGTTGACTTCGAAGTTACTGGTTTGCTGCGACGTCACCGTGCCCAGCCGCTGAGGCACACCGTTGATGTTGGCGAAAACGTCCACGTCGTTCACGTTCTGGTTCTCCACTGCGACGACGACATTGGCGGCACGCGTTCCCGGCTCCGGTGCCGGAGGGGCGTTGTGGCTACAAGCCCCAAGTACAGCCGTCAGGAGCAGCTGCGCTAGCAACGCTCCCCGGCTGCTTACTCTACCGTCTTGTCGCGGTGATGGATGACCCATAAACCCTCCTGGGAAATCAGCCGCGCCGTCCACCATAGCCCCGGGTACGCCGGCCCGCCGCGTCTGCCCTCACCCGGGGGATGCCTGCGCCTTGCATACCGTCGCTGGCCACTAGGGCGTGACAACTATCGTCCCGGTGAAGCCGGGATACAATGACGGCGGGTGAATTCTGCAGTAGTAGCCGTACGTACCCGTTCTGGTAAAGGTCAGCTGGAACGTGCCGCCCACGGTGCCCCCGCCGTAACTCCCACTACCAGTGGCCCAGTTGAGCTGACCGCTATCCCAAGCACCTACGTTGCTCGTCGTTGTGTGCGGTGAGGGACCGTAATTCGTCCATCGTACCGCAGCACCGACCCTGATGTTGACGGTGGCGGGTGAGTACGTGAAGTCCTGAATGGCCACATCGGCAGACCCGGCTGGGAGCGGCGGCGAAGTGCTGGGGCCAGTCAGACTGGCGCCGCTACCGGTACTGCAGGCCAAGTAACCGATAAGCACAACGGCGCTGACCAATTCAACGAACGTCATGAGGACCCGTCAGGACCGTAGCGGCAGCTATAAGCAGAGACTGGTGCACCCGCCCCGCTTGCACACACGCGGCGATGGACGCCGGTCGCCGACCCCCCTTAGGTTGGGCATTGCGAGCATCGCCTCAAAGGCGAGCGGTTGCCCGCCTGCCATCTTCGGGTGAAAGCGGAGGTCCGTATGCCCACTTACGAATATCGCTGCAACGATTGCAAGCATGTTTTTGACCGCGTCGAGCCCTTGGCGGAGCACGGCAAGACCCCTCACTGCCCCAAGTGCAAGAGCAAGAAAGTCCAGCAGGTACTGACTCCATTCTTCGCGAAAACCTCGCATAAGGCCTGAGCAACTGTGAATCCCCTGGACAGTTGGGCCTGATGCTGGGCTCTGCGCTGCTGATCATACCGCTCCTCGCAGGGTTTAGCCGCGACACCCAAGCCACCCAGGCTGCGGCCGATTCCGTTGTGTATCAGGTCGACCCAAGCAGTCGCCTGGTGGTCAAGACCGGCAAGGCGGGTCTCTTTGGTTTCGCCGGACACACCCATGTGATTCACGCCCGGGGAGTCACCGGTGTGTTGGTGTACCGCCAGGGAACGCCGACGTCATATCTGCGGCTCAAGGTTCCGACCGACAGCCTCGAGGTGCTAACCCCGCCGGATACAGCCGAGATCCGGAAGGTGACCGAGGCCATGCGAACCGTTGTTCTGCACGTGGATCGCTACCGCGAGATGACCTTCGCAGCCGACGCCCTCAACGCGACCAGTGGAAAGATGGAATTCCAGCTTGCGCTCACCATGGAGGGCACGACCGGTCAGGTGCCGGTGACCGCGGACGTCAGCATCGGCCCTGACACCATCAGGGCCACCGGGACGTTTACGGCCAAACAGACGGACTTCGGAATCAAGCCATTCAGCGGAGGGCCTGGCGGGACGGTCAAGGTGGCTGACCGGGTGACGTTCTGTTTTGATTTGGTGGCCGTACGAAATCCTGCTGGGACCGGCGGCGGGGCGGTTCCGTCAAACGATGCGCGCACGGTGCCGGGTTGCGTCGACCTTTCTGAGGCAGCGGATACCGCACGCCGCCCGATGTAGCGCGACAATAGAGCGTCAAGTCTAGCCGCCGCGGCGTCGATCTGTTTCCGCGACAATCCAGGTCATAGCTCCGGCGACGCGATGGAGATTGCCCGCGTCACGGCACGCTCACGGTCGGAGGACATGCGAGCTATGGCGTTCGAACCTGTGCACCCCGAGGTTGCCCGGTATCTCGACTCGCTGGTCCCACCGAGAGTGCCGGAGCTCCAGGCTATGGAGGCGGACGCGGAGCGAACCGCGTTTCCTATTATCGGCCCCGCCGCCGGCTATTTCTGCTACCTTATCACGCGCCTGGTCGGGGCTCGCACGGTCTTCGAGCTTGGCTCCGGGTTCGGCTATTCGACAGCCTGGTTTGCCCGCGCGGTTCGGGAGAACGGGGGCGGCGTAGTCCACCACACGGTTTGGGACGCCGGTCTTTCCAGTGAAGCCCGATCCCGGCTCGCTGCGTTGGGCTTTGCCGACCTCGTCCAGTTCCACGTGGGTGAAGCCGTGCAAACGTTGCGCGACACGCAGGGCTCCTTTGATCTCATCTTCAACGACATCGACAAGGCCGGCTATCCCGCGGCACTGCCCGTCATTTACGAGCGCCTTCGCCCTGGCGGAGTCCTCCTCGTGGACAACATGTTGTGGCACGGCCAGGTGCTCGATCGGAAGGATCGGTCGGAGGCCACGACCGGCGTCCGCGAATTCACCCGGCTCGTAACAAGCGATGAAAACTGGGTGGCGACGATAGTCCCGATTCGTGATGGGCTGCTCCTGGCCTACCGCCGCCACTAAGCCCGCGTCCTGCAGCTCCGTCACTTATAATGGAAAGCGTGGAGGCTAGGAGGTATCCCATGGCTCGCTCGTTCCTCATGGCCTCGTTCAATCGTCCCAATGAGTGACGCCAGCCCCGTTCCACGACCTCGGCCGATGAGACCAGTCGCCAAAGCGGGCCTCATCGTAGTCGGCTATTTCGCCGCCGTCGCAATCGCCTGGGTGGTGACGGATTGGTACGTCGCCACCTCGACCAGTCCCGACAAACAGGGAGGAATGTTTGCCTTCGGCGAAAGCCTGGTGTTCCTGGGAGCGTTCGCGCTGGCAGCGGTCCCCGCAACCGGTGCTGGGCTCTTCTTCCTGCGGACTCGCCACCTATTCTGGCTGACGCTGTCGGTCGCATCACTGGTCGTCGCTTCCACCGGCCTCGCCGCCGCCGTGACATACCTCGCGCCGAAGCTTTTCCAGTCCACCCCCCTGTTGCGCGCGTGGTCAATGTTCGCCCCGCTCAGGATTCTGGCGGCGCCGTTGTTCGGACTATTCTTCTTCCTTTCCGGCCTGTTCGCTCCGAACCGCTCGGCTCGACTTTCTCTGCTCGCCGCTACTACGATGGAAATGGCCGGGTTCGGCTGCATCGCCTACATGTGGACTCACCCGACTTTTCACTAGCAGGGAGAAACCACAGGTCGGAGAAGGATCCGTTCATGGGTTACCAATGCAAGGCCATTGCGGCCGTCGGCCTGATGGCAGTCGTCCTTCCAGTCGCCATACCGCTTGCATTCCTGGCCGGCCGGTGGGAAAATCGGTAATGCCTCGAAAAGCCTTGCCGCCGGTCCAGTCCCCCGCGCTCACGACATTCTCGGTTACCGCCGAGGAATATTGCGGTGTCATTGAGGCGCGCGAGGGGTTGACGCGCGAGCAATTCCTGCAACGGGTGCACGAGGTGCTGCCAAGGCTGTATGCCGCGGCACTGGCCCTACCCTCCACGGACGCTCTCTTCCCTGATAAGGAGCCCGCTGAAGGCGAGGACCCAGCCGCCGAAGCCGTCGCCGATCCGGTCCCTCCGCCCGATCGGGGAAGGCCTGAGCCGTGGCGGGAACTGCATACCTCCCTTACCTCACTGATCGGTGACCGCAACGTCTATCGTGAGATCTACGATCCGTATGAGCCGCTTTCGGAGTCTGAGGTAACCGGCAGCCTGGCGGATGACTTGGCCGACATCTACCGGGACGTCCGGGCGGGCTTGGTAAAATGGGCCAGGGGCGAGAGCGGTGAGGCGTTGTGGGAGTGGCGCTTCAACTTCCAGATTCACTGGGGAGAGCATTTGACCGGCGCCCTGCGCGCGCTGTACTCGCTCTCCTCCACCTATGAGCTGGATTGGCCCAGGAAGTCCGGAGCCGCCTAACCCGTACCGTCCGGCGTGCGCTCGACCCGCCTCCACTGTCATGTGAACGCGCCCCGCGGGGCCGTCTACCGAGCGCTGCTCGACGCCAACGCAGTCGCGACATGGATGGTGCCTACGGGAATGACGAGCCGTATCCACGTCTTCGATGCTAGGGAAGGCGGCTCGTTCCGGATCTCGCTCACGTACGACGGGCCGACCGGGGTGGGCAAGACGACCGCGCAGACCGACACCTTCCATGGCCGTTTCGTCAAGCTCGTGGCCAACGAGCAGGTTGTCGAGGTGGTGGAGTTCGAGACCACAGATCCATCGCTGCAGGGCGAGATGACCATCACGATAACGCTCGCCGATGCCGACCGTGGTACCGACGTCCTCGCCGTGCACGAGGGATTGCCACGAGGCCTGTCCACCACTGACAATGAAACCGGCTGGCGGTCCTCGCTGACGAAGCTCGCGGCGCTCGTCGAAGGGGACTAGTGGCTTCCGTGCCTTCCTCTCTCGATCTGCAGGATGCGGTCCTGGGCGCGTGGAATACCAGCAGTCGCGTCACCAACTACCTCGTCGCGCAGATCCCTGCTCACCTCTGGTCGGCCGCCGTCCCTGGAGTGCCGAGCCGGACGATCAGAGCCATCGCCGCTCACCTGCACAACGCACGCTGCAGATGGATCAAGACCCTGGGCCATGAGTACGGGATCGTGGCCCCGACACGGGTGGATCAGCGTGGCGTTAATCGCCCGCAGCTCCGCGCCGCTCTGAACCGGAGCGCTCGGGGGATCGCCGCTCTCCTGCAAATGGGGTGTCGCGAGGGTGGTCGCATTCCACCCTCGAAGGCGTACGTGTGGCGGAACCTGCAGCTGGACGTGGGGCACGTCCTCAGCTACTTCGTCGCGCACGACGCGCATCATCGGGGCCAGATCGTCATGGTGGCGCGGCAGCTGAATTGCCGCCTGCCTCCCGCGGTAATGGCCGGCCTGTGGGAATGGCGCACCCGAGACCGCGAGGCTCGATGAAAGTCGACCGGAACTTTCGCGACGAAGGTCAGCAGATTGGCAACCAACAGTAGCGTTTCCAGCGGCCGCATTTCAGTGACCCTTGCCGAGCGAGTGCTGTACCATCAGATCCACCCGGCCAAGCTTCTAGTTGACTGGACAGCCGGGCTGGTAGCCGCAGGGTTGCTGTGGCGCCATCACCTCATCGCGGCTCCAGTCGTAGGCTTGCTGCCGCCGTTCGTTGCATCTGCTCTTCTTCTCAGTGGTCGCTTCGACCAGGATCTGCTGCGCTATCGGGCCTCCGAGTTTGGCCGTTACGTCGCCCGGCACATGACGCGCGCGATGGAAGCGCTACGGCTCGTCGGGCTGGTGGTCCTCTGGGTTGGCAGCTGGCATCGGAGCCTATCCCTGGCGGCGTTGGGGGTGCTCATCGTGCTCGCTGCGTGGGTCCGCGGCTGGTGGTCGCCGAGCGCCAGGACCTAGCTTTGTGAGCAGCGCGGGCCACCTTGAAAGGACCGTCAGCCAGGATCGCTCGCCCATAGGATAGGAGCAACGCAGATGTACAAAACGCTATTCGCGCTCGCCTTGGCTGTCTTCACCACGGCGTCGCACGCCGCATCGCAGCAGAAGGATGTGATGGTACCAGTGCACCAGTTCGTGGATGGGTTCAACAAGGGCGATGTCAAGGGCGCCGTGGCAGCCTGCGCCGACCAAACCTCCATCATCGACGAGTTTCCGCCCCACGAGTGGCACGGCGCCGGAGCATGCGAGAAGTGGGCGAACGACTACGACGCCGACGCCAAGAAGCACGGCGTCACCGGTGGGATAGTCACACTCGGGAGGCCCCGTCACGTGGATGTCACCGACAACTACGCCTACGTGGTGGTCCCCGCGAATTACAAATTCAAGCAGAACGGGAAGACGGTCGAGGAAGCCAGTTCGACCCTGACCGTTGCCTTGGAAAAAGGCGCGACCGGCTGGCGAATCACTGCGTGGACATGGACGAAGCAGTAGGCGTACCCGTTGCATGCCTCCTGACCGCGCCCGAACTACGGGTGCGGCGCCAGAGCGTCCTGGCCGCGTTCGGCGCGGCTCAGCTCGAGGCGCGCGAGCTCACCGATGCCGGCGGCGAGGGGTACGCCTTTCGATTCGCACCCAGCGCATACCAGCTCGCGGCACTGATCGAGCTGATCGAGCTGGAGCGTCAGTGCTGCCCTTTCCTCCGTTTTCAGCTGACACTCGAGCCTGCCGGGGGTGCCCTCTGGCTTGCGCTCACCGGGCCGACCGGGACGCGGGAGTTCCTTACGCACGAGCTGGGCTTGGTCGGTGCCTCTCCGTGTCACGATTGACATCCCTGGCGTGCTCCTGAAGTAGAGCAACCCGGACGGGCCGGCTCTTCGCCCCCTGCAGGAGGCAAACCATGAAGCTGCGTGTTCATCCCCCCGCTCTGCTCGCGGTGATGTTCGTACTGCCCGGCTGCCAGAGCAGTTCCGGACCGGGCGGAGCCATCCGGTTCAATCCCCCGAATACCGAGTTCGCGACCCGGTTAGGCATTGCCCCTCCTCCTCCCGTCACCCAGGAGCAAGCCGTGGCAATCGCGGCGCAAGCGGCCGGAGGCACCGCCCTCAGCGCCTCGAGCGAGACCGAGGCTGGGCAGATGGTATTCGAGGTGAAGGTCGAGACCCCTTCCGGACGGAAGGAAGTCGAAGTGCGAGCCTCGGACGGCGGGGTCGTGGGGATCGAGCCGGACGACAGCGACTGAGTGCCACTGGAAAAATCGGCCGTTCACAGCCAGCTTTCGCCACCCCCTCAGATCCCCACCCCGGAGGTCCGCGTGCGGATGAGTCCGGACGCGCCAGGGCTCCTGCGCGACATGGCGGACGTGCTCCAGCGCGA
>DATJGL010000336.1:0-3635 GCA_035495075.1 Gemmatimonadales bacterium
CCCCGGCAGATTGGCAGGACGGTGACGATGTCATCGTGGTGCCGGCGATTTCGGACGAAGACGCGCGGGTCCGTTTCCCCAAGGGGTTCGTGGCCAGGAAGCCGTATCTGCGCGTGACGCCACAACCGAATCGATGAGCGACTCGGGCCGAACCATGCGTGCAGTGGTGCGCCGCCGAAACGGTGCGGTCCATTTCGTGGCCGAGACCGGAAACGGCGGCGTCGTGCCCATCGATGGCGCACCGGCGATCGGCGGAGAGGGTCTTGGCGCTCGGCCCATGGAGTTGCTGCTCTCGGCGCTCGGCGGCTGCGCCGGCATCGACGTCGTCGGAATTCTCGCCAAGCAGCGGCAGGCGTTGGACGATCTGACCGTGACGGTCGAAGGCGAACGCGCGCCCGGCGAACCCTCGTTGTTCACCCGGATTCAGGTTCACTTCGCGGCCACCGGCCCGGTTGACGAGGCTGCGCTACGACGTGCCGTTGAACTGTCCATGGAGAAATACTGTTCCGTTGCGCGGGTACTCGAGCACACCGCCTCCATCACCTATAGCCACGCGATTGCGCCCGCTGTGGCAGCGACACAGGCGTCCAGGCCGTTATGACACCGCCGTCCGAACACCCGGAAACGAGCGCGATTCGCACGCAGGTGCGGGTCAGCCCCGAGCGGGAGCACTCAGTGCCCCTGTTTCTCACCTCCAGCTTCGTGTTCGAGAGTGCGGAGCAGGCTCGCGCGCTATTCGCCGAGGAGATCCAGGGCAACATCTACAGCCGTTACTCGAACCCGAACGTGGACGAATTCGTTGAGAAGATCTGCAAGCTGGAAGGCGCGGCGGACGGCGTGGCAACTGCCTCGGGTATGGCGGCGGTGTTTGCGACCTTTGCCGCCCTGCTGCAGGCCGGCGACCATGTCGTGGCCGGTCGAGCCCTGTTCGGCTCGACCCACCAAATACTCACCCGATTGCTGCCGCGTTGGGGAATCGAGCACAGTTACGCTGAGCTGACCGAGCCGGGAAGCTGGGAAGCAGCGTTCCGTCCCAACACTCGGCTCGTCTTCGTAGAAACACCCTCCAATCCCGGACTCGAGCTGGTGGACCTTCGCTGGCTGGCGGAGCTGGCTCACGCCCACGGGACTCCATTGGCGGTGGACAACTGCTTTACCACCCCGTATCTCCAGCAGCCCATCAACCATGGCGCCGACCTGGTCATTCATTCCGCCACCAAGTACCTCGACGGGCAGGGACGTACGCTCGGCGGGGTGGTCGTGGGCCCGCAGGCGCTTATTTCCGAAATCCGCTTCTTCGCGCGACACACCGGCCCGGCGCTTTCCGCCTTCAATGCCTGGGTCCTGTCCAAGAGCCTGGAAACCCTCGCGGTCCGGATGGATCGGCACTGCAGCAACGCGCTGGCGTTGGCCCAGCACTTCGAGGGACACCCTGACCTCGAGCGAGTGCGTTATCCATTCCTTCTGTCGCATCCGCAGCACGAGCTGGCCCGCCGGCAGATGTGCCAGGGGGGCGGCATCGTCGTGCTGGTGGTGCGCGGGGGACTCGAGCGTGCCCGCCGGTTTCTCGATGCAGTGCGGCTGCTGTCGCACAGTCCGAACCTGGGTGATACCCGCAGCATCGTCACCCATCCCACGTCCACCACTCACTCGAAGCTCACGGAGGAGGAGAGGAGCCGGGTCGGCATCGTTCCCGGCATGATCCGCATATCCGTCGGGCTGGAACATGTGGATGACGTTATCGCGGACGTAGAACAGGCCCTCGCCGCCTCCCGCTGATCGGTCGGGGCCGTTCCGCGAGCCGGGTCGCAACTTGCCTGACACCGGCCCTGGCGTCGACCGGCCGCGCCCTGTTAAGCCCTTGTAGGAACGTGCATTAGGATGAGTGGTCGGCTCTGCCTGGCTGGTTCGATCCGTGCAGAGTCCTGATGTTGTCCCTATCCCATCGACCTGTGCCGAAACGCAACCCTTTGCAGCCACTGCACCAGACTCGCCGCTGGATCAGCGGGGGCATCGGTCTGGGTGCCGCGTTGGCGACCATCCTTGCCTCGGCACACTCCTGCGGCCTCATCGGCGACCAGGGCACGCGGCTGTCCGTGGCCAACCTCGCCGTGAGCTGGATTGGGCTCACGCCTGCGAGCGATACCGCCGCGTCGCTGGGCGACACGCTCCGCTACGTCGCGACGGTCACCGATCGTCGGGGGACTGCGCTTGTCGGTGCCACGATCGAGTGGAAGACCGAAGACTCGTCGGTAGCCACGGTAGACAGCGCCGGCTTCGTCGTCGCTCGGGCCCCGGGGGCAACCGGGCTCACTGCAGCGGTGGGGGAAAAGGTCGCCCGGGCGCGCGTCGCGGTCCGACCGAGGGCCGCGCAGTTCGAGTTCGGCACTGACAGTGTGCTGCGCGTTCCCGAGGGCGGACGCACTGCTGCGACGGTCAGGCCGCTGGATGCGCGCGGGCATGCCGTCCTTCGTTCCGCCACCAGCCTGCACACTCCCGACACTGCGTTTGCACGGGTCGAAGGATCCGACGTCATTGGGCGAGTGGCCGGACGCACTTTTCTGATCGCCGAGTTGGACGGTGCTCGTGACAGCATCGCAGTCGAGGTAGTGCCGGTTCCCGGTCGGGTTGTTGTAGCGAAGGGAAGCGAGCAGCATGGCAGCGTCGAAAGCCGGCTCTCTGAGCCGGTCGTGGTCCGGGTCGAGTCGCGGGTTGGCCGTCCAATGGCCGGCATCGTGGTGCGCTTCGGACCCGAAGAAGGGGCAGGAACGGCGCGCCCTGATTCCGCTGTCACCGGCGCGGACGGGCTCGCTTCGACCGTCTGGACGACCGGAGACCGACCGGGCATCGAGCGATTACTAGCTTCGGTCGCAGGTGTCGATACGGCGGGCACCGCGTTGGCAGAGGTAGAACCGACCAAGGCGAACACGCGCGTGACCCAGGCGGACGAGGCGCCCAGCGGACTCGCTGCGGGCGCCGACGCGGTCGTCGTTGGCGTTCAGGTTACCGATTCTTCGGGGCGGGCCTTGGTCGGTGTGCCGGTCGCATGGAAGCCGGTGGACGGCGGCAGGATCACGGGGCGTGCGGCACGCACCGATTCGCTGGGAGAGGCGCGTGCGGACTGGTGGCTCGGACCGCGGGCCGGTGTGCAGCGAGCGAAGGTAGTCATCGGGTCAGGTCGGACCGTTCCACCCGCCACTGTTCTCGCCGCGAGCTTCCCCGGCGCGCCTGCCCGGCTGATCGGAGTCTCGTCGTCAACTGTCCGGGGAACCGTGGGAACCGAGGTATCGAAGCCGGTCGCGATCCGCGTGACCGACGCAGCCGGCAACGGTGTGCCAGGAGTGGCGGTCGCCGTGGCGAGCACGGGCTCCAGCGCCGATTCGCTTCTCGTTACCGATTCCACGGGGCGGGCCGAGGTTCGGTGGAGACTGGGCGAAAAAGCCGGAGTGCAGACGCTGACGCTCTCGTTGGACAACGTCGCGCCGCTACGGTTCACCGCCACCGCCGCACCGGCGGCGCCGGCCAACCTCGCGTTTCTCGACGGGTCGGACGCCAAGCCTGGCAAAGCCGGTACGCCCGCCCGGGTCCGGGTGACTGACGTTTATGGGAACCCAGTACCGGATGCCCTGGTCGTG
>DATJGL010000337.1:0-11187 GCA_035495075.1 Gemmatimonadales bacterium
GGTGGTCGAGGAGCTCGGTTTCCGACTTGCCGAGAGTCGTCTGGTTGGAGAGCTGGAAGAAGTTGCCGACGACCTCGCTCCCTTCCCCGTACAACCCTCGGAAGGTGAGCCCCACCTGGGCGAGCCCCTGCAGGACCTTCGAGATCTCCTTCGTCAGCACCAGCCCCGGCAGGTGGATCAAGACCGATGCCCGAAGTCCTGTCCCGACGTTCGTGGGGCAGCTGGTAAGGTAACCAAACTCGGGGTGAAATGCGAAGGGAAGTCGTTGTCCCAGTTCGGCGTCCAGCCGATCCACCTCGGCGTATGCCTGCTCCAGCGCGAGCCCGGAATGAAGCCCCTGGAGCCGGAGGTGGTCCTCCTCGTTCAGCATGACCCCGATCCGGTCCTGCACCAGCACCGAGGCCCCTGCCCGGACCTTCCCGTCGGCGTCTAAGCCAGCCAGCTCCTTGCTAATAAGATGCCGCTCATGGAGCAGCTGTCGGTCGGTGCGGTCCAGACTATCGAGCCGGAACGTAACAGCCCGGCGGAGCAGCACCGTATCCTGGGCGGCGCGATGCACCAGGGCGAGGATCTCCTCGCGGTCCGGCTCCGAATTGCGCGTCAGAAACACGTGATCTGCGAGATTTCGGGCAAGTCGAATGCGCGTGGAGAGCACGAGGTGACTCGCCGGTCCGCTCGCGTCCAGCCAGCCGACCCCACCATCCGTGAGCAAGCTCAGGTCGATCATTCCAGCACCCGCAGGCGGTCCCGCAGCTCGGCCGCCAGCTCGAAGTTTTCGGTCTCGATGGCGAGCCGAAGCTGCTCCCGCAGGTCGGCCTGGTGCGGGGCGCTGTCCCCGTTCACCCGCACGGCCTCCCCGTTCCTCTCGGCGTAGCGCTCGCCCATGTGCACCGTCGAGCCGTGCAACCTCCTCAGCAAATCCCTGAGAGGCGCCTCGAACGCCCGCCAGCAATCAGCGCAGCCGAGTCGCCCGCTTTCCCTAAAGTCTTGGAGGGTGGCGCCACAGCGGGGACAGGCGCCGCGCGTGCCCGACCCAACCAGTGTCAGGTCGGGAGACGCCTTCCCCATACTGGCGGCGACCAGCTTGGCGAACGGATTCTGCTCGACCGTCGCGGTGCTCTCGACCCCCTTCTCCGCTGCGCAGCGCTCGCACAGATGGAGGGTCGTGACCTGTTCGTTCACGATCTGCGTGAGGTGAATAACCGCTTCGCGCTCATGGCACTGATCGCAGCTCATCAGGGCATCGACTCCACGCTGGTCAGCGGGACCAGCCGCCCGTTCTCCATGCTCAACACCCGATCGGCCTGAGCGGCCAAGAGCCGGTTGTGGGTCACGACCACCAGCGCGGTCTCGAACTCGCGGGCCAGACTCGCGAACAGCTCGTGCAGGACTTCGCTATGACCGTAGTCCAGGTTGCCGGACGGCTCGTCGGCCAGGACCACGACCGGGTCGGTCGCCAACGCCCGGGCGACTGCGGTCCGCTGTTGCTCCCCGCCGGAGAGCGCCGTCGGCCGGTGCGTCATTCGCCCGGCGAGCCCGACTCGGGCGAGCAGCTCCTCCGCCCTCGACCGGGCCGTTGCCTCGGTCGCTCCGGCGATGAGGAGCGGCAGCATCACGTTCTCGAGCGCGGTGAACTCGCGGAGCAGGTGATGAAACTGGAAGACGAACCCGAGCTTCCGGTTCCGCACCGAGGCGAGCTCGGTCGCGGTCATCTCATCGTACCCCTGCCCGTCGAGCTTCACAGTTCCCGCGGTGGGCCGGTCGAGCGCTCCGAGCAGGTGAAGCAATGTGCTCTTGCCGGTGCCGCTCGCGCCCACGATCGCGACGAACTCTCCGCGCGCCACACCGAGATCCGCCCCGGTCAGCACGTCGATAGGGCTGCCGTCACCGCCCCGGTAGACCTTGCGGAGTCCGCTCGCTTCGAGAATCGGCACGGTGTCCGTCTCCTACTCGTGCCGGATCGCTTCGACCGGCGTGAGCCGCGCGGCGGAGCGGGACGGATAAAGCGTCGCCAGGAGGGCGATCCCTACGCTGGCAAGCACGACGACGCTGACATCGAGCAGCTCGACGTGCACCGGGAGGTGGTCGATGAAATAGACCGCGGGATTGATGCGGATCCAACCGGAACGGTCCACCACGTAGGAGACTGCCAGTCCGCCGAGCAGCCCGAGCGTCGTGCCAACCAGGCCGATGATCGCTCCCTGTGCCAGGAAGATGCGGGCGACCGCCGGTGCAGTGAGTCCCATGGCCTGCAGGATTCCGATTTCTCGGGTCTTATCGGCCACCACCATGGTCAACGTGCCGACGATGTTGAACGCCGCGACCACCATGATGAAGAAGATAATCAGGCCCATGGCCAGCTTTTCGAGCTCCAACGCGCTGAAGAGACTGGCGTTCTGCGTCTGCCAATCGAGGGTCCGATAGGGGTAGCCCAGACGCTCTTCCAACTGCCGGCCCACTTGGGGCGCAATCTCCGGATCGGACACGCGAATGGCGATGCCCGACACCGCGTCGCCCAGCCCGGTGAATTGCTGGGCGACACTCCGGGACACGACCACAAACTGGTTGTCGTATTGAAACATTCCCGTCTCGAACAACCCCGTCACTTCGAACTTCCAGAATTTCGGGACGGCGACGCCCAAAGCCGGATTCAGCTTCGCTTGCGTTACCGGCACCAGAGTCACCACATCTCCCGTCCACACGGTCAGCCGATTGGCCAGGCGACTGCCCAGCAGGATGGCGCCATCCACGTCCTTGCGCTTCGGCTGGAACGAGAGGTCACCCTTCTTGATGGACTGGGGGAAGCTGGTCACCGCGCGGGTCCCCGTGTCGGGGTCGAACCCCAGCAGGTTCACGCCTTCGCCGTAGTCGTGTCCGGCACTGATCCCCGCCTGGCTGATCACTTCGGGTGCGGCCGCCACCACTCCAGGTTGCTGCTTCGCCATGGCCAGAACCTGGCGCCAGTCGTCCAACCTGAGTCCGGCGCCGAACGTGAGCACGCGGAGATGGGGGCTCGCTACCAGGATGCGCTCTCGGAGATCGTCCCTGAGGCCGTTCATCACGCCCAGGACGACGATCAGGGCCATTACACCGACGGCGACGCCGCCAGTGGCAATGATCGTGTTGAGCGACGCGGCCCTCTTCGCGCGGCGAGACCGGAGATAGCGCCCCGCGATTCGGCGCTCCAGTCTCGTGGGCCAGCGCAGAATCGCGCGATAATCCGCGGCACCGCCGATCGACGTCTCGTCCACAGGGGATCGCTTCCGACCCGAACTCACCCAGCCTCCGGCCGCATCGCAGGAAACAGAATCACGTCGCGAATTGACGGCTGGTTGGTAAGGAGCATGACCAGCCGGTCCACTCCGACCCCGACGCCGCCGGCCGGCGGCATCCCGTACTCCAGAGCTCGCACATAGTCTGCATCGAAGCGTTGGGCCTCATCGTCGCCGGCCTCGCGCTGGCGTCCCTGGTCCTCGAACCGGGCTCGCTGATCGTCCGGGTCGTTGAGCTCGCTGAACGCGTTGGCCAACTCCACTCCCTGCAGAATCAGCTCGAACCGCTCGACCAGGCGATCGTCGGCCCGGTGCGCTTTGGCCAGAGGTGACAACGCCTTCGGGTGGTCGACGACGAACGTCGGCTGGACCAGATGGCGCTCGACGAATTCCTTGAACAATTCGTCCATCAGCTTGGGCCGCGAATAGGCCGCCAGCTCGTCACTGGAATGCTCGGAGCTTGCGGGCCGTCGCGCGGCGAGCGCGCTCCGGAGGTCGCCATCGGAGGCGGTCCGGACATCGACCCCGGCGCGCTCGCGCACGGCCTCGACGAACCGGACCCTGGGCCAAGGCGGCTTGAAATCGAGCGTCACCTTTCCCCGCTCCAGCCTGAGCGATCCGCAGCAATGCTCGACCACTCCGGAGACCATTGCCTCCACTGTTGTCATCATCTCGTGGTAGTCGGCATAGGCCTGATAGAACTCGAGCATCGTGAACTCGGGGTTGTGGGTCCGGTCCATCCCCTCGTTCCGGAAGTCGTGCCCGATCTCGTACACTCGCTCGAGGCCGCCGACCAGCAAGCGCTTGAGATACAGCTCGTCGGCGATACGTAGGTACAACGGCATGTCCAGCGCGTTGTGGTGGGTCACAAACGGCCGCGCCGTTGCCCCGCCATAGAGCGGCTGGAGGATCGGTGTTTCGACCTCGAGAAACCCTCGCTCATCGAGAAACCGCCGCAGATACGCGATAGCCCGAGCGCGAGTCCGAAAGATTGCCCGTACGTCCTCGTGAACAGCCAAATCGGCATAACGCTGGCGGTACCGGACCTCCGGATCGGCGAGCGCAGTGTCCACCGCGGTGCCGTCATCCCGCACATAGCTCTTGCCCCGCGGCAGCGGGCGCAGCGATTTGGCCAGCAGCTCGAACGCCTCGACCCGGACAGTGATCTCGCCCATCTTCGTGCGGAACAGCCGTCCCTGTACGCCGACGTGGTCGTCGAGGTCGAGCAGCTTTACCAGCTCATAGCGATCGCCCAGGCCGTCTCTCCGGAAGTAGACCTGGATCTTTCCCGATACGTCCTCGAGGTGAGCGAAGGCAGTTTTACCTTGCGACCGCCAAGCCGAGATTCGCCCGGCGACCCGGACTTCGGGACCGTTTTCGCCCATGCTGTCGTGGTAGGCAGCCATCGCCTGGGCGGCGGTGTGGGTTCGCTCGAAGCCGTAGGCAAACGGCGCTACGCCGAGCTTCTCGAGCTCGGCGCGCTTCTCGCGCCGCGCCGCTTCAACGTAGTTCCGCTCTTCGGTCGCGCTCACGCGGCTTTGCTCCCGAACCGCTTCAGGTACGCCTGGATGAACTCGTCCAGGTCACCGTCCATCACCCGTTGTACGTCGGATACCTTGAGCTCGGTACGATGGTCGTTCACCATCGTGTACGGTTGAAAGACATAGGAGCGGATCTGATTGCCCCACGAGTTGTCCGTCTTGGTCGCTTCCAGTACAGCCCGCGCGGCCTCCTGCTCCTCGAGCTTCCGCTGATACAGCGCCGCGCGCAACATCTTGTACGCGGTCGCCTTGTTCTTGCCTTGACTGCGCTCCTGCTGGCACGACACCACGATTCCGGTCGGGATGTGGGTGAGTCGCACCGCGGATGAGGTCTTGTTGACGTGCTGGCCGCCGGCGCCCGAGGCTCGGAATACGTCCATCTTGATGTCCTCTTCCCGCAGGTCGATCTCGATGGTGTCGTCCACCTCGGGATACACGAACACGGAGGCAAACGATGTGTGACGGCGAGCTTGGGAATCGTAAGGCGAGATCCGTACCAGCCGATGCACGCCCTTTTCGGCTTTGAGGTAGCCGTAGGCGTACTGACCCTTGATCTCGATCGAGACCGACTTGATCCCGGCCTCTTCTCCAGGGAGCAGGTCGAGGATGGACACCTCGAATCCGTGACGCTCGGCCCAGCGCACATACATGCGCATCAGCATCTCGGCCCAGTCCTGTGACTCGGTGCCGCCCGCTCCCGGGTGAATCGTGAGTAAGGCGTCCTTTTCGTCCTCCGGCCCTTGCAGCATGGCCTGGAGCTCGAACGCCTCGACCGCCTGGGCGAGCTGGGCGCTCTCGCTTTCCAATTCAGCCGACATCGCCGCATCGGGCTCATGGGCAACCAACTCGGCCAGCTCGCGGGCTGCCTGAAGCCGCTGCCGCAGCGATTCGTACGGCGTCACCCAGCTCTTCAACTGTTTGACCTCCTGCACCGCAACCCGCGCCGCTTCGGCATTGGACCAGAAGCCCGGCTCGGCCTGCTTCTGCTCCAGAACGGCGAGGCGATTGGCTTTTCCAGTCAGGTCAAAGAAAGTCTCGGAGTTCGGTGACCCGATGCTCTAATTCAGCCAGGCGGTCGGCGAGATCTGACATGGCGGGGACTCCAGCCGTGGTGTCAATACGATCGAGCCGCTCGACCGCCCCCGGCGGACGAACGGCCCCAACGCGTTAGAAGATAACGGGAAAGCAGGCCGGTATGAAGTGAACCGGACCCTCGGTTCTAGAAGATCTGCCTGCCGTCGGCCAGAATCTCGTTCAGGGCTTCCTTGAAAAAACCGGTGGACTCGGCAAGGTCCTTACCTACCTGGTCGGCGTACTCTTCCCAGCTCTTCTTGATCTCCTCATCAAAGAGCTGCTTGAGTGTCCCTTCCCGCAGCCCCTCCTGCCGCTTGGCGGGATGATACACGACCATGTCCGAGATCAACGCTCGGGCCAGGCGCCGAGCCTTGGCTGAGGGATCTTGCGAGAGGAACGGATTGATGGGGCGCGACGGCGCGCTCGGGGGCGTCGCGGCCGGCGCTGGCGGCGGCGCGGGCGTCGCCGCAGGGGCAGCCGCCGGAGTTGCCGCCGCAGCTGAAGCCGGTGCCGACCCCACGCCGACAGGAGCAGCCTGGGCCGCCGCAGGAGACCCTACCGGTCCGGCCGGCATCGGAGTCCGGAACGCCGGCGGCATCGGTCGGGCCTGACCCAAACGCACTCCAGCTGCAGGCGGCATTGCCGGTGGAGGCAATCCAGGGCCGCGGGCCGGCATGGCGGGTCCGGGAGCACTTGGCCGAGCGGGCGGCGGGACCGGTGGCGTCGGCGGTGCCTGGAATACCGGCCGGTCCGAGATGACGGGCGGCGGCGGTGGCTCAGGGGGCGGTGGAGGCTCAGGTGCCGGCGTTGGTTCAGGCTCCTGGGCGGTGGGCGCCGCTGGCGGCGCCGAGGCGACGACAACAGCAGCTGGCGGGGCTCGGACAATCGGTGCTGGGGCCGGCGGCGTTGCCCGCGATGCCGAAATCGGCTCCCGAGGTGTCGGCCGTTCCGTTGCCGGCGGAATCGGAGCTACCGCCCCCTGCTCCGGGGCTGCCGGCGGTTGGGCCGGCCTACCCACCTCCGCCTTGACCGCGAACACCGCCGAGCAAACGGCACATCGCGCGCGAACGCCGCCTTCCGGCACTTTCGCGGGATCCACCCGATAGACAGTGCTGCAATTGGGACAGAACACGTTCATCTAGGCATCCTCACCGCTGCTCTCTCGCCCCGGACCCCGGCCGCAGATCGGCCTCCATTCCTTGTCGGCGGTCGACCACGAATACCGACCCGGGGAGGGTCTTCGCGTAGCTCTTCATTTCAGTCGCCAGCTCGCTCACCTGGGCCGGGTGCGCAAACCGCCGGTTACGATTCGTCACGATTCCGATCGACAGCGTCATCAGCGGCACGCGATGCAACTGGCCACGCCTATCCTTGCCGAAGAAGTATCCCGCCCGCCGGTCCTGCTCGTTGTACTGAAGCGGAATCAGGGTATCGAACACGGACAGAATCTCGGTGCACACCACGTGGATCTCGGAGCCGGGGATGATGAAGATGAAATCGTCACCCCCGATGTGGCCCACGAATCCACGAGGACCCAGCAAGCCTTTCACCACGTCGTGCAGGATCCGAGACAACAGATAGATGACCCGATCGCCGTCGTAATAGCTGTAGCGATCGTTGAACTCCTTGAAATGATCGAGGTCCGCGTAGCAGACCGCGAAATCCTGTTGGCTTTCGAGGCGGCGCCGAATCTCCCGCTCGATCTCCGTCGTGCCGGGCAGACGAGTCGATGGATGAACCGACACATCCCGCTCGGTTCGGACCAGCATCGCTTCGACCCGGGCCCGTTGCTCGGCCGGCGAGAATAACCCCGTGATGACTTCGTCGGCGCCGGCCTCGAACCACGCCTGCACGTGGTCCGGGTGATGGGCGCCCGCCAGGACCGTAACCGGGACGATCGCGGTGAATGCGTCGGCCTTCAGCCGGTGGACCAGCGCCAGTCCGCGATCTCCCGCGCTATCTGCATGAACGAAAAGCAGGCAGGGATGACCGCGCAGGACGATCGATTCGACGTCGTCGCCGCTCTGGAGTGTGACCAACGGAAACGCGCTGGCTTGCGCCCACTGCCGGACCAGAGCCGGGACCGGGCAGCCGTCCGGCGAAAAAAAGAGAATCGTCGGGCGAGTCCGCACCCGTGCCCTCTGCTAAGAGTTGGTCGGAAGCTAACTTAACCGGCGACGTTCGGCCACGCCTGAGTTGGACTTACATGAAAAACGCTGCGACGGCCACCATCCCGTACACTGCCAAAAGTTGCACTCCCTCGAACCAATGCGACTCTCCATCCAGGGTCAGGATGGCGGCGACCAGGGTCGACAGACCCAGGGCGGCCACCTCGAAGGGCCGGAACACCAGATCCATCCCGGGGCCCAGGATCAGACCCGCAAATACCAGCAACGGCGCCGCGAGCAAAGCAATTTGCGTGCTGGACCCAAGCGCGATCTGAAGTGCCAGATCGACCTGCCCCTTGCGAGCGAACATGACGGCCGCCGCGTGCTCGGCGGCGTTCCCGATGATGGGGATAACGATCAGGCCGAGAAACACCTCGCTCAAGTTCAGGCTCCTGGTCACCGCCTCTGTCGCATGGACCAGGATCTCGGACTCGACCGCAATTCCAACCGTCGCCAGGCCCAGAATCAGCAGCGAGCGACCCACACCCCAGGCCGGCCCTTCCGTCGGGTGCGGATCGCCGCTGAGCAGGGAGCGGTGGGTGCGCATGGTGAACAGGAGGGAGCAGCCATACGTGGCGATCAGGATGACGGCGACCCATTCCGACATCTGAAGCTCGCTCACCCTCGCGGCTTTCTCCGGGTGAGTTGCGTGAAACAGGGCGGGGAACGTGAGGCCTACAACTGCGAGCGCCAGCATTGCCGCGCTCATGCCCGCGGCGGTGCGATTGAAGCGGATCTCGGCTCGTTTGGTTCCAGCGGCCAGCAGTGACAGGCCGAGGATGAGCAGCAGGTTGCCGAGGATGCTGCCGGTAATCGAGGCCTTGACCAAGTCGACCAATCCCGCGCGCAGCGCCACGATGGCGATAATTAGCTCGGCGGCGTTCCCGAAGGTGGCGTTGAGCAGGCCGCCGATGGTCGGACCGGTGCGTGCGGCAAGGTGCTCGGTGGCGTCGCCCATGTAGCTCGCGAGCGGTAGCACTGCCAGGCAGGCAAGACCGAAGACCACGATGGGCGGGCCATGGGTTGCGGCCAGTCCCAGGCTTACGGGGACCGCGGCGAGCAGCACACCCCGCCAGGAGATCCTCCAACGCCTGGTGGCCCTTGCGATCGCGGCGCTGGATGGTCGGGTCGCGGAGGCTGGCGCTGCCGGAGTTCCGCGCGGGGTTTCGCGGGTTCCGCGGGACACGGGTGCGTCACTCAGCAACCGGGCCAGAGGTCCGCGAGGCTCCTTGAGAGCAGCCGTCAGAAGGTGCTCGGCGGCGAGCTGTCCCCCCTGAGCTCTGGCTTCGCGAGTGGCCAACTCGATGAGACGCTTGGCGTGCGAGGTGTATTGGAGCTGGTCTGGGGTTCCCTTGGCCTTGGCTTTCCGGCCGGCTCCCTCGAGGCGCTCGCGGACAGCGGGCAGGGCGAGTCCACGTGTGGCAAACGCAGCCACAGCCGGCTCGCCTTCCTGAAGCAAGCCCAACACGATATGCTCGGCGCCGATCGCCTCGTGGCCCAGCCGCGCCGCTTCCTGGCGAGCCTTGTCGAGAACGCGTTGCGCGCTCGGGCTCAGGGTATGCGCCGTCATGCTACTGCCGGATCAGAGCGGCTTGGCCTCGTCGATGAGCATGACGGGGATGTCATCCTCGACCGCGTAGACCAGTCGGCAGGCATGGCACACGAGGCTTTCCGGCGACGTGCGATATTCGAGGGCGCCTTTGCACTTGGGGCAGACGAGAATCTCGAGCAACTCGGGGGCGAGGCTCATGAAACCTCCTTCTTGAGCAGCGGGAAGCCAAATCTCGTGAGCGCGGCGGGGTCTTTGCGCCAGTGCGGCAACGTCTTCACCCAGAGATCGAGGAAGACAGGCGACTGGACCAGCTCCTCCAGCCGGCTCCGCGCCATTTGACCGATCGCCTTGAGAGTACGGCCGCCCCGTCCGATCACCATTCCCTTCTGGGACTCACGCTCCACGAACAGGGTGACCCGAATGTACATGGGCCGCTCCTGCTCCCGGAACTCTTCGACCTCGGCGGTCAGCGCGTAAGGCAACTCCTCTTCCAGCAGCTCGAACGCCGCCTCGCGCAGGTACTCGACCACGAAGAACCGGACCGGCTGCGTTGCCACGTCGTCGGGATCGTACTCGAACGGGCGAGCCGGGAGGTGGGCCCTGATCTTGGAGAGCAACGAATCAAGACCAGCGCCGGTCGCGGCCGACACCACGGCCGCGCCCGACGCGGTCAGCTGGGCACACCGCTGGGCCGATACGAGATCACCTTTGGTGTAAGCCAGGAGAAGAGGCACCTGCAGGGGCCGCTCGAGCCGGGCAACGGTTTCGAAGGGGGGGGCCGGCCCCTCGGGTGCGGGATGGAGGTAGAGGACGACATCGGCTCGTTCCAGGGCGGCGTGAGCGGCCGCGAGCATCCCGGCCTGAAGCGGATACCCCGGATCGAGCAGGCCGGGGAGATCCTCGAAGACGTACTGCGTGTCTGCCTCGGTCCGGAGGCCGACGACGGGGAGCCGGGTGGCCTGGGGCTTGGGGCTGACGATCGCCAGGTGCTGGCCGACCAGGGTGTTGAGGAGGCTCGACTTTCCGACGTTGGGTACGCCGGCGAGCGCGACGTGGCCGGAGAAGGGCATGGGGTGGCGGGCTATCAGCTATCAGTGATCGGCTAGGAGGGTCTAAGCTAACCCTGGAATACTTGCCTGACAGGCGCCGGGAGATTCTCATCCGGCTCTGATAGCTGATAGCCAAAGCCCCCGGAGCGATGCTCCGGGGGCTTTGAAGGGAAGGCTGGCGACGGCCTACTCTCCCACGCCCTCTCGAGCGCAGTACCATCGGCGCTACAGGGCTTAACTGCCGTGTTCGGAATGGGAACGGGTGTGGCCCCTGCGCGCTAGTCACCAGCCGCTACTGGTAGAATCGAAGTCAGGATGGTGTGGGGGAACCAACTTGGAGAGATCAAACTTCACGGGCGATTAGTAGCGCTCGACTAAAGACCTTACGGTCCGTGCATCTGCGCCCTATCAACCTGGTAGTCTCCCAGGGCCCTTCAGGGAGCTTACGCTCCAGGAGTGTTCATCTTGGGGAGGGTTTCCCACTTAGATGCTTTCAGCGGTTATCCCCGCGCGACATCGCTACCGGGCGAT
>DATJGL010000338.1:0-15376 GCA_035495075.1 Gemmatimonadales bacterium
AGCCGCTGCCGTCTATGCCCCCGCTGCCGACATCCGATACAGTAACGGCGAGCGGTTGCAGGGCCGGAGCGCAATCGAGGCAGCGCATCGTGCCGCCTTTCTCGAGGACACCGCTGGCGGCGGGAGCCGGCATAGCCATCCTCAGGCTTCGCTCTGGCTCCGGTTCGTGCGCCCTGACCTGGCCTTCGCGGAGGTGGAAGCTCGGTATGACTATCCGATCGGGTCGAGCGGAGCGACACCTCCGCCGGAGCGTTCGCTTCTCTTCTTGGTCCTGACCAAGGAGCGCGGCCACTGGAGTGTCCTCGCGCAGCGGAGTCTTGGGCCGGTGTGTTGAGCTTCCGGGTGAGCGTAGCCTAGCCAGCGCTTACAGCTGACGGCCGCGCGTCGGCCTCGGCCGTCGGTGCCGCCTCGGCCTTCCCTTCGGCCGCTGTTGAAGCATTGAATTGTGCGTGCGCGAGCCGAGCCCGCAGCTGAAGCGTGTCTCGTTAGGCAGTGGCAGACTGGTCGGGGCGGAATGGGGTGCCCTCGCCGAGGCACTCCCGCCCGGGAGTGCCATCCCGGTGCCATTAGAGTGGCTCCTCGAGCTGCTCGACGGTGCTGGGCCGGCGGGAGGCGGCGCGGCGGACGCCACGGACTGTCTCCTCGACGTTGATGAGGCTGCCGCACGGCTCCACATGTCGCCCGAGTGGCTCTATCGCCATGCCCGGACGCTCCCCTTCACGGTTCGTCTAGGCCGGAAGGCCCTCCGGTTCTCGGACGCGGGAATCACCCGCTACCTCCAGCGGAGAACTGTTTGACAAACTCGAGGAGGGTCAACATTATGTTGACATGCCACCATCGCTCCCGAGCGCGCTTCGTGCTGCCCTGCGAGCCGGTCCGGGGACTCAGCGCAAGCTCGCGGCCGAGGCGGGGATCTCCCCCGCGCTGCTCACGCGGATGCTGAACGGAGAACGCGCAGTTACACCCGCCGTCGCCGAGGCGCTAGCCGAGGCGTTTACGCGGTGGAGCGAGCGATGCGCGGCGGGAGCGGAAGCCATCCGGCGAGCCACCCGAGAAGCCAGGAGGATGCCATGAGCGGACGAGAGCGAGGCGAGGGGACAGTCTACCAGCGGGGCACCGTCTGGTGGGCCCAGTACTGTTACCGGGGCCGTGTGTATCGGGAGACCTCGCAGTCGGCTGACCGCCGCGATGCCGTTAAGCTTTTGCGCCGCCGGCTTGCCGAGGTCGTGACCCACCGGCACGCTCCCGAGGCGGAGAAGGTCACTTTCGAGGACCTGGGGCGCATGGTCGAGGATGACTACCGCCTAAACGGGCGCCGGTCTGAAGCGCGTGTTGTGCAGTCGTTCAAGCGCCTCCGCCAGCACTTCGGCTTCGATCGTGCGCTTGACATCACGCCCGATCGACTGACGGCGTATGCCCGACTCCGGGTTGATCAGGGCGCGGCACCTGCGACCGTGGCCAACGAACTGGCTGCCCTTAAGCGGGGATTCTCCCTCGCAGTGCGCGCCGGGCGGCTTGTGCACCGCCCTGCCTTCCCGACTATCCAGCTGGACAACGCCCGTACCGGCTTCTTCGAGGAGCCTGAGTTCCGGTCGCTGCTGGCCAAGCTTCCTGACTACCTCCACCCGCCAGTCACGTTTGCGTATCTCAGCGGATGGCGTATCCGCTCGGAGATCCTTTCACTCCGTTGGCCACAGGTCGATCTCGCAGTTGGTGTGGTCCGACTCGAGCCCGGCACCACGAAGAACCGCGAGGGCCGGGAGTTCCCGGTGAGCGCCTTGCCCGAGCTGGCGGCCTTGCTTGCGCGCCAGCGGGAACTCACGACTGCGACTGAGCGCGAGGTGGGGGCGGTGATCCCTTACGTGTTCCACCGCCACGGGAAGCCGATCCGGGATTTCCGAGAGGCATGGCGAAACGCCTGCAGACGGGCGGGGCTCGTCGGGATGATCCCTCATGACTTCCGCCGGACGGCAGTTAGAAATCTCGAACGGGCTGGCGTCCCCCGATCAGTCGCGATGAAGCTGGTCGGCCACAAGACCGAGAGTATTTACCGCCGATACGCGATCGTCTCCCAGCGTGATCTCGCCGAGGGGGTGGCCAAGCTCGCTGCCCTCCGCCAAAGCACTTCAGACGTGCGGACCGTCTTGGCCTTCCCCGCCGGGACTAGCACATTCTTGACACAATCGGCCGCCGCAGCGCGCTGACGAGCACGGAGAATCGACGTGAGGAAAGAGCGGCAACTACTTTGTGGGTGCGTGATTCCTACGAAGTGCCCGAGGCGAGAGTCGAACTCGCACGGGGTTGCCCCCGGTGGATTTTGAGTCCACTGCGTCTGCCATTCCGCCACTCGGGCCGAGCGCATAACCGTAACGACTTAGGCTCTCGTGTCCAGCCCCTGCACAAGCGCTCCCGAATCGGGAGGATGAAAACTCCCCGTTCCGGGAATGTCGGCGGGACAGGGCAAGCGCGACATTCTCCGCGCGGGTTCCGTCACCACCCCACTGAGCGTCAGTGCGAGTATCTTTGCGACCTATGCGTCACTTCCACCCCTGGCACGACATCCCAGTCGGCAGCGATCCGCCCAATCGGGTTACGGCCGTCATCGAGATTCCGGCCAACGAGCGCAACAAGTACGAACTCGACAAGGAGCTGGGAATCTTCCGGCTCGATCGCGTCCTGTTCAGTGCGGTGCAGTATCCCGGGGACTACGGGTTCCTGCCGCGCACCCTGGGCGATGACGCCGACCCCCTCGATGTGCTCGTACTCCTCACCATCCCCGTCTTTACAGGGTGCCTGGTGGACGTCCGCCCGGTGGGCCTCTTTCACCTGCTCGACCGCGGCGTGCCGGACGAAAAGGTTCTTGCCGCCGCCGTCGGCGACCCCTATTCAGAAGGCATCAACGACCTGAAGGACATACCACCGCACTATCTGCGCGAGGTCGAGCACTTCTTCAGGGTGTACAAAGACCTCGAAGGCACCCGGACCGAGAGCAAGGGCTTCGAGGGCGCCGCCGCGGCGCACGCCGCGATCCGGACCGCCATGGATGCCTATGCGCGGAAGTTCCCGGCGCATTAGTATGCTTCCCGTGCGCTCCGCCCTGAGCCGCCTCGTTGCGGCACTCCTGCTCGTCGTTTTCCCGGCGGTTACGGCCGCGATGCCGCTCACTGCGCCCGCCGCAGGTGCGGCGAACGCCGATCATGCCGGCCACCATAAGAGCAGTGCGCCGCACCAGCACCCCGGACACCACCAGCAATGCTGCGACGTCTGCGGCGTCGCCTGCGGCGGCTGCGCCGGCGTCGTCACCGCCGGTCAAACGGCCGACAGCCCGGTTCTGGTCGAGTTCGCTTCCGGTTTTCTCGGCACCCAAAGGGCCGAGCCACTCGCCCGCATTCGCCTTCTCCCCTTCCCGCTAGGCCCTCCCGCGCTCCTCGGCTGACCCGCTTCCCGCCGGCCTACGCTTCGTGCACGCCGGCTCGACGAGTCTCCTTTCGGAGCGCGCAATGCGAATCCCGTCTTTGCTCATCGCCGCGACCCTCGCGGCGAGCCCGGCCCTGGCTCAACAGCCCGCGCCGGCCGACACGACCCATAAGCATGGCGACACGCTGACCCGAAGTCCCATTCAGCTGCACGAGGTGACGGTCACCGCGGCGCCCGCGCGTCGGCAAGACCCCGTCTTTTCGACCGAGCTCAAGCAGACGACACTCGAACGAACGCCTGCCACCGATCCGTGGGATCTCCTGCGCCAGGCCGGCGGCATCGAGGTCCATGAGCAGGGCCAGGGCCCGGGCTTTGCCTCCGATGCGTCGCTGCGAGGCTTCAGCTCCGACCACTCCACCGACATAGCACTCTGGATCGACGGCGTTCCCATCAACGAGCCGGTGAACGGGCATGCGGAGGGGTACAACGACTGGAATCTCATGTTCCCGGAAGCGGTCAGGGATATCTCCGTGACCCGAGGTCCGTCCAATCCGGTGTTCGGGAACTTCGCCCTGGCCGGCGCCGTCAACGTCCGCACCCTCGAGCGGTTCGATGGCTCCTCGTTCTGGCTCGATGGCGGGTCGTACGGGCGGTTGGAGGGTGGCTTGATGACCGGCCGCAACGACGACAACACCGGAGCCGTCCTCGCCATTCGGGGGGAGCGCGACGGAGGCTGGCGTCCCAACAGCAACTGGAACCTGGGCCAGTTGCACGGCCGGATCGTCCGCACCGTCTCGTCCAACACCACGCTCGACGCCGGACTCGAGCTGTACGCCACCGGATGGGACTCGCCCGGCTTCCTGACCGAGGAGCAATTCAACGCCGGCGACTACAACGTCGTAGTTGACCCGACGGATGGAGGGTTCAAGCGCCGGGCGCAGGAGCGGGTGAGCGTCCGCGTGGCAGCCAGCCCGAACGTTCTCTGGCGCTCGACCGTGTACGCGACTCAGGGCCGCTGGCAACTCTTTCTCAACATTCCCCCGGAGCCGGGCGCAGGAGAGGGCACCGGCAGCCAGACGGAAGAAGAAGACAAGCGCTACGGCTTCGGGGCGACCACAGCCGTTTCTTATGCCCTCAGCCGCGGCGAGGTGACGCTCGGCGCCGAGGGGCGGCTCGACCATGCGGACTTTCAGAACTGGCTGACAGAGGCCCGCCAGCGAATCGAGCCACAGATCCTGGTGACGGCCCGGCAGCTGTCGGGCGGCGTCTTTCTTCAATCTTCACTGGACGTGACCCGTCACCTCCGGTTGAACGTGGGCGGACGCTTCGATGCGCTGGACACGCGTTCGACACCGGATGGCGAGCTCACCTCTTCCGACACGAAGACCGTCGCGACCCCGAAGCTGGGCGCCCTCTATCACCTGCCCCGTCTGGGCGCGGTGTACGTCAACGTCTCACGTGGGTTCCGTCAGGCTGACGGCGTGATCTCGGATCCCACGATTCCCTTCATAACGAGCTGGGCGTATGAAGCCGGGCTCAAGATCGACCAGCCCTGGCTGTCAGGGAATCTCGCCGTCTTCCGTACCGACGTGAGCAACGAGCAGACCTTCGATCCGATCACCCTGACGAGCACCAACGGCGGACGCAGCCGCCGTCAGGGCGTCGAGGTGGAGTTCGCCGCCCGGCTGGCGACTCCGCTTCAGCTTTCGGGAGACTGGACCTTCACCGACGCCAAGTACCGCGACTTCATCACCGAAGACGGCGAAAGCCTCGCTGGGACCCGCGTCTTCAACACCGCGGAGTACGTCGGCGTGACGGCGTTGGATCTGGCAATTCCCGGCGCGCCCTGGCACGTGCGAGCCGCCGCGAACGCAGTCGGGCCCTACACCCCGTTCGACGAGCCGGGCGTCTCGCTCTCTCCGTACGTGCTGTTTCACTTGTCGGGAGACGTGCGGATGGGGCCGGCAACGCTGCAGGTGGGGATTCGGAACCTGCTGGACCACGCCTATCCGGAGCTTCGTGCCGGGGGGTTCGTGGCTCCTGGTCAGCCGCGGACGGTGTACGCCGGGTTGAGGTACGGCATTCACCAGCCTGCCGGCACTACCGGGCTGTGAGGGGCCTGGGTCCTACTGCAATCCCTTGGGTGGACCCAGAATCTCCTGCCATAACACGGCGTCCCGGAGCTGGCGGGCGGTTACCGCCGTCGCTGCGGTAGCCCGCTGCACCGGCGTATCGTTGGGCGCCGGCAGGCTGAACTGCACCCGCGGTCGTACCTGCACCAGGCTGCCCTCCGCCTTGAGGCTTGCCTCCGTCTCCAGACTCGCCCCTTCGTCCGGCGCCGTCTCGATGGACAGGCGGCCCGGCGGTTCCCGCCGAAGGGTCACGGGCACCGGCTGAGTAGGGACGGGCCGCCTCACCGTGACTTGGGGGCGGACCTGGCCCACCTGCTCGCCAGCTTTACCCAGCCGTCCTTCCAGATGCCGGAGCAGTTGCTCCAGCTCGACTCCCTCGCGCTGAGTCCCTCCCGGATTTCCAGGTGCTGGGCCCGGATGCGGACCTGCGCGGCCGCTCTTGCCGGTCGCTCCTGCGCGCACCATTTGCAGCACCCAGAAGACGAACGCGACCAGAATGACCCAGCCGAAGTCGGCGCGGAGGATCACGGGGATGCCGGAGGCGGCGAGCCGTCGGTCTGACCCGCGATCGCCTGTCGCATGGCAGTGTCGGCCTGGATGTTCTTGTACCGCTGGAAGTCCAGCACGCCCAGGTTGCCCTTGCGAAACGCGTCGGCCATGGCGAGAGGAATCTCCGCTTCTGCGGCGATCACCTTGGCCCGCTGGTTCTGCGCCTCGGCTTTGTACTCCTGCTCCATCGCCACCGCGAGCGCGCGGCGCTCCTCCGCCTTTGCCTGGGCGATCTGCTTGTCGGCCTCCGCCTGATCGGTCTGGAGCTGGGCGCCGATGTTCTTGCCGACGTCCACGTCAGCGATATCGATCGACAGAATCTCGAACGCGGTACCGGCATCGAGTCCCTTCGCGAGCACCGTCTTCGAGATCATGTCGGGCGTCTCCAGCACCGCTTTGTGAGACGCCGCCGAGCCGATAGTGCTCACGATGCCTTCGCCGACCCGCGCGAGAATGGTCTCCTCGCCTGCCCCACCCACCAGCCGGTTCACGTTGGCCCGCACCGTCACCCGAGCCATCGCGAGGAGCTGGATGCCGTCCTTGGCCATCGCAGCGACTTTCGGCGTGGTGATCACCTTGGGATTCACGCTCACCTGCACCGCCTCGAACACGTCTCGGCCCGCGAGGTCAATGGCGGTCGCCTGCTTGAACGTGAGCGGAATCTGCGCCTTGTCGGCGGAGATGAGTGCGTTCACCACCCGCTGGACGTTGCCGCCGGACAAGTAGTGGATCTCGAGCTCGTTGATGCTGAGCTCGAGCCCGGCCTTGCGCGCGGTGATAAGCGGATCGACGATCGCCGCCGGCGCGACCTTCCGGAAACGCATCCCGAACAGCGTGAGGAAGGAGACGTGGACGCCAGAGGCCATCGCCCGGATCCACAGGCCGATGGGGACGAACCGCAAGAAGATCGCGATCACGACGATCGCGAAGAAAATCAGCGCGAAAATGAACGCTACGGGAACCGCGGTATCCTGGTTCACGTCGCCTCTCCTTTAGTGATATTGCGGGCCACGCGAACCACGTGGCGATACCCGTCGCTGCGAACCACCTCGACCGCAGTACCCTGGCGCAGGTATTCACCCTCGGTTACCACGTCGATCCGCTCTTCGCCGAACCCTGCCGTCCCAGAGGGACGCAAATCGGTGAGGGCGATGCCGCGGCGTCCGACGAGATCGGGCCGCGACGGCGCGGTGACAAAGCCGTCCAGGCGGTGACCCGCACCCTTGAGGAGCAAGCCGCCGAATCGGTTGCTGGTGGGAAGATGCCGGATCCAGGTGTACGCCACTGCTGCGCAGATCACCGCGCTCGCGGCGAGGATAGCCAGCGCCTGTGCGAGATCGTTCGGCGTGGGAGCGGTGCCCGTCAATGCGAGCACCACCGAGACGGTGAGGCAGACGACTCCGATCACCCCGGCGATGCCGAAGCCGGGCAGAACCAGAATCTCGATCGCCAGCGCAACGAGCCCCGCGACGAGCAGCAGTGCTTCCTGCCAGCCCGCAAGACCCTGCGCGTAGCTCGCGCCGAAGAACAGCGCGAGCGACACCAGGCTCACCAGGCCTCCCAGGCCGAACGCGCCGGCCTTGAGCTCGAACACGAGCCCGAGGACTCCTATCGAGAGAAGAAGCGGTGAAACGAGGGGATGGGTGAGAAAGCGCACCAAGGCTTCCACCCAGGGGGCCTCCGGCACCATCGCGTATCTCCTGGCAGCGGCGATGGCGGAAATCTAGCGCCGAGCGGGCCCGAATTCAGCCGTCAGGGACCTGCCTGGCGTCGCCGTTGCTCTCGGCGCTCGTGCATCTCTTGCATCATCTCCCGCCTGCCCTGGCGCTGCTCGCGGATCTCGCGAATTCGCTGGGTCAGCCGCTCCCGCATTGCGAGCACCTGGGAACGTTGGACCGGGGTGAGATATTGAGCCATCTCGCGGTTCTCGTCGCGCAAGGTTTGGGCGTACGAGGCACGCAGATTGACGAGGCCATCGGTCAGCTTGGAGACGCTGTCCTGGTTCGCGGCGACGCCGGGCCGCATCTGGTCGGCCAGCGCGGAGCGCAGCGTGCGCTCCTGCGCCGCCAGCTCACGCCGCCGACTGCCGTACGTCGTGGACGTCGCGCGCAGCCGCGCGAGCTGCTGATCCGTCAACCCGATCTCGGCCTTGATCCTCTCGGCAAATCGGTCCTGGATCTGCTGGCGAAGCGCCTGGTTGCGCACCGGATCGTCTTCGCCACCCACGTCCTGCGCCCGTGCGCCGGGCGCTCCCATCAGCGCAGCCAGTGCAACTGCCCACAGTGCGCGTCGCATCAACCCTCCAGGCCGTCCAGGACTTGCTGCAGCTCGGGAGTATCGAGGCTGTCGAGCTCGGTGCTATCGACCGTCTCGACAGAAGTGCCGATGGGTGCGTCGAGGCTCTGAAGGACCGCCTCGAGCTCCGGCGTGCCCAGGCTGTCGAGCTCCGGCAGCGGCAGTTGGGCGACGTCTACCCCGACCGGCCGATGCGACACCGGGCCCAACCGCTGCCCCGGCCGGCCAGCCCATACCGCGAGCATCACCGCCGCCGCAGCCGCGATTCCGGTGACCGCCCATCCCATCCGCCGGCTCCGGCCGTGCCGGTCGGCGCGAAGCCGGCCGAGAACCCGCTCGGTGACGTGGTGGACATCGAGATCACTGACCACGTCGGCTCCCAGGCCTGTCACCACCGAAACCAAGTCCCATTCAGCCTGACAGTCGGGACAGGCGGCCAGATGGGCCTGTTCTTCGGCGCTCCAGCTCGCTTCATGCCGCGCCACCGCCGGCATCCGATCGGACAGCTGCTCGCAGGTTGTCATTTCACCAGCTCCTTGAGCCGCTTCACTGCGTGATGATAGTGCACTCGCGCCGCGCCTGGCGTGGTGCCCAGCGCGGCGGCGATGTCCTCATAGTCCTTGCCTTCCTGTGCCCGCAGCAGAAACACCTCGCGCTGGAGCCGGGGCAGCGTACTCAGGCCGTCCCGCACCCGACGTTCGGCCTCCCCGGCGAGGAAATCCGACTCCGGATCGGCACGATCGGGCAGATCACGGTCGTCGATCGAGATCACCTGGCGACCTTTGCGCTTGCGGTATTCGTCGCGCAGGAGGTTACCTGCGATGGTAAACAGCCAGCTTCGAAAGGAAGCCTCGCCGCGCCAGCTGTCCACTCTCCGAAACGCACGGAACAGAGTCTCTTGCACCAGATCTTCGACGTCGCTGCGGCCCGCACCCGACGCGTAGAGGAAGCGTCCGATCGCGCCAAGATGGCGCCGCACCAGTTCGGCGGCTGCCCGCTCGTCACCAGCTCGGTACGCCGCGACCAGCGCGGCATCGGACTGTTCACCGGTCCGGCCGGGTGGGCTCATGTGCGGGGCAGAGACGGCATTGGCGCCGCCACGTTAAGCGGCGGGAAGTCGCTGGGCCGCGCAGCGTTTCGCATTTCCGGCTAATGTATAACAGGAGGCTTCGCGGGAGAAGCTACTGCCCTCCAATAAGTTGCAGCGCCGTCCTAATCCGCTTCCCCAGCTTGCTCGACCGCCGCTATCTTTGCCGGCCATGCCCAGGCCCAGTGTCATCGCGCATCGGGGCGCCTCAGGATACGAGTACGAAAACTCCCTCGCCGCCTTCCGGCGGGCGATCATGCTCGGCAGCGACGGCGTCGAGCTCGACGTCCATGCCACCCGGGATGGCGGAATCGTCATCCACCATGATCCGGAGATCCCCGGATTAGGCCCGATCGCGCGCCTCGAGCTGCCCGCCGTCCGCCAGGCTCGGCTCAGGAACGGCGAACCGATTCCACTGCTCGCCGAGGTGCTCGATCTGATGGGAGAGCGGGATGTGTGGGTCGAGGTCAAGGCGCTCGATCCAATGTGGGACCAGGCGCTCCTCGCAACATTGGCAGGCGGGCCCGCTCCGGCCCGATACGCGGTGCACAGCTTCGAGCATGCGATCATCGGCCGATTGGGCCGGCTCCGTCCTGACCTGCGGCGGGGCGTGCTGTTGGCGGAAGCGATACCGGACCCCGTCGGGGCCATGAAGGTGGCGGGCGCGAGGACACTCTGGGCCGAGCGGCGCCTGGTTGATCAAGCGTTGGTAGACCGGGTCCATGCGGCGGAAGGGGCGCTGATCGCATGGACCGTCAACGAGCTCAGCGATCTGCGGCGCCTGGCGCAGCTTGGGGTGGATGGCCTCTGCGGCAATTACCCCGACCGGATCAGAATCGCGATCGGGCTGAGCCCGGACGTGGAGTCTCCGGACGCCTAGGCGCCCTGGTCCGGTTGAGCCACTGGCGGTGGCGCAGCTTCTTTGGCCCGTGCGCTGCGCCGCTCCTCGATCAGTCCTTCCATGCGAGTGATCTGGACCGCTACATCGTCCAGGCGAAGCAGCGCGGCGTCCACTCGACGCGGATCGACCTCCTGGCCCCGCTCCCGTCGATGGACCAGCAGCCCGAGATCGCGGGCTGCGCTGTCCTGTTGGCGGCGGTACCGGAGCAGTTCCATGTGGAGCCGTCCCTCGTCGAGGGCCGCCTGAGCCCGCTTCCCGAAGACCTCGAGCTCGCGATTGAGTCGGTCGAGCAGCTGTGTCATGTCTGACCCCTCCCTCTCCAAATAAAAGCACGGTGGGGTGCGGAACCTAGTTCCGCACCCCACCACCGCGTGCGCGAAAGGTCGGCGCTCAGGACGCGGCGACGGCCTCGACCGGATAGATGGACACCCGCTGCCGGTTCTTGTCCTTGTACTCGAAGCGGACCACGCCGTCGATCAAGGCGAACAGGCTATCATCATTGGCGCGGCGCACATTCTTGCCGGGGTGAAACCTCGTTCCCCGCTGCCGCACGATGATGCTGCCGGCGGTCACCGTCTCGCCCCCGTATCGCTTCACGCCGAGATATTGTGGGTTGCTGTTGCGGCCGTTGCGGCTCGAGCCGACGCCCTTCTTGTGTGCCATCTCCGCCTCAGCCGAGCTTGAGGTCCGTGATACGGACTTCGGTGAAGTGCTGCCGATGTCCGGTCTTGCGGCGATAATTCTTCCGCCGCTTGAACTTGAAGACATAGATCTTGGGCTCTTTGCCCTCGCCTACGACCTCGGCGATCACCGAGGCTCCCTTCACCAGGGGCGTTCCCGCGCGAATCGTCTCACCGTCCGAGGAGAGGAGCACCTCGTCGAACGTGAGCTTGGCGCCGGCCTCGGCGTCGAGGCGCGGAAGCCGGAGAGTCTTTCCCTTTTCGGCGCGGAATTGCTTGCCCGCGGCCCGGAAGATGGCGTACATGGGTTCCCTATCCCGGATAGTTCTTGTTTTCCGCAGCCCGCAAAGCTAGCCAGGCGTTGGGGTTCGGGCAAGGGCGGCGGGAGCAGGCGAAGCCTACGCCACTGCGTAGAGCTCCGTGATATCCCGCCCTGCCGGCCGACTCATCAAGCGGAACTCGTCCAGTCGCATCATCGGGTCGTCTCGCAATTCGAGGTCGATCCCGGTGGCCTTCTGGAGCTGCTGCAGCAGCTTGGGTTCTTCTTCCAGGAGGTAAAGAGCCACCTCGGGGTGCAAGCGCACCGAGATCTGCTGCTCGCGCTGCTCGTGGCCAACGCGCTTGATGGCGCGCTCGAGCCGGCGGGCCACGACCTCCGGAGTGAATACGCGACCCGATCCGGCGCAGGTGGGGCACTCGGTGGTCATGGAGTGCCACAACGATGGACGTACCCGCTGCCGGGTCATCTCTACCAACCCTAACTCCGAAACGGCCAGCGCCTTGGTTCGGGCCCGGTCGCGGCCCAAAT
Source organism: Gemmatimonadales bacterium (assembly GCA_035495075.1). Taxonomy (GTDB): domain Bacteria; phylum Gemmatimonadota; class Gemmatimonadetes; order Gemmatimonadales; family GWC2-71-9; genus DASQPE01. The sequence continues at coordinate 11,870 of DATJGL010000338.1, forward strand.
GGGTGCGCAGTTCCTGGAGCACCTTGTCGCGATTGGCCCGCGACTCCATGTCGATGAAGTCGCAGACGATGATGCCGCCGATGTCGCGCAGGCGGATCTGCCGCGCGATCTCGCGTGCGGCCTCGAGGTTGGTCCGGAGAATGGTTTTCTCCGGGTCTTTCTTCCCGATGTAACGACCCGTGTTGACGTCGATCGAGACCAGCGCCTCCGTGGGCTGTATGACCAGCGATCCGCCGGTCGGCAGCTCGCAGCGGGCCTTGAACAGGTCGCGGATCTCGGACTCGATGTCGAACTTGTCGAAGAGGGGGACCGGCTCGGAGTACAGGTGAACCCGCTTCATCAGCTCGGGATCTACCTGGCTCAGGTACTGCTCGATCTCGTTGTAGAGCTCACGCGTGTCGACCCACAACGCGTCCACTTTGGAGCTGAAGACGTCACGAATCAGGCCCCGGGTGAGACTGGTCTCCCGCTCGAGCAACGCAGGCGCACGACGGACAAACGTTTTTTTCCGATTGATTCGCCGCCACCGAGCCAGGAGAGAATCGATCTCGCGGCGGAAGTGCTCCTCGGTCACTCCCTCGGCCACGGTCCGTACGATTACACCGCCGCTGTCTTTGGGCAGCAGCTTGCCGACCATATCCCTCAGCTTGGCCCGTTGCTCCTTGCTTTCGATCTTCCGGCTGACGCCCACCTTGGACGCATACGGCATGTAAACCAGGAACCGACCAGGAAGGGAGATTTGCGCAGTGACTCGGCAGCCCTTGGTACTGATCGGCTCCTTGGTCACCTGGACGGGGAGGTTTTGCCCCTTCTTGAGGATTTCGGAGATGTTCGGGAGAGGCCGCCGCCCGCGCCGATCGCCGTCGCTGGCGCTCTTGTCGTTATTCGCCTTGTCCCGGCTTCGCCGCCGGCGGTCGCGACCCCGCCAGCCGCGGCGCTCATCCGTTGCTGCTTCCGGGTCCGGTGGCGGGTCGGCTTCGGCCGCTTCGAGCTCCGGCGCGTCCTCTTCCTCGGCCGGGTCTTCGTCCTCATCCGGTTCGAGCAGGTCGGAGGCGTGGAGGAACGCACTCTTCTCCTGGCCGATATCCACGAATGCCGCCTGGATGCCGGGAAGGACCGCTTCGACCTTACCGAGGTAGATGTCGCCGACGGTACGCCGGTGGTCGGGGCGATCGATCAATAACTCGACCAGACGGTCGTCTTCCATGATGGAGACCCGCGTTTCCCGCTGGCCCCCGTTGATCAAAATTTCGCGCTTCAAGTTCGTAACCTGGCAGGCCGCGCCTTGGCGGTCAGGCCGCGGAAGGCGCAGGCATTGTTGTTGGAGGGCGTCGGCCGGCAAGGCCAGGTCGCAGGCAAACCGAGACGGCCCAGCGAGACCGGAGACGCCGCGGCACAACCTAAACGGCCTAAATATGTGGGAGGTGGTATCTTAGGGCAATCCTGCCGCACCCGATGGGGAATCCAGGGTACCAAGAATCGCGGCCAAATCCCGAGACAAACTGTCCCCACTAGGGTGACCTGGGTGTAGTTGGACCCCGAGGGGTAACCCGCATCAATGCGCGATGTCACCCAGGATCTGGCGCGCAATCACGATTCGCTGGATCTCGCTCGTCCCCTCTCCGATCTCGCACACTTTTGCGTCCCGCATCATACGCTCGACCGGGTAGTCAGTGGTGTAGCCATAGCCACCAAAGATCTGAACCGCCTTGGTGGTTGCCCGCATGGCCAGCTCCGAGCAGAAGAGCTTGGCCATTGCCGCCTCTTTCTTGAACGGCTTTCCGTGCTGCTTGAGCCAGGCGGCATGGTACAGCAAGTGGGTTCCGGCCTCGATCTCCATCGCCATGTCGGCCAGCTGGAAGCTCACTCCCTGAAAGCTTCCGATCGGCTTTCCGAACTGCTTTCGGACTCCGGCATACGAAAGGGCCTGTTCAAAGGCCCCTTCCGCGATTCCCAACGACAATGCCGCGATGCCAATACGTCCGGCATCGAGGGTCTTGAGAAAATTGGTGAACCCCTGCCCCGGCTCGCCCAGCACATTTTCCTTGGGCACGACCGCATCTTCGAAGATCAGCTCGCGCGTGTCGCTGGCCCGCCACCCCATCTTCTCTTCCTTCTTGCCCGCTCGCACGCCTTTGATCTTCGGCAGATCCTCGCAGTGCCCGATGCCGACGGTGCGACAGCGATCGAGATCGACGGTGTCCTTGGTGACGATGAAGCTGGTGATGCCTCGGTTACCATGCCCGGGCTGAGTGCGAGCCGTGACCGAGAAGATCTCGCCCACCCCAGCGTGCGTAATGAAGACCTTCGCACCGTTCAGCAGGAAGTGATCGCCCTTGTCGACGGCGGTGGTGGCCGTGCCTCCGGCGTCGCTGCCGGCGCCGGCTTCGGTCAGTCCGAAGCCGCCCAGCACCTGACCCGAGGCCAGCAGCGGGACGTACTTCCGCCGCTGCGCGTCAGTGCCGAACTCGACGATCGGCGAAGTGCCGAGGTTGGTATGGGCGCTGACCGTGAGCCCGTGACTCGCGTCAACCTTGGCCAGCTCGTGAATGGTGATGTAGTAGGAGGTCTGGTCCATCCCCGCGCCGCCAAGCTCTTCGCTCCAGGGCACGCCGAGCAGACCCAACTCGCCCATGGTCTTGACGTTCTCCCAGGGAAAGCTGCTCGTCCTGTCGAGCTCGCGGGCGACCGGGGCGACCTGGCCCTGCGCGAACTCGCGGACCATGTCTCGAACCTGGTAATGGTGCTCTGTGAAGTAGAGTGACAGGTCCATAGGGTCTGAATGCGGGTGAGGTAGGGCTCGGGTCGCCCAAATATAACCGCGACCTGAGGGCAAACCTCCCGCCACGCCGCATTCAGTGGAGCGCCCTGAGCAGCGTAGCGCCAAGCCGCTCGGCCAGAGCAGATCCAACCCCAGGTACGGCGGCCAGCGCCACCGCGTCATCCGGCGGCCGCAGGGCAAGCCGGACCAGCGTTGCATGCTCGAACAAGGCGCCGCCCCAAGGACCTTTGCGCCGTCCCACTGCGGCCTCGAGTCGTGCGAGCCGCGATGCCGCCTCGCCGCGGAGTCGGTACTGAGACGAGCCTGAGGTGCATCGGTCGCAACTACCGCAGTGGCGTTTGCGCTCGCCGAAGTATTCCAGAAGACGGCTCCGGCGGCATCCGTTGGTTTCGAGATAGGACTCGATCACTTCGAGCCGGGCTTGGGCGCGGCGACGTCGCTGCGTTACCGGTCCCCATTGGACGGCCCCCCTGTCCGGGCGCAGTTCCCGGCGCAGTCGCTCGACCGATTCCGCGACTGCGCTGGGCAGCCGGCGCGCGACCGCCGGGTCGGTCCAGGCACGCTCGACCAGCTCCGCCTTGGGAAAGGTGACATCCAGCTGCCGGTGATGAATGCCGGCGTCATGCTGGTGCCAAAGGATGACGCACCGGCTGGGCTGCCCGTCCCGGCCCGCACGGCCTGCCTCCTGGTAGTACGACTCCGGAGTGGGAGGCGGCATCCAGTGC
>DATJGL010000339.1:0-3588 GCA_035495075.1 Gemmatimonadales bacterium
GCTCCGACTACTCTACGCAAGCCCCGAGAGACGGCTTCAAACCCTGGAACGGAGAGCGAGCCATGAGGTACATGTTGATGATGAATGCACCGCGCGGGACCGGCGATTGGCAGATTTTCAAGTGGGCTCCGGAGGAGATCAAGGCGCACATCGGGTTCATGCAGGACCTGAACCGCGAACTCACCGCATCCGGCGAGCTGGTGGGTGGCGAGGGCCTGGCGGCGCCGGGTGAAGCCAAGTTGGTCCGCGCGGGAAACAACGGCGTCCCCGCGGTCACCGACGGACCGTTTCCCGAAGCGAAGGAGTTCCTCGCCGGCTACTGGATCGTCGAGGTCGAGCGGCCGGAACGTGCCTACGAGATCGCGGCCAAGGCTTCGTCGGCGCCTGGCCCCGGCGGCAAGCCTCTCATCCTTCCCATCGAGGTGCGCCAGGTCATGTGCGCCCCAACCGCGGACGTGTGACGGCCGAGCCTCCCGACTTCACCATCGGGCGCCTGCTGCGCGACCTCGCGCCGCAGGTGCTCGGCGCAGTCGCGCGGCGGCATGAAGACTTTGCCGCAGCGGAGGATGCGGTCCAGGAAGCCTTGATCGCGGCGGCGACGCAGTGGCCGGTCGAGGGCGTCCCAGCCAACCCCCGCGGCTGGCTGTTCCGAGTTGCTGTTCGGCGCCTGACTGATCACGTACGCAGCGAGCTGGCCAGACGACGCCGCGAAGAGACAGCCGCGACCCATCTCTCGGCGATCGATGCCGTCGTCCCCTCGATGATCGGCGACATCGAGAGCGATGAGGACGACACGCTGGTTCTGCTGTTCATGTGCTGCCACCCGGCCTTGACACCGCCCTCCGCAATCGCGCTGACACTCCGCGCTGTCGCCGGCCTCACCACGGCGGAGATCGCCAATGCGTTTCTGGTCCCGGAGGCGACGATGGCGCAACGGATCAGCCGCGCCAAGCAAACCATCAAGGCGTCCAGGATTCCGTTCAGCATGCCCACCGAGCAGGAGCGCGCCGATCGGCTGAGCGCCGTCTTGCACGTCGTCTACTTGCTGTTCAGTGAGGGGTACACGAGCAGCGTCGGCCCAAACCTGCATCGCGCCGATCTGTCCTCCGAGGCGATCAGGCTGACGCGCATGGTGCACGGACTCCTCCCGAAGAATGGCGAGGTCGCCGGATTGCTCGCGCTCATGCTCCTCACCGATGCCCGCCGCGCGGCCCGCGCCGGACCCGGCGGCGAGCTGATCCCGCTGGACGAACAGGATCGCACGCTGTGGGACCAGCGGCTGATCGCCGAAGGGGTGGCGCTCATCTCCGGGGCACTGGGCAGAGGATCGGTCGGCCTGTACCAGCTGCAAGCCGCGATCGCGGCTGTGCACGACGAAGCCGCGCGAGCCGAGGACACCGACTGGCCCCAAATCTTGGCGTTGTACAGCCTGCTCAAGCGGATGTCCGACAATCCGATGGTGGTGCTCAACCACGCCATTGCCGGCGCCATGGTGCATGGTCCTGAGGCGGGGCTCGAGCTGATCAAGGCGCTCGACACCGATGCCCGCATACGCGGGCATTACCGTCTCGATGCCGTGCGCGGACATCTGCTCGAGAAGGCCGGTGATCACGAGCAGGCCATGGCACACTATCGCGCGGCCGCGGAACGCACCACGAGCATTCCGGAGCGGAACTATCTCATCACCAAAGCCGCGCGGCTGGGTCTCGCGAACCCTGGACGGGAGGCATCGGGGCGGTAGCTTGGACCATGGCCTCCGCCTCACTGTTCGAACCCGACGACGCGAATGAGTTACTCCGTGGCTGGTTGCTCTACCCCCACAAGGGCCGGGATCGTCACGACCTGGCTGCGCGTCAATGCGATCGGCGCCGCTACCTCATCGGCATCCCGGCTACGATCGTCGCAGCGATCGTAGGCACCAGTACCTTCGCCGCGCTCCAGCAGTCTCCCGATCGCACCTTACAGCTTGTCGTCGGCGTTCTCGCTATCGTCTCCGCCATTTTGGTGAGCCTCCAGACGTTTCTCGATTTGGGCGTTCGAGCGGAGCGCCACCGGATCGCCGGGGTTCGCTACAAGGTCGTGATTCGGCAGCTGGAGCAGCTCGGGATAGGAAAGGTTACAACTGGCCTCGATGCCCCCGCGTTGACAGAGCTTCGGCAACGGCTCGACACGCTGGAGGAGGAGATGCCGGTCGTGCAGCCAACCATTTATGACCGGGTGGAAGCCATGTATCGAGACCCCGCCTTCGTGAACTCCGTAGTTCCGTTGTCGAGTCCACGGATCACAGGGCAGTGACCGGCGTACTGCCATTCTTCCTGCTCGTTCTTGTCCTGTCGGTTCCCCTGTGGGTGCTCGGCGCGATCACCACCGCCCTCGTCTACCGCGAGAGTGGAACACCCGGTGTACGGGCCCTGCTGGCGAGGGCACGACCCGCGGGCGACCGGGGTGATCACCGCGTTCACAGCCGCCATCGTCACCCTCGTGTTTGGTTCCCGGTCCCTGGTACGCACGCCGGGATGATCCGCTCGTACTGAATCAGAATTGTGCGGGTCACCCTTCTCGGCGGCACTGGGTTCATTGGCCATCATCTGGCCAGCTTGCTGCTGGAGGCGGGCGCAGACGTGAGCGTCATCCACCGCGGCACCACTCCGACCCGCGTGCCGGGCATCCGGTGCCTTACTGCCGACCGCCGGGACACCGCGACGCTCCGCGGCGCGCTCGCGATCGCGGCTCCGTCAGTGCTCGTCGACATGACGGCCTATCGGGCCGCAGACATCATCGGGCTACTGCCGGCTCTACCACCGTCGCTCGAGCGGCTGGTGGTGATCAGCAGCGGCGACGTGTATTGGACCTACGGCGCTTTTCTCGGGCTGACATCGGGGCTCGCCCCAACGGTCGCGCTGGGCGAGGAGGGGCCCCTGCGCGAGCGGCTCTACCCCTACCGGGATCGTGCCAAAGGCCCCGATGATTTGCCATTCGAGTACGACAAGATCCTCGTCGAGCAGGCAGCGCTTGCACGCGCCGCCGCACCGGTGACGATTCTCCGACTGCCCATGGTCTACGGGCCGGGAGATCGCCAGCGCCGGGTCGGGATCTATCTGGATCGGTTCCGAGCGGATCCTTCGACTTTGCGGATCAACGCTGCGGAGGCCGGCTGGCGCTGCACCCGAGGGTACGTCGAGGATGTCGCCTGGGCAGTCCGGCTCGCGGCACTGGACCCGCGTGCTTCCGGACGCACTTTCAACCTGGGCGAGGCAGATGCACTGACCCAGCTCGAGTGGGTCGGGGCTATCGCAGCCGCGGCACGGTGGCCCGGAGCTGTGCTCGCGGATGGGAGCGAGCCGCCGTCAATGCCGGCCAACTGGCAGATTCCACTCGTGACCGACACCGGATGTATCAGACGGGTGCTCGGATATGAGGAGCCGATCGGCCGGCAGGAGGGTCTCCGCCGCACCGTGGTAGCGAGTGTTGAAACCACCCTTCACAAGGGCGAGACATGAGCGCAGATCTGGGCCTTACGGGCGACCGCGTCCGTGTGAGTGCGATTCTGCGGGGACGGAACCGTGATCGCCGCTTCTTCACCGGCAT
>DATJGL010000340.1:0-5931 GCA_035495075.1 Gemmatimonadales bacterium
CCCCAATTCCTGGGTCTGGCAGTGAAGACACGGGCGCCCATAGCTCAGCTGGATAGAGCGTTAGCCTCCGGAGCTAAAGGCCAGAGGTTCGAATCCTCTTGGGCGCACCAATTCCCGGCCGCCGGGGTGACTCGGCGGCCGCTGTCCGCGTAGGGCTTCTTGCGGAGGTGGGCGGGTTACGGGCCGTTAGCTCAGTTGGTAGAGCAGCTGACTCTTAATCAGCGGGTCCAAGGTTCGAGTCCTTGACGGCCCACCAATCACTTCGGGCACTTCCGGATTACTGGGAGTGCCCGAAGCTGTTTCGCCGCGTGGCGATCGCGCCATTGCCGAATCGTCTTGCGATTCATCCCGAACCGCCGACTCGCCGCGAGCAGACTGTGGGTCCGGACATACTCGAGGATCGTCAACCGCTCCTTGACCTTCAGGCGATAGCGGGACGAGATCGCGTTGGCAGACTTCTTTGGCATGTAGGGCCCCTCTCCTGAGTCACCCATCCTCCTAGTGTCCTGTCCCAGAGATCCGATGACAAAATCGCGCCACGCTCGTGAGGATCTCGTCGGCGCTCTTCGTCCACACGAAGGGTTTCGGCGTCGTGTTGCCATGATCGATGTAGGTCAGGATCGCCGCCTCGAGCGCGCGGGTGCTCCGATGCACGCCGCGTTTAATCTGCTTCTCGGTGAGCTGCGCGACCCAGCGTTCGACGAGATTGAGCCAGGACGCACTGGTCGGGGTGAAGTGGAGATGAAAGCGCGGCCGGCGGGCCAGCCAGCGGTGAATCAGCGGGGTCTTGTGGGTGCCGTAGTTGTCGAGAATCAGATGGACATCCAAGGCGGCCGGGACGGCCGCGTCGATGGTGTCGAGGAATTGGCGGAACTCGACGGCGCGATGTCGGCGATGGAGCTGGCCGATGACCCGTCCGCTCTTCGCGTCCAAGGCGGCGAACAGCGAGGTGGTGCCGTGGCGGACGTAGTCATGACTCCGCCACTCGACCTGGCCGGGGCGCATCGGCAACAGGGGCTGGGTGCGATCCAGCGCCTGGATCTGGCTCTTCTCATCGACACAGAGCACGAGCACTCGGTCCGGCGGATTCAGATACAGCCCGACGATGTCCCGCACCTTCTCGATGAAGAGCGGATCCTTCGACAGCTTGAACGTCTCGGTGCGATGCGGCTGCAGCGCGAAGGCGCGCCAGATACGATGGACCGTGTTGCGACTCAGGCCGCAGGCCTGGGCCATCGTGCGCGTACTCCAATGGGTGGCGTCCGCGGGCTTCGTCTCGAGCGTCCGCGTCAGCACCACCTCCACGTCGGCATCGGTGACGGTGCGGGGCGCGCCCGGCCGCGGTTCGTCCAGCAACCCGTCCAGCCGCCGCCTCAGAAAGCGCGTGCGCCACTTGCCCACCGTCTGCTTGGTCAGCCGGAGCTCACGCGCCACGCGCGTGTTACTCTTGGCGGCCGCGCAGCCCAGAATCAGCCGCGCCCGCTGCGCCAGCGCCTGCGCGGTGCTCGCGCGACGACTCCAACGCTCCAGGGTCTCGCGTTCGTCCGCGGCGAGCGTCAAGGGTGGAATGGGGCGTCCCGTGCGCATGCGCGTTCTCCTTTCACTACAGAGAACGCGCGACACGCACAACTTGTTTCACTCATCTCTGGGACAGGCCACTAGAGAGGCCCCTTCTTAAGCAGAATCTTCAATGTACGCCGCACCTCTCCCAGGGGGAGGGTCATGAGACTCCATCGCAATGCCCGCACGTGTCCTCATTGCCGCTCCTTAATCGTTAAGCGGGTCAAGGATGCGGGACAGCTACCCCGGGCCGTAGCCCTCGAGTTCGAAGTGACGGAGCGTACGGTGCGCAAGTGGCTGAAACGATTTCGCATCGAAGGGGCGGCGGGATTAACCGATCGAAGCTGTCGGCCGAACCGCATTGCTCGCCGTTACCTTCTGCCAGGCGAGGAGCTGCATGACGCTGTCTTTGCGCTTCTGCACACACCACCAGCTGATCACGGGTTCAATCGAACCACTTGGAAGCTGTCTGATCTCGGACAGGCGCTTCGAACACAGGGCAAGCGGGCAACGCAACGGAATATCGGTGCTGTAATCAAGGCAGCCGGGTACCGCTGGAAGCAGGCTCGGGTCACGTTGACCAGCACCGATCGCAACTATCGTGAGAAGCTGAATAGGATCCGATCGACCCTTTCACGTCTGGCACCGGATGAGGCATTCTTCTCGATTGACGAATTCGGGCCGTTCGCAGTCAAGATGCGAGGAGGCAGGTCCCTGGCAGGGCCACACCATGTTCCGACGGTCCCGCAATGGCAGAAATCAAAGGGCAGCCTGATCGTGACTGCGGCATTGGAACTCTCGAAGAATCAAGTCAGTCACTTCTACTCCGACCGCAAGAACACCGGAGAGACCATTAAGCTGATCGAAATGCTAAGGGACCGTTATAAGGGCTTTCGACGGATCTATCTTTCGTGGGATGCTGCACCGTGGCACCGATCGAAGGCTCTGTTTACTCGCATCGAGGCGTTGAACCAATCCGGCGGGGACGCTCCGGAGATCCAGGTCTTGCCACTCCCGGGCGGGGCTCAATTCCTCAACGTCATTGAATCCGTGTTTAGTGGAATGGCGAGGGCCATCATTCACAATAGCGACTATGCGGGTATCGAGGAAGCGCAAGGCGCAATCGCGCGCTACTTTGAGGAGAGGAATGCAAGCTTTCTGGCAAGACCCCGAAGGGCTGGCCGGAGTATCTGGGGAAAGGAACCGGCGCCGAGCGAGTTTCTCGAGACAAGTAACTGCAAGGACACCAAGTACTGCCGGTAGAGTGCTGGCTCAGAAGCTATATAGTTAGCCCCAATCCGAAAATAAGGCAGGCGGCCAAGCGGTGATCAATCGCAGCATAGAGGGCCTCCGTCGCCGGGTTGTGGGAGAGCCGCAGGACGTGACGGCCGCCGATCCGGATCAGGCGACCGGCCCGTGTGACGAGGAGGAAGCGCAGGGTCCGCATGCTGCGGATCAGGTACGTATAGGTGAGTTTGCGAGAGCGCGGTTTGGGCGTGGCGAGGGTGTCGAGCTGAAAGCTCCGGATGAGGTTATGAGCGAGGACGCTGAGCTGCTGCCAGGCCGAGTTGGCGCCGTAGTGGCGGGTCGGGACGACATCGAGGGCGAACTCGCCCTTGAGCTCGGCGATGGTCTTCTCCTGGGCCCCACGCCCACAGATGAAGGCGTACAGCGCGGGCAGATCCAGCGCCATATTGGTGGCGACGGCGGCGTACTCGAAGTGGCCGTCGTCGGGGGTGAACAGATCGAGCTGGAAGTTCTTGGGGCTCTCGTGGGCGACGTGCTTGCGGTAGATCATCACGCGCAGGCGCAGGTCCCATTGGGGGATGTCCAGGTCGTGGAAGAAGCCGGTCACGTTGGGCGCCACCGGCAGCCAGCGCTGCCGGTCGGCGGCGAGCTGCTTGAGGGGCAGCCAGCTCCAGTAGCCGACCTTGATGGCGTAGGCGCCGCCGCGGGCGGTGAGGAGACGGAAGACGTCGCGCTGAAAGAAGGCGGCGTCCATGCGGAACTCCAGGGGGAGGCGCCGGCCGACCGCCGTGCGCAGGCCGGCGATGACCTCGCGCAGGAAGGCCACGGCCTGTTTGGAGTCGTGCACGTTGCCGGGCCGATTCTTCACCCGCAGGATGTGCCCGGTCTGCGCGACGTGGGCGAGCAGCGGGTAGTAGCTCGGGTCCTTCCGATGATGGGGATTGAAGCCGCGAAAGGCCCAGCCGACCGTCGCGCCCGTGCGCACCACGGTCCCATCGACATCGATCGTCAGGCACGGCAGGGCCAGGCGCTTCACGGCGTCGAGGACGAGCTCCTGATTGAGCTGGATCACGGGGGCGAGGGTCGCCTGGGTGAACTGGCGAAGCCAGTTCCCCACGGTGCGCGCCGTCGGGATGCGCGCCAAGCCACAGAACCGGGCGATGAGAGGATCGCGGCCGAGATAGCGCAGATGCTCCAGCCGCCGCGCGCCGACGTAGAACAGGGCCAGCACGAGGCAGCGCGAGCCGGCCGCCGCCGTAATCGCCGCCGGTGCTCGCGCAGGCCGCGCGCAGTCGCCTCGGCACCTCGCGGTGCCGCAGGTAGCGGCGGAGCAGTTCCAGCCCACTGTACGAGGTCAGCTCTTGGCGCACGAACTCGACGTGCAGCTTCCCTTGACCCGCCGGCGCAGGCTCGCTACGGTCAATCGCATCAGGGCGGCCTCCTGTGTGGGGGGAGCAACGTTGGCCCGTTCTCCCTTTCGATCGCACAGGGGGTCGTTCTGTTTCATCCAACGTCCCGTCTCTTCACGTCTCAATTATTTTCGGATTGGGGTTAGTTGCCGAGCACGGCGCGGAGTCGCCAGCCGATTTCGGAGGGGTCCGCAAGAGGAAGCAACCGATCGGCTAAGCGAGGCAGGCCATCCTCGCCGAGAGGCGTTGGTCAGGAAGCAATCCGCAGGAGCGCTTTCTCCAAGGGCTTCGGCAGGTCGACGGCGAAGAAGCGGCTAGCTGCATAGCCATAGTCCTCTCCACTCTCATCGACGATGCGGAGATAGCCGTGGGCTTCCGCCTTTTGGTCGGGGACCACGCGATATAGTTTCCCCTTTTCAAGCGCGACACCTCATAGCCCTTATTCTTGATGCACACGGCGAACCGCACTGGAGCCTTGCGTGGCTACTTCATTCTCAATCCAAGAGCGGGACCTTGATCTTCATCTCCCGCCGGCCGATACCGTGAGCTTCATACCAGTGAATCTCCGTTGTATGGACGGTGCCGTCGTGGAGGAGAATCCTCGCGACCCCCTTGAGCTTGCGCCAGCGCCCCTTTCCGCGCCTTCGGCGCAGCCTTGGCAACTGCCGGATTTCCCGCCCGGCGGGGATGGTTTCGACGTTCCGCATCGGGCCGACGATCTCGAAGTCCATCGGTGCAAGCTATCACTAGTGCGGCCGGAACCGAACAGTGACCTCGTGCTCGCTGACCTCGCCCTTGACGCAGGTGAGGTTAGGGTGAAAGTCCACGCCCCAAAAGGGCCTGAGCGGCCGAGCGAAGAAAGACGGCCAGACCGAACGTGGCAAGATCTGGGACACCATGGGCGCGTTGAGGATCCATCGGATGATGCCGTGGTACGTCGTGGATTTCGTTGTTGCCCGGTCCGCCCTTCTGCAGTTGACCGGTCGTCGTGGGGGGGCTGATCCAGACTCCGTGGAGCGCTGGTGGTCGGGGGAGACCGCCACTTGAGCTGCCTCATTTCTTTGGCTGAACGTGTGGCGAAGAATGGTGATGAGCGATATGCCATTCATCGCCGCGCTTAGTAATAAGCATGGTGAAGCGACTCGGGCGGGGTACAGGTTTGCCCTCACTCATTCCGGTAAACTCGTAAAATCCGGTGAGCACTACGGCGTTCTCACTGATCACGATTGTGTGCCTTTCGCCGATTGCGTTCTTGTTGCCACTCCCCTTCAACGGCGAGAAATACGTGCTGATCGCCTGAGTTCCCATTGATATCACGGGGCTCACGGTTCCGAGAAGAATCGCGTCCGGCCAATAGTTCTTAACCACTGCCTCTGGGTCGTTGGAAGTATATGCCGCCGACCAGCGGTCGATCACCGCATTCGCCTCTTCCGCCGGGCCGGCCACCGCTACCGCCGGTGACATCAACATCAGCGCTACCAAAACGAGTCTGGCAAATCGCGTCATTTTCGCCTCCCAAGTCGTTCGAGGAGGAGCGCCTCTCGGTCGTCCGCTCCCCCGCCGCTCCTGTTCGAGTAGCGCGGGTGAGGGATGAATCCCACGTATCGGACCAAGGAACCCTCGCCGACCTTAATGAGAACGGGAGCGTGCACCCTGGCGTGAATGGCTCGGCTTGGGCCGGAACAGCCGCTCGCGAGGCCGTAGCCGCGAAGGT
>DATJGL010000341.1:0-13856 GCA_035495075.1 Gemmatimonadales bacterium
GATAGCGCTCATAGAATCCGCCAATCCGTCCAGATACCCATCGAGCACATCCGCACGTACAGATCGGCGAACGCGACCAGGATGAGGCTGGTCCATCCCCAGCGCATGTGGGCGCGGTTGAGGCAACTGGAGCAGTCGTAGGCACGCTTCTGGACCGGCGACCGCGAAAGCTGGTCGAGATAACCGCCGACCACATGCCGCATCGAGTGGCAGCCTAGCGTGTAGCAACCCAAGGCGGTCACATTAGCGGCGAGCACGAGGGTCCCGACACCGATCCCGAACGTCGTGCGGCCGCTGGCCGGGTCGGTGAACCAGAGCGCCTGGTACACGTCGTGGAGAAGCACGACCAGGAATCCGACCGCGACATAGAGGAAGTACCGGTGGACGTTCTGCATGATCAGCGGAAACGCAGCCTCTCCGCAGTATTCCTTGCGTGGCTCACCGACGGCGCAGGCCGGCGGATCGGCCCAGAACGCCTTGTAGTAAGCGCCGCGGTAGTAATAGCAGGTCAGCCTGAACAGTCCGGGGAACGGCAAGATCAGGAGGGCGGGGGAGAACGCCAGCCAGTGCGGCCACCACGCGGGCTTGGGTCCGAACCACGCGTGCGGTGAGCTGCCGAACAGCTCCGGCGAGTAAAAGGGCGACAGGTACGGCCCGAAGGTGTAGTGATCGCCCTGGAACGCAGCCCAGGTGGCGTACATGAGGAATGATGATAGGATGACGAAGACGGCGAGTGGCTGCACCCACCACGCGTCGCGCCGCATGGTTTTGCCGAATTGCCGTTGCACCAGCGGAAGCCTGGCATGTGCCATGACTAGTACCCGGCGTCGCGGGGACCCGCGGCACCTGATCGGAGTGGACCTGGCCAGCGAACGCGCGAACCAGAGGGATATTTGAGCGCCGCTGGCGGGGTGTCAATGCCGGCTCTCTCGGGAGAAGGCGCATGAGCCTCAACCAACGCGAAAGCCACTGGGCGCCCGTTGCCGTCATGGTGCTGGCCCTGGTCGCGAGATTGGCGGTGCTGCCCTTTGGTACCAGCGATGGCGGCGACGCTCCCTCGCGGGTGTGGATCGGCTGGGAATGGCTCGACCATCCACGCCTGCTGACGTACGGCGTTTGGGGTCCGCTCCACACCTATCTGATTGCCCTCACGTTGCGGATCGTGCCTGACCCGGTCCACGCTCCGGTCGCCATGAGCGTGCTGTTCTCGGTGGCAAGTGCGGGCATTCTGTACTGGTTCACTCGAACTGAATTCGACGATCCGCGCGCTGCTCTGCTGGTCGGATTGACGTACGCCGTTTATCCCATCGCGATCCGGAACGGTGTGTCGGTCAGGGCGGAAACACCCTTCGTCTTCTTCATGTTGCTCAGCATGATCGCGGTTGGACGGGTGCGGGCCGGAGCCGCCTCCTGGCGTCTGGCGGCAGCGGCCGGCCTCTCTCTCACACTTGCCTCGATGCTCCGCTACGAGGCGTGGGTGCTGATCCCCATCTTCGGGCTGCTGCTCCGGCGGCAGCCCCGGCTCCTCGTGACGTTCATGGCCTTTGCGCTGCTGCACCCGATCTTCTGGAGCCTGGGAAACTGGGTTCACAGCGGAGAGCCGTTGTACGGGTTCACGGCCGCCGCTCGCTGGGAGCTTCAAGGCATGGGGCGCGCTCAAATGAGCCGGCGACTGCTGGCAGCTGAGGCGGCCGGATATCCCGGGACCGTTATGGAAGGAATGAGCCTGCCGATCGGGCTTCTCTGTGTCGGAGGTGCAGCGGTCGCCCTGGTGGCGCGACATCGAAGCAGGGGCTGGCTGCTCGCGGTCGCGGTAGTGCTTGCTCTATGGTGCATCGGCATCGCGCGAGGGGCGTTGGTGCCGAAGGTGAACTACACCGAGATCGCCGGGACGCTCCTGTTCCCGTTCTCGGCCCTTGCTTTTCAGCGACTCCGGATCGGGCAGTGGCGTCTCGAGCGCGTAGTGGCGACCGCCGTGGCGCTGCCGCTTCTGAGCCTGCTCTTCTCATGCAAGCCCTGCCTTGCCCGCGTTCGGCTTGGCCGGCTGGCCGGCCCTTCGCCGATTCCCCGCATCGAAAACCAGGAAACGGCGCTCGCGCTGGCGGCAACGCTGGGCAATGAGCTGCGGGCCGAGGAGTCACTCGTGAGCGATTTCTACGGTTGGGGCGCCACCCGCTACGTGGCGCTGCTGACTCGGCTGCCTCGCAGGCGGATCTTTTTTGCACCGGGTGCGCCGAATCAACAGCTCGATACGGACTCATTGGCGGCCTTTCTCGCCGAGCATCCCCATGGCGTCCTGATTGCCGCGTCGGAGTCCCGCTTCACCCGCCTGATCGGACTGAACCCGGAGGCCACGCATGCCGCAGTAGGGGGCGCCTCGCTAGACCTCGTACCGATGCACAGAATCGGTTGGCAGGGCCCCGGCCATGGGACGCTCATGGTGTTCCGCTATGCGGTGGCCACCGACGTCGGCGCCGGCCAGCGGCGAGAGCGAGGCCTCCACCAATGAGTAATCCGCCGGCGAACGCGATCGCGAGCTGAACCCGTCGTGGAAGCGGCAGGCGGTATAACAGCCGTGCCACCGGCCCCTGGGGCTGGGGCTTGACCTTCCGTGGCGGCGGCGGCGGTGGTACTGCTTGAGCTGCCGGACGTGTGAGCAGAAATTGCGCAACTGAGACTGCATCAGCGTCCGAGAGGCCGAGATTGGGCATCTGGGCGTTCGGGTTGTCGAACTTCGGCTCCCGCAGATGGTAGCGCAGCCAGGTGAAGAGGCGTCGGTCGCCTGGAGCAGCGAGCACTGCGGCGCGCGCGGCTCGGTACTTGGTGAATACCGGCGCCGTCAGCGAGTCTACTGCTTGCACGCCAGTCCGATATTCCTCCGATTCGAGGCGGGCTCGAAGCCGGGGCACCAGGCTGTCGTAGTCGAGCATCGGGCCGACGGTACCACCCTTACCGTTCAAGGTGTGGCAGCCAAAGCAACGGGTGCGCTCCATGAAGGCAAGCGGCTGGTCGTTGCCGAACAACGGATAGGGATGCGCGGAATCGGGCGCGTATTGGGCCACCAGCACGGCGGTTTCACCCGTGGTATCCGGGAAGATCGGGACGAAGTAAATCCCGTCCGGCCCGCACCCGAGCCCCACCACAGACTGGTGGTGCGTTCCGCGGTAGCGTATCAAATTCTCGGGAACTGACCGCATGCGGCGCTCGCGCAAGCCATAATCCAGTGCTATGACCCCCCTCATTCTCCGGATCAGGTTCGGACCGGTATCTGCCGGCCGTCCGGAGACGGCGACGAAGAATCGGTCCCGCCAGCGAGGCGGCAGCCCCGAGCCTGTGCAGTAGTCCAACTGGACCGGCGATATCGCGGGAGCAAATGATTGTGCTGCTGCTGCACCGATTCCGCGATCAGTCCCATCCCACAGGTAATTGCGTCCTCGCTCGATCTCGACAAAACGATCCATCGCGTCACCATTGTCAGCGGCCATGAGCCGGTCGCCCACGAGTTTCAATCCGAATGGATTGCGGAGCCCCCGGGCCCAGACGTACGCCGCGACTCCCCCCTTGCCATAGAACGGGTTCGTCGCCGCCGGCCTCCCGTCGTGGCGGAGGCGCAGGATCTTTCCGAGCGTGGAAGTCAGGTCCTGACTCGTCGCCTGCTCGCCGTCGCCCACGCTGATGAAGATTTCGCGGGTTGTGGCCTGGCATGGCCCGATCTGGTGCGATGGTGCAGAGGTGTCGCGCGCGAACGGCTCCAGGAACGACACGGTCGTGCGCGGCCGCACGTCGAACCGGCCGGGGGTCGTCTGATACCGCACGAGCGCATTCCTGAGCACACCGGTCGAGTCGCGATACGCGTAGGTCGCGAAGACATACCCATGCGCGGGCTCCAGGCATATGCCCGCCAAGCCTACCTCGGCTGTCTGGGCGGGCAGCGTGTCGTCGGTGGGGGCGGAAACAGAGGCGAACTCGTGCACCGAACGGTCATTGGTGACGACCTTGATCGTTCCCTGCAGCTCGGTCACGAAGTAGAAGGGGTCACCCGGGCGCGGCCCCGGGCGAGGCACGAAGGCAATTGCGGTCGGGAAACGAAAGCCGGTCGCGTCCCGCCGAAGCGTGAAGCTATCGGCGACCGCCCAGTCCAAGCGCCAGTCCGGCGGGATATTCTGCGCCGCGGCCGACCCGGCTGCCCAGATGGTGAGCCAGGCCAGTAGTGCCGCGGGCTGCCGTGCGGAAGCGAGTGACACTTAGAGCCGTGAGCCGTGTTTGAGGCGTGGTGTGAGTGCGGCACACCCACCGGGGGGGCGGGCCACAGGATATTCGGCTGGTCTGAGAAGGCCGTCAATGGCGCTGGGTTACACGACCTTTCGCCGCGCGTTCAGATTTTTTTCGGCGAAGGTCTCAGGCTCGGGCTTGGACCCTTCGCGCCGAGTGTAGACCCGGGTGAACTCGGCGCCGAGCAAGACGACCTGCGAGGCGTAGTAGACCCACAGCAAGAGCACCATGACCGAGCCGGCGGCACCGTAGCTCGATGCCGTGCTGCCCTGGCCCAGATACAGCCCAATGAGCTGCTTCCCGATGGTGAAGAGCAGGGCGGTGACGAACGCTCCAGTGGTCACGTCGCGCCAGTTGAGCTGGACGTCGGGAAGGAACCGGAACAGGATCGCGAACAGCGCAGTAATCACGGCGACCGAAAGGATGAGGTCGAGAGCGCCCAGCAGCAGCGGCACACCGGGTGCCCACTGCTCGAGCCAGCCCGACAGGGCAGCGAGGGCCGCGCTGACCGCGAGCGATACGGTAAGGAGGAAGCCCATCGAGATGACCAGGCCAAAGGAGCGGATTCGGTCGATCAGGAACCCCTTGAGGTCGAGCCCCGGTTTCGGCTTCACCCGCCAGATGGTATTGAGGGCGGCCTGCAGCTCGAGGAACGCGCCGGTGGAGGTGAGGATGAAGGTGATGCCGCCGACCGCGGTGGCGATGAGGTTTTCCTTCGGCTTGGTCGCTCCCTCGAGGAGGCTCTGGACGGCGCGGGCACCCGTCCGTCCGACCAGCCCGTCTATCTGGCCAACGATCTGCCCGCGCACTGCGTCGCCCCCGTACACCGCCCCGGCCATTGCGATGGCGACGAGCAAGACGGGAGCGATGGCGAAGAGGGTGTAAAACGCGAGCGATGCGCCGAGGCGAGGCACGTTGTCGTCCCACCAGGCTTTGAGCGCGGCCCAGAACATTCTCAAAATGAGCGGTGCCCGTATTCTCACCACGCGAATTTGGCTGAGGGGCTGTGCTGTGCGGCGTGGGCGGGCTCACAGCCATGGGTCGTTCCCGGTGACTCGCGTCACCAACCGGCACCGTTTCGGATTGAAGAGCCGACTCAGCCTCCCTGCCCCCGAACTCCTCGCCAGGCTCGCTCGACTAACGCCTTCGTGTTGGCCACCCAGTCGTCGTTCAGTTCTGCTGGCCGCCATGCGGGCGTTTTCGCCCGGATATCATCGAGACTGATGGTACCCTGAATCTGCTCCAATGTCTTTCCTTCGCGTGCCATCGCTGCGACGCGTGACGTGGCCGCCTCGAGCAGCTCGCGCACCTGCCGTGTGTAGCTATGGTCGTGCATCACCGGCCCGTGTCCCGGGACGAGAGCGGCGATCGGGATCGTCTCGAGCTGGCGCAGGACTTCGATCCAGGGCACCGGCCACGAAGCCCCGACGTATGGAAGCGGGGACTGCACCAGGATGTCGCCGCTGAAAAGCACTCGCTCATCGGGCAGAAAGACGGTGACGTCGTGGGGGCTGTTGGCCCGGCCCCGGTCGCGCAGCTCGATCCGGCGTCCGCCAAGCCGGAGGATGAGCTCGTGGTCGAAGACCAGATTCGGCGGCACCACTCGGAGCGAAGCCAGCTCGTCCAGCTCGGCCTTGCGTTGGCCGATGGCTTTGGTAAGCCGAGTGCAGGCCTCGGCCGAGAGCGGGTGCCCGGTACTGTCCCGCTGGTTGGCTACCTGCGTCTCGAGCGCGGCCAGGGCCGCCCGCCGCACCGAATTGGGAGCAGTGGACATCTTTGCCCACCAGGTGGCATTCAACGCGATGAATTGACTCGACTCCCGCTCGCTGACGATGGTCAGGCCGGGAAACGCCTCGGCATATGCGCTTGTGCCGTTGTTGTGATCAAAATGCCAATGGGTGTAGACCAGGTACCGCACTGGCTGGCGAGTCACCGAGCGGATCAGCGCAATGTCCGCCTTGGCCCGTGACGGCAGGTAGGTAGCGTCGACCACGAGTACGCCGCTGTCGGTCACCACCACGCCGGTGTTGCCGTGGGGCCACTCGTCCGTCGCGTCGTTGTGGATTATTGCGAAGACACCCTCCGCCACCCGTTCCATGCGGGCGCTGGCATCGCGGGCCTGAGACGAGAGGTCGCGGGGCAGGATGAGCACGACGCTGACCGCCGACGCAACGCGCAGGATGCAGCCAGCTGACCAGGGCAGGTTGGGCATAGGATCGGGGCAACAGGGTGCCCGAGTCTACGCCCGGCGTATCAGCCGTGATTGGATATTTCGGCCTCGACCCTCCGTTCCCGGTGTACCTCGACCGGCGAGAGCCTGCAGAGTGCGCGACACTCTCGGATCAGGTGGGACTGGTCGCAAAATCCGGCGTCGGCAGCGAGTCGAGCCCACCGCGGGTGCATCGATCGGTCTGCCTGGGTCATCGCGTGGACGATGCGCAGAGTGCGTGCGTAGACCTTGAGGGAAACCCCTGCATGTCGCCGCACCTGGCGGCGGAGGTGGCGGACCGAGAGACCCATGCGACCAGCGATTCGCTCGATCGGCAAGCGCCCGGCCGTCCCGCGTACCAGATCGAGTGCTTTCCCCGCCGTCTCACCGTCTTGCGGCTTGGCCCGTCCAAGCTGCTGGAGCACGAACGTGTCGATCAAACGGGCGACTTGCATCGGCGCACGGGTCTCGACCAGGGCGTCAAACAAAGCAGCGCCGCCTCGGGAAAGCATCGTGGTCAGGTCGTGCTCGCCATCTTCGTGGTCGCTTGGCGTCAGCCCGAGAATGAGCCTAGACCATTCCAGCTTGATTCGCAGCGCGGTGATCTCGCAGTTGCGCTCGAACTCCACCAGGCGGGGCCGGGTCTTGGCGCCGATCAAAGTCAAGCGCGGGGCGATCGGACGTCCGTCCTCCTCGCGCCGGCACCAGAAAGCGATACTGACGGCGGGATCGGGTAGCACGCGGTGCGATGCCCCCTGCGTGGTGCGAAAGGACCACGCCGCTTCCGCAACCGCGGCCAGTGCGGCCGGGGGCTCGTACTCCCGGTAGCCGCCGAGTTGGTGGCGCAGCGGGGCGGAAACGTGGCTTGTGGTCAACGACTGCTCGTGGTGGGTGCTACACCACTACGTACTGGAGGCCCTCGTCGATTCAGCTGCGCGCTCTGTCAACACGACCTGCGGCGCCCGGCCTGACGGCTCGAGGTTCGGGAGGAACGCCGCGAGGAGCCCCATGGCCGGCAGGTAGGAGCAAACCTGATAGACGAAGGCGATATCAGAGTGATCGGCCAGCTCCCCAAGCACAGCCGCGCCGAGCCCGGCCATGCCGAACGCGAAGCCGAAGAAGAGCCCGGAGATCATTCCCACCCGACCGGGCACCAGCTCCTGAGCGTAGACCAGAATCGCCGAGAAGGCCGACGCGAGTATCACCCCGATGACGACGCTCAGCACGCCGGTCCAGAACAGGTTCGCATAAGGGAGCGCCAGCGTGAATGGCAGGACGCCGAGGATCGAGCACCAGATGACGTACTTGCGCCCGATCCGGTCGCCAACCGGACCACCGATGATGGTGCCGGCCGCAACGGCTCCGAGAAATGCGAACAGGTAGATCTGCGCGCTCTGAACCGAGAGATGAAATTTGTGGATCAGATAGAAGGTGTAATAGCTGACCAGGCTCGCCAGGTAGACGTACTTCGAGAAAATGAGGGCGATCAGCACCGCCAGCGCGATCCGCACCTGCCGTCGTGGTAGTGGGGAATGCGTCTCCTGCCGGGGGGCCAGTGGCATGGTGGCGCCGGGTCCGTGCCGCCGGCCGTACCACTGGCCCACGTTCCATAGAAGCACGATGCCGAGGAGGGCGACCAGCGAGAACCAGGCTATGCTGCTCTGACCTCGGGGTACCACCACGAAGGCGGCCAGCAATGGTCCGAGCGAGGAACCGGCGTTTCCGCCCACCTGGAAGAACGACTGGGCGAATCCGTGCCGGCCGCCGGAGGCGATCCGGGCGACGCGAGAAGACTCAGGGTGGAAGACGGACGAGCCGATGCCGACCAGGGCTGCCGCCGCGAGGATGGCCCCAAACCCGCCGGCGATAGCGAGCAGCAGGAGGCCGACGAAGGTGAACCCCATCCCAGCGGCGAGCGAGTAGGCCTGGGGTCGTTGATCGGTGTAGTGGCCGATGACCGGCTGGAGCAGCGAGGCGACCAGCTGATAAGTGAGCGTGATCAGCCCGATCTGGCCGAAATCGAGGTGGAAGCTGGCCTTCAGCAGCGGATAGACCGCGGGCAGCAGCGACTGCATCATGTCATTCAGCAGATGACAGAAGCTGATCGCGGCGAGAACCGCGAAGGCGGTGCGCGGGGCGTCGTGGTCGTTCGACATGCCGGAGCTTAGACGCGCCCGGCTCTTCCAACCAGTCGCGCGCGATTAGGGGAAGATGCCCAGCTGCTTGTAGCTCTCGGCGACCTTGTTGATGGCGACGATGAGGGCGGCCGTGCGCAGGTCCGCTTTGCCCGAGTGTTGCTTCCACACCTCGCGGATGGGGTGATAGGAGGTGGTCATGGTTTCCTCGAGGCCCGAATTGACCAGGTCTTCTTCGCCGGCGCTGTGGGTGAGGCGCTCGATTTCTGCGGGCGTGAACCGGCGGCCAGTGATTCCCTCGACCGCTTCCAGCAGACGCCCGTAGGCTCCCTGCTCGAACCGCTTCTGCATCCGGCCGAACCTGACGTGGCCGAGATTCTTGACCCACTCGAAATACGAGACGGTAACGCCGCCGGCGTTGATGTACGCGTCTGGAACGACCATGATGCCACGCTTGGCGAGAATCTCATCGGCCTCCGGGGTGGTGGGACCATTGGCGGCCTCTACCACCATCTTTGCCTTGATTCTGGGTGCATTCTCCGCGGTGATCTGCCGCTCCAGCGCCGCGGGGATGAGGATATCGCACTCCAGTTCGAGCGCTTCCTCCCGGCGGGACAGGTTCGTGGCGGCGGGGAAGCCCGTGATGCCTCCTCGTTCCTTGCGATGCGCCATGACCTGGTCTACGTCGAGCCCCTTCGGGTTCGCGATGGCGCCCTCGGACTCGGCCAGTCCCACCACCACCGCGCCGCCGCTTTGGAAGAACTTCGCGGCGTGGTAGCCCACGTTTCCCAGGCCCTGGATCACGACGCGCTTGCCCGACAGGCCGGGGGAGAGCCCGAGCGCCTTCATGTCGTCCACGACGCCCGCGATCTCGCGCACACCGTAGAACACACCGCGTCCGGTTGCCTCCACCCGCCCCCTGATTCCTCCCTGACTGAGCGGCTTGGCCGTGACACAGCCGAACGCGTCCAGCTCGCCCGAGCGCAGTTGGGTGTAGGTATCCACGATCCAGGCCATCTCGCGCGGGCCGGTGCCGACATCCGGCGCCGGCACGTCCAGCCCCGGTCCGATGAAGTTCTTGCGCACCAGCTCGAACACGAAGCGCCGGGTGATGCGCTCGAGCTCGCCTTCCGAATACTTCTTGGGGTTGATGCGGATGCCGCCTTTGGCGCCGCCGAACGGCACGTCCACCAACGCACACTTGTAGGTCATCAAGGCGGCCAGCGCCTGCACCTCGTCGGCATCGACATCGGGGGCGTAACGGATTCCACCCTTGCACGGCAGCTTGTGGTGGCTATGCTCGGCCCGCCAAGCGTGCATGACCTCGATTCGGCCGTCATCGCGCTTGATGGGAAAACTGGTGTAAAAGAGATTCTTGCACGCCTTGATGTTGGCGAGCAACGTGGCATCGTGTCCGGTAAAGGCCGCCGCGCGCTCGAAGCTCCGGTCCACCTGGTCGAGGAAGCTCGCGCCCACCGCCATGGTCACTCCCCTGTGGCTCAGTCCGGGATTGATACCGCCGCCCGGTGAGTCCCGCCAGGGCAAGGGGAGTGTCGCCCATTTCGGCGAACTGCGTCAGCGCAGCAAACCGTACTCCGCCACGGCGCGAATCGCGGGAAGCCGATCCAGGCTCGCGCCCAGACCCCAGAGCTGGACAAAACCGGACCATGGCCGATCCGCCCGGTACCGGCGCACCCACGCGGTAGTCATGCCCGTCTCATCCACAGCGAGGGCCTCGCTCACCGCCGAGCGCGCCATCGGTGTGGCGCCCCTCTCGGCGTGGTCCAGCCCCCAACGCTTCCCGGCGTCGGTCGGCCGGGCGGTGTACTCGTTGAAGTCGAGGCTGTCGACCGAGATTCCCAGCAGGTCCGCCATCCGCTTGATCTCGTAGCCGACCAGCTGTCCGGTGGAATCGTGGACGAACACGTCGATCGGCCCCCCGAGCCACACTACTTTTCCGCCGGCTTCCAGGTAACGCCGGAACAAGGTCGTGTCGCTGGGTGTGAGCGCCACGTCGCGAGGCAGCACGTCGGTGGCGAACACGACCGCGCTGGGCACGCTGTCGGCGATGCGGGCGCTGAGGAACGCGGCCAGGGAGTCCCTGCCGAGCGGCTGGTATCCCAGGTCGCGAAAATAGGCAGAAGCGAGCGCGCCGCCCTTGGCAAAGGCGTCGCGACCAAGCACCGAGTCGTAGAAGACGGCGAGCTTCGGCACCGTCGGGCTGGCTTGGCCGATGGCGACGATGCTGCCGTCCTCGGTGCCCAGGTAGAGCTCGTCGCCAAACGCGACCGGCGAGGAAAGGGTGCTGGCATCCAGAGTGACGCGCCAGCGCACGGCGCCGCTGGAGGGATCCATCGCCAGCAGCTCCCCATTCGGCGTGTCGCGGGCATAGGTCCCGGACACCAAGGTGTTACCCACCAGCAGGGGCGAGCCCAGCATGTTGGCGTCGGTGGGTAGACGCCAGATCTCCTTCCCGCTTGAATCAACCGCCTGGAAGAAGTGCCCGTCCGAGCTACCCACGTAGACCTTGCCGTCGCGCACGGAGGGCGAAGCGAGGACCCACGAGCCTCGATGACTGAAGCGCCACCGCCGCCTGCCCGTCGCGAGGTCTATCGCATACAGCCCGCTGTCTCGAGAGCCGATATACACTGTGCCATCGGCAATGGCGGGCGAGCCCTGGATCGCGCGCCGATCGAATCCCCACTTGGCGGAGTCGAGCGTATCGCCCTCGGTGCGGTGGACCCACCGTTCGGCGCCGGTCTTGAGATCGAGGGCATATACCCGTCCATCGAACGATCCGACCACAGCGAGTCCGTTCGCGACCGCGGGCGTTCCTCTTACCCGGCCGTTGGTCCGCGCCCGCCAGCGTTGCCTGCCGCTGGCCAGGTCGAGTCCGTAGACCCCCCCATCGGGCGCACCGATCACGACCCTTTGACCCACCACGACCGCGGACGAGGCGAGGTAGTCCCAGGCGCCCGCGGGGAAGGTATTGAACGGCAGCGCCGCCCCGGTTTCGATCGACCAGCGGCGTCTGCCGGTCGTCTGATCCAGCGCGAAGATCCGCCCGGTCATCGTCGCGGCCACGACCAGCCCACCCGCCACTGCCGGCGATGAATTGACCGGGCCACCGGCGGCATAGCGCCACACGATCTTCCCATTGGCTCGGTCGATTGCGTAGAGATACCCGTCGCTGCTGCCGACAAGGACCCGGGTCTGCGTCACCGCGGGCGAGGAACGGACGGCGTCGCCCGTGCGTACCCGCCAATGCACGCCGCCCTGTCCCTGGAAGAAAGACGCAGTGGAGACGCCGGTGTGCGCCGGGTCGCCCCGGAACATGAGCGAGCCGCTCTGAGCGGCTAGCTCGCGACCGACTGCTAATGCGAGCAACCCAAGCACGAATCCGCCAACGGTACGGCGCATGTCGAATCCCGGGACAAAGGTGCTCCACGATGTGCCCTTGCGGGTGCCTTTGTCAGCGGAAATGCGGCGGGACGGTCGGCGGTGCGGTGAGGCGAACCTGGCGTGCGGTGAACCGGACCGGCGGCCCTCTTACAGCTCCCGGCCGAGGAACCGGGCCACCCGATCGCGATAGGTGCGACTTACCCGGAGCTTGGCGCCGGAGTGCAGGATCGCGACATAGTCGCCGTGAAACCACGGCTGCAGCTCTCGGACTCGATTGAGCCGAACCACCGTGGAGCGGTGAATGCGAACGAACCGGCGCGGGTCCAGCCGGCGCTCCACGCTATGAAGGGTCTCGCGAGCCCGCCAGTGCCCACCGTTCGCATGAACCACGATGTGGTCGTCGTCGGCTGCGATCCAGTCGATCGTCTCCGGATCGATCAGGCGGAGGCGCCCATCGCTCTTGAGGGTTAGCGGTCCACTCTTCGCATCGTCGAGAGGGCCCATCACGTTCGCGCGCTCCCGGGCCCGGGTAACCGCCTCAACGACGCGGTGGCGCCGGAGGGGCTTGGTGACGTAGTCCAGTGCCCGAACCTCGAACGCTCGCACGGCTTGGTCTGAATGGGCGGTGACGAAGACGATGGTGGGCCGGTCTCCGTCCAACTGGCCCAGCACCCAGAACCCGTCGTGATCAGGCAGAGCGATGTCCAGGAATACGAGATCAGGCGCCAGGCTCTGGATGGCACGCACTGCATCCACCGCGCAGGCACTCTCGCCGACAATCTCGATGCCGGCGTCGTCCTCGAGAATGGCGCGGAGGGCTGCCCGGGCGAGCGGCTCGTCATCCACCAGCAAGACGCGCAGAACAGTCATGCCGCCTCGCCCTGTTCGCCCACGCCATGATACGGCAGCTCGAGCCGCACTCGGGTCCACTCTCCGCTCCGCTCAAGGTCCAGCCGGTGCTCGGACCCATACAGTTGTTCGAGGCGCCGGCGGGCATTGTCGAGCCCGATGCCGTTGCCCGCCGCACCGGAAGAAGCGCCGACACCGGGTCCGTCGTCCCGCACCTCGAGCCGGAGCCGTTCGCCGACGCGGTCGGCCCTTACCACCACGCGCCCGCCTTCGACCTTGCGCGCGACACCATGCCGTACCGCGTTCTCTACCAGCGGCTGGAGGAGCAGCGGCGGAATACGAGCAGTCTCGATCCCAGGCGCGATCTCCCAGCGGGCATCGAGCCGATCCCCAAGCCGGGCTTGCTCGATGGCGAGATAGGACTGGGTCAACCGAAGCTCCTCGCGCAGCGACACCTCCTGTTGAGTCTCCGCCGCTAGCACGGCTCGCAGCAGATCGCCGAGACGGCCAATGGCGTCGAAGGCCTCGTCCTTTCGGCCGGTGATCACCAATGCGCCGATGGCGTTGAGCGCATTGAACAGCATGTGCGGCTCCAACTGCAGCTGGAGCGCCCGCAGGCGGGCCTCGGCCAGGCTCGCTCGGAGTCGCTCGGCGCGGAGCTCCTGCACCCGGTGGGCCGCGCGCGCCGGCAGGTAGTGCCCCACCCCGACGATGAAGGCGTAGACGATGAGCGCGAGATGATACACTTGCAGGAAGGCGAGCAGCCCCTGGCGCATCACCGCCCGAGCGTCGAACGCCCGGCCGAGAGCCAGCTGTGTCAGCAGCGGGGCGGCGAGATTGGTGGCCAGAATGAAGCCGAACGCAAGACCGAGATGAATCGCAAGGTGGGCCAGGCGACGCCCCCGGCGGTCGAGCGGGAAGCGTCGCGCCGACCAAAGAATGGCAGGAGTCGCCGTCGCCCAGAACAGCAAGAGGACGATCTGCTCGAC
>DATJGL010000342.1:0-10840 GCA_035495075.1 Gemmatimonadales bacterium
TGGCCGATCTGACCGAACTCGTGTTCGGCGCGTGGGACCCCATTCCCGACGATTGCTACACCGCCTGCATTCGAGCGGGCGTGCTCGACCGGCACGAACACGTCGAGCCCATCGCGGACTTCCTCAAGAGTATCAAGCCGATGCCGGCCGTGTTCGACCAGAACTACGTGAAGCGGCTCGAAGGCACCAACGTCAAGCGAGGCAAGACCAAGCGCGAGCTGGCCGAGCAGCTGCGGGCAGACATTCGCGATTTCAAGTCGCGCAACAAGTGTGACCGGCTGGTAATGGTTTGGTGCGCGTCCACCGAGATTTTCATCAGCCCGGGGCCGACCCATTGGACCCTGGAAGCGTTCGAGAAGGCAATGGACGCGAGCGATCCCTCGATCGCTCCGTCCATGCTCTACGCTTGGGCCGCGCTGATGGAACGGGTCCCCTTTGCTAACGGCGCCCCCAACCTCACCTGCGACTTCCCGGCGATGGAGCAGCTCGCCCGCAGCCAGGAGGTCGCCATCGGCGGCAAGGACTTCAAGACCGGCCAGACCATGGTCAAGACGGTGCTCTCGCCAATGTTCAAGGCTCGGATGCTCGGTGTTTCGGGGTGGTATTCGACCAACATTCTGGGCAACCGTGACGGTGAGGTCCTCGACGACCCCGAAAGCTTCAAGACCAAGGAAGAGTCGAAGCTCGGTGTGCTGGAGTACATTCTCCAGCCGCAGCTCTACCCTGAGCTGTACGGCAACATGTATCACAAGGTGCGGATCAACTACTATCCGCCCCGCGGCGACAACAAGGAAGGCTGGGACAACATCGACATCTTCGGGTGGTTGGGCTACCCGATGCAGATCAAAGTCGATTTTCTCTGCCGCGACTCGATCCTGGCGGCGCCGCTCGTGCTGGATCTCGCGCTGTTCTTCGACCTGGCGCAGCGCACCGGTCTGAGCGGCATTCAGGAGTGGCTCTCGTTCTACTTCAAGAGCCCGCAGACCGCCCCCGGCTTGTACCCCGAGCACGACCTGTTCATCCAGCAGACCAAGCTCAAGAACACGCTCCGCTGGCTGATGGGCGAAGAGCAGATCACCCACCTCGGGATCGAGTACTACCGCGAGGCATGAAGTACTTCCACCGGACATCGGTCGCGCCCGATGCGGTGCTGACCAGCGCGGCGCAGTTCTTCGGGGCGCAGTTGCAGCCGATCGAAGAGGCCCCGCGCCGGCGGCGCTTTGCGGGAGCAATCGGCCAGGTCTCGGTAAGCGTGGAGCCCGAGGGCGGGCACTACACGCGGGTTACAGTGGAGACCAACCAGGTGGGCGAGAGCGAGCTGGACAAACAGGCCAAGCGCTTCCTCACGCTGGTGCACACGATGGCCGAGCCCAGCCACGCGCCGCGTGGCGCCTACTAGCCAAACCAGGAGAGTCTCGATGAAGCGATGGACGGCGTGTATCCTCACAACGGCGGGTCTGTTGGCGGCGCCCGCCGCGGCCGCCCAGGAGGCGGCGGGCCATGGCGGCGGGGAAGCGAGTCTCAGGATCCCCGATCTCAATTCGGTGCAGTTTTTGGCCGCCGGCATCCCGGGGCACACGTTGCTGCTAAGCGGCCTGGTGGTCTGTGCGCTGGGGCTGCTGTTCGGGCTCGTGATCTACGGAAAGCTCAAGCGTCTGCCGGTTCACGAGGCGATGCGCGAGGTCTCCGAGCTCATCTACGAGACTTGCAAGACCTACCTCCTGACTCAGGGCAAGTTCCTGATGCTGCTCTGGGTGTTCATTGGCGCCATTGCGGCGGTGTACTTCGGTTTGCTGGCCCAGACCACGGACGCCTCGGGCGCCATCGTGCGCGGGTTCCCGGCCCCGAAAGTCGCGATCATCCTCTTCTTCAGCCTGGTCGGTATCGCCGGTAGCTACTCGGTGGCGTGGTTCGGTATTCGGGTCAACACCTTCGCGAACTCCCGGACTGCCTTCGCCAGCCTCCGGGGCAAGCCCTACCCGTGCTACCAGATTCCGTTGAGCGCCGGCATGAGCATCGGCATGCTGCTCATCAGCGTCGAGCTGGTCATGATGCTGGTGATCCTGCTCTTCATCCCGGGGGACTATGCCGGTCCTTGCTTCATCGGGTTCGCGATCGGCGAATCCCTCGGCGCAGCGGCGCTCCGTATCGCGGGCGGCATCTTCACCAAGATCGCCGACATCGGGTCGGACCTGATGAAGATCGTGTTCAACATCAAGGAAGACGACGCGCGCAATCCCGGGGTGATCGCGGACTGCACCGGAGACAACGCGGGAGACTCGGTCGGTCCGAGCGCGGACGGATTCGAGACCTACGGAGTCACCGGTGTCGCCCTGATTTCGTTCATCCTGCTGGCGGTGAAGGATCCGTCCGTCCAGGTCCAGCTCCTGGTCTGGATCTTCGTGATGCGCATCATGATGATCATCGCGAGCGGTGCGTCCTACCTGATCAACGGAGGTATCGCCAAGGCACGGTACGCCAACGCCGACAAGATGAACTTCGAAGCGCCGCTGACCTTTTTGGTCTGGCTCACCTCGATCGTGTCGGTGGTGATCACCTACGCCGTGTCCTACCTCCTCATCCCGAGCTTGGGCGGCGACAGCACGCTCTGGTGGAAGCTCTCGACTGTGATCACGTGCGGCACGCTTGCGGGTGCGATCATTCCCGAGCTGGTCAAAGTCTTCACCTCGATGGATTCACGGCATACGCAGGAAGTCGTCACCTCGTCGCGGGAAGGCGGGGCCTCGCTCAATATCCTTTCGGGCCTGGTGGCCGGCAACTTCAGCGCCTACTGGCTCGGCATGACGATCATGGGGCTCATGGCCGTGGCGTACGGAGTGAGCACCACCGGGCTGTCGTCACTGATGGTGGCGCCGGCGGTCTTCGCCTTCGGCCTCGTGGCGTTCGGCTTTCTCGGAATGGGCCCGGTGACGATTGCGGTCGATTCCTATGGCCCGGTCACCGACAACGCGCAGTCGATTTACGAGCTGTCGCTGATCGAGCAGGTTCCCGGGGTCAAGGAGCAACTCAAGCGGGAGCACGGGTTCGACGTGGATTTCGAGAAGGCCAAGCATTTTCTGGAGGAGAACGACGGCGCAGGGAACACCTTCAAGGCCACCGCCAAGCCGGTGCTCATCGGCACCGCAGTGGTGGGCGCCACGACGATGATCTTCTCGATTATCGTGGCCTTGACCAACGGGCTTACGGCGAACGTGGAGAACCTGTCGCTGCTGCATCCGCCGTTCCTGCTCGGCCTGATCACCGGCGGGGCGATGATCTACTGGTTCACCGGTGCATCTACCCAGGCCGTCACCACCGGCGCCTATCGGGCGGTCGAGTTCATCAAGCGCAACATCAAGCTGGAAGGCGCCACCAAGGCATCGGTCGAGGACAGCAAGAAGGTGGTGGAGATCTGCACCCGATACGCCCAGCGGGGCATGTTCAACATCTTCCTCACCGTCTTCTTTGCCACGCTCGCCTTCGCGTTCGTCGAGCCGTACTTCTTCATTGGCTATCTGGTCTCGATCGCCCTCTTTGGGCTCTACCAGGCGGTGTTCATGGCGAACGCGGGTGGGGCCTGGGACAACGCAAAGAAGGTGGTAGAGGTCGTGCTCAAACAAAAGGGAACCCCGCTCCACGCTGCAACAGTGGTAGGCGATACCGTCGGAGACCCTTTCAAGGACACCTCGTCGGTGGCGCTCAACCCCGTCATCAAGTTTACCACGCTCTTCGGCCTGCTCGCCGTCGAGCTCGCCGTCTCACTCACCGCACAGAAGGGATCGGCATTGAGCCACGCGTTGGCCGCGGTGTTCTTCGTGATCTCGATGGCCTTTGTGTATCGGTCGTTCTACGGGATGCGGATTGAAAAGGAAGCTGCGTGATCAATGAACAGCGTGAACCGTAAACAGTGAACGGTGAACGGGGGCTCCGGCTTGTAACGGGGTCCCCGTTCACCGTTTACTGTTCACCGTTCACGCCTTAACTTGAGCCGCGGCTTCCTAAGTATCCCAACGCTTGGTTTATGGCCATCACCCTGTCCCCTCCCACCGCTCCTGCCGGCCTCACCCGCAGTCAGTTTCTCGAGCTGTACTACTACATGCGGCTTACCCGCACGCTCGAGGAGCGGCTGGTGGCGCTGTATCGGCAGACGAAAGTGGTAGGCGGCCTGTTTCGGTCATTGGGCCAGGAGGCGGACGCGGTCGGCTCGGCCTACGCGCTGGACCGCTCCCGGGGCGACATCCTGTCGCCGCTCATCCGAAATCTCGGATCCATGTTAGTGCAGGGTGCCCAGCCGCTCGAGATCCTGCTGCAGTACATGGCCAAGGGCGACAGCCTGAGTCGTGGCAGGGAGCTCAACATCCATATCGGTGATCTCGACCGCGGCTTCATCGGCCAGATCTCCCATCTCGGTGACATGGTTGCGGTCATGGCCGGTGTGACCCTCACGTTCAAGCTTCGCAAGGAGCCGCGCGTGGGGCTGGTGTATGTGGGCGACGGGGCCACATCCACCGGAGCCTTTCACGAGGGGCTCAACTTCGCGGCAGTTCAGCGCTGTCCTCTGGTTGTGATCGTCGAAAACAACGGCTACGCCTACTCCACTCCGATCGCGCGACAGACTGCGGCCACGCGACTGGCCGACAAAGCAGGCGGCTACGGCATTCCCGGCATCACGGCCGATGGCAATGACGTGCTCGCCGTTTACGAAGTGACGAAAGAAGCGGTGGACCGGGCGCGCGAGGGCGGCGGCGTCACCCTGATCGAGCTCATGACCTACCGTCGGAAAGGGCACGCGGAGCACGACGATCAATCGTACTTGCCGGCCGGCGAGATCGAGCGGTGGGCGGCGGAGAACGACCCCCTGGACCGCTATGTGGACCGGCTCACGGACATCCTAGGCGTGACGGCTGATGAGCTCGACGCCATCAATGACCGGGTCCGAGGCGAGGTAGACCGGGCCACCGATCTTGCCGAACGGTCGGCGCCACCGGCTGCAGCGGATGCTCTCATCGGCGTGTACGCCGACCCGCCGGTCATGCCGCTGCAGTGGTATCGGGAGGGTTCGGATGGGTGAGGTTACCTACCTCGAGGCCATCCGCGAGGGGTTGATCGAAGAGATGGAGCGCGACTCGAACGTGTTCTGCCTGGGCGAAGACATCGGTGTGTATGGCGGCGCGTTCAAGGTCACGGAGGGGCTGCTCAGTCGGTTCGGCGCTGATCGCGTGATCGATACGCCGGTAAGCGAAACCGGGTTCGTCGGCGCCGCCGCCGGGGCCGCTCACATGGGGATGCGCCCGGTCTGCGAGATGCAGTTCATCGATTTCATCTCGTGTGCCTACAGCATCCTCACCAACTACGTGGCGACCGCGCGGTATCGCAGTTTTCTTCCGTGTCCCATGGTGGTGCGGGGCCCGAGTGGCGGCTACGTTCGGGGCGGGCCGTTTCACTCGCAGAATCCGGAAGCCGCGTTCCTGCACACGCCGGGACTCAAGATCGTGTGTCCGGCTACCCCGGCCGACGCCAAGGGGCTGCTCAAGGCAGCCATCCGCGACGATGATCCGGTCCTATTTTTCGAGCACAAGTATTTGTATCGCCGAGTTCGTGAGACCATGCCGACCGGCGATCATGTGGTGCCGCTGGGAAAAGCCCGGGTGGCGCGGGAGGGCAGGGACCTGTCCATCATCACCTACGCGGCCGGCGTCTGGAAATCGCTCGAGGCTGCCCAGATCCTGGAGCGGGAAGATGGCCTTGCGGTCGAGGTGCTCGACTTGCGAACGCTGCTCCCCCTCGACGACGACGGGATCGTCATGACGGTCAAGAAGACCAACCGGGCCCTCATCGTGCACGAGGACACGGCCACCGGTGGTGCCGCCGGGGAGGTCATCGCACGAATTAACCAGCTGGCTTTCGAATGGTTGGACGCGCCGGTGCGGCGGGTCGCGGCGCACGACGTGCCGCTGCCCTACGCACCGGCGCTGGAAGATTTCGTGCTGCCGCAAACCAGCGATATCGTCGCTGCGTCGCGGTGGCTCGCCAAGTATTGAGCTGATAGCTGATAGCCGACAGCGCACAAGCCGGAGACCTCATGGCCCGCATCGACGTCGTCATGCCCCAGATGGGCGAATCCATCGCGGAGGGAACCCTTTCGCGGTGGCTCAAGAAAGCCGGCGATCCGGTCAAACGGGACGAGCCGATCTTCGAGATATCCACCGACAAGGTGGACGCGGAGATTCCCGCTCCGGGCGCCGGTATCCTGGCCGAGATCCTGGTGCAGGAGGGCGAGACCGTCGCCGTGCAGACCGTGGTTGGGCGAATCGAGACCGAGGCCGGCGCAGCTGCGGCTCCGGCCGCCGCTTCGCCGCCGCCCAAGGCGGCTGCCCCAGCGCCCGTCGCCCCCGCTGCTGCGGTCCCCAAGCCATCGGCCCCGGCTCCAAAGCCTGCCGCCCCCGCACCCGCTCCCCCCCGCGCCGAGCCTCCGGCCCCGGCGCAGTCTCAGCCCGCGCCGGTCGGAAACGGCGCGATCGAGACCGCCGAGGAGCGGCTCCGGCGCAAGTCCACTCCGCTGGTACGGAAAATGGCGGCGGAGCACAACCTCGATCTGAGCACGATTGCGGGAACCGGCCATTCCGGCCGGGTGACGAAGCATGACGTGCTGAACTTCCTCGAAGCACCGTCTCCTCCCGGAGCGCCGGCGCCGTCTCCCGGCCGGGCGCCGACCCAGACACCGTCACCCGTCGCGGCCCCGGCTGCCGCACCAGGTGCCGAGCCGTGGCCGGGTGACCGGGTCGAGCCGTGGTCGCGCATTCGCAAGCTCACTGCCGACCACATGGTGATGTCTCGCCGGGTCTCGCCCCACGTCAACACGATCTTCGAGATCGACTACACACGAGTAGCGCAGATTCGAAGCCGCAAAAAGGAAGAATTCGCCGGTCGCGGAGTGAACCTGACGTACCTGGCCTTCATCGCCAAAGCAGTGGCCGACAATCTGCGGAAACATCCGGGTATCAACGCCGCCGTGGGAGCGGATGCCACCATTCTTCGCCGGGACATCAATCTCGGCATCGCTGTGGCTCTTGACTGGGGCCTCATCGTACCCGTGGTCCGTCACGCCGACGAGTTGTCGCTGATGGGGCTCGCCCGGGCCATCAACGATCTGGGTGAGCGGGCCCGCACTAAGAAGCTGAGTCCGGATGAGGTGCAGCGGGGCACCTTTACGATCACCAACCCTGGGGTATTCGGCTCGCTCATTGGGACGCCGATCATCAATCAGCCCCAGGTCGCAATCCTGTGCGTTGGATCGATCACGAAGCAGCCGGCCGTGCTCACCGTGAGCGGCACGGACACCATCGCCATCCGCCTGATGGGCATGCTGTCGCTCGCGTTCGATCATCGGGTTGTCGACGGCGCGGATGCGGACCGCTTCATGGCCGATGTAAAGGGCACGCTGGAGAACTTCTCCGAGGAAGCGGTGTGACGATGCCGCGCGCGCTCGCGGTTTCCCGCGTAACGGTCCTGCCACCTGCTCAGGCGGAATACCTGGAGTTGATTGGCCGCCTGGCTCGGCTGTCGGAAAGTCGCGGGCGACACTTGTGGCTTTTTCGGATGCCCGGCCGGCCCGACGCATTTCTCGAATGCAGCGAGAGCCGAAGTCGAGAGCTCCATCGGGCCGTGGGCGAAAAGAGCGAAGACGAAATGCGTTTGGAAGGACGGCTCCGCGAGCTGGCGAGCTACCAACCGGACGCGTGGGAGTTATGGGAGGAGGTAGCTCTCTGACATGCCGCGTCGAATCATCGAGGTAGGCGGCGAGCAGTGGAATGTGCAGGCCAGCGGGCGCATCACCCAGTACGTCAAGGATGAGCTGAGCCTGGTCTTTTTCCGCGGCGCCGGCTCGAGTCGCGAGCGGCGGGTCATCCGTTTCTCGCCCCTCGGTGACAAGAATTCCGAGGTGGCGCTGAGTCAGCTGAGCGATGCTCAGCTGCGCGATCTTTTCACCCACTCACAGCCGGCATGGACGGCGCCCGAAACGGGGTATCGTGCATGACCGAGACCGACAACCTCCGCGGGCCGATCATCGATCTTCACGTTCACTCCACCGCCTCGGACGGGGAGCTCACGCCCGATGCTGTCGTGCACCGGGCGGCGGCGGCCGGCGTGGCGGCGATGGCCCTCACCGATCATGACACGCTGGCGGGTGTGCCGGCCGCCATCGCCGCTGGGGAGCAGGTCGGGATTCGGGTGATCGGGGGCTGCGAATTTTCAGTGGCCGCGCCCTGGGGCGAGATGCACGTGCTGGGGTACTTTCTCCCATCCGGGAACGCCCTCCTGGAAGATTTCCTGGTCCGCTGCCGGGCGGATCGGGAGCGGCGCGGTCGCGCAATGGTGGAACGCCTCCACCGGCTCGGCATCGGCGTGAGCGACGCCGACGTTCTGGCCGAGGCCGAAGGCGGGGCAGTCGGACGACCGCATGTGGCCCGGGCGCTGGTCCGTCGAGGCGACGTCGGCAGCGTCGGGGAAGCGTTCGATCGCTATCTCGGGCGCGGCCGACCCGCCTTCGTAGAGAAGTCGCTGCCCACGTTTACTCAGGTGGCCGAGCTGGTACACCGAGTCGGGGGCGTGGTATCGGCGGCGCACCTCAAGGACCGTGGGACCCGGAGCCTGCTGGTGCATTTCAAACAGATGGGACTCGATGCGGTCGAGACCCGGCATCCGAGCCACGATCCGGATGTACGCGCCCGCCTCACCGAGTTCGCGCTCGACTTGGGTCTCCATCGGACCGGCGGCAGCGACTGGCACGGCGATCCGGTGGGCGACGAAGCGCAGATCGCGATCGGGTCTCAGAACGTCCCTCTGGCGTGGCTCGAGGCGCTCGAGGGCGCCCGCCCCCCCGCCCCGACACCGGTTTCCGCCTGAGCGCCGCAGTGTCCTCAGGGCCCGATTTCCACGACCGGGTCGTGCTGGTAACCGGCGTCGGCCGCGCCGGTCAGATCGGCGACGCGGTTGCGCTGACGTTTGGCCGGGCCGGTGCCAAGCTCGTCGTCGCTGATCTGAACGCGGTTGGTGTGGTGGCGCGGGCTCGGGAGTTTGCCGCCGCCGGCATCGAAGTGCGTCCGTGTGCCGGGGACCTCACCTTACCGGACGTCGCGTCACTCGCGGTCGAGACTGCGGTCCGACACTATGGGCGGCTCGACGCTGTGATCAATCTGGCGGGTGGTCTCACCACGTACGGGCCAATCGACGGCACCAGCGTGCGCGACTTCGACCGCGAAATCGCCATCAACCTGAAGACCACGTTCGTCGTCTCCCAAGCAGCCATCGAGGCGCTGACGGCAAGCAGAGGCGCCATTGTGAACGTCGCCTCCATTGCGGTGCTCGAGCCTCAGGCGCCGATGGCGGTGTACGTCGCCGCGAAGGCCGCCGTCGCCGGATTCACCCGGAGTCTCGGTCTCGAGTTGCGCGAGCGCGGCGTGCGGGTGAACGCGGTTGCTCCCGGCATGGTGCGGACCAGCGATAACGTCGCGGCGGCGGGGTCATCCGCGAGCTATGTCGAGCTCGATGACATCGCAGCCGGGATCGTCCGGCTCGCCGACCCGGTCAATCGCGAAACCGGGACGATCCTTCCCATCACTCCCCGTCAGGCCTGAACATGGAGCTCGGGGGCCGGGTGGCGCTCGTCACCGGCGCTGGGCGACGACTTGGCTGCGCGCTGGCGGCTGCGCTCGCAGGTCGCGGACTGGCGGTTGCACTTCATCATCACGCGTCCGCCGACGGCGCCGAATCGTTGCGGGACCAGATTCGGGCGGCGGGCGGGCGAGCAGACTGTTTCCCGGCCGATCTCACCGACGCGTCCGCGGCCCGAGAGCTTCCCCAACGAGTGGAGCGCGCCTTCGGACGACTCGACGTGCTGGTGAACTCAGCAGCGGTCATGCACCGGCTCAGCCTGGAAGACACCACCATCGAGCAGTGGGACCAGATTCTGGACCTCAATCTGCGTTCGGTATTCTTCTGCACGCAGGGTGCTGCGCCCGCCTTGCGCCGCAGCCGGGGTAAGGTGGTGAATCTGGCAGACCTGGCCGGCCTCGAGCCCTGGCCCGCGTTTGCCGCTCACTCGGTGAGCAAGGCCGGAGTGGTGATGCTCACGAAGGTGCTGGCGCTGGGCCTCGCTCCCGAGGTTACGGTAAACGCGGTGGCGCCGGGGGCCGTCCTCGTTCCTGAGCATTACGACGAAGCGGCCCGCAGTTTCCTCGAGCGTACGACACCGCTCAAGCGGCTCGGCTCCCCCGCGGACGTCATCAGCGCAGTGCTATATCTCGTGGAGGCTGGTGATTTCGTCACGGGAACTACTCTTGTCGTGGACGGCGGCAGGTTGGTCCGCGCCGGCGGAGGCACAGACGGGTAGTCGCCTCAAGGCCGAAGGAACGGTCGAGCTCGGGACAGTTGCCGTGATCGGTGGCGGCTGCTACGGCACCTTCTACGCCGGTCAGTTGGAGCGAGCGCGTTCCCGCGGCGCCGCCACCTACCATCGGGTCCTCGTAGTCGATCGCGACCCGGCGTGCCGCGCGGCCCGTGAGCTTCGCTTGGATTCCTCCCGGGAGCTCGTCGTCGAAGAGTGGGCAACGTTCTTCGACCGGTTTCTAGCCCGCCCCGAGCCGGCTGATGACACAGCGCCGCCGGACGCGATCGTTCCGTCGCCTCTCATGCCGCACCTCATGCACGAGTGGCTGGTCCGGCGCGCCCGAGCACGCTGGCCCGGGAGGGTGACGGAGTCACGGCCCGTCGAGGCCTCGGCGGGGACACCCTACGATCGGCTGGGTCCTGACGGTACGCGCTACCTCTCGTTTGCGGA
>DATJGL010000343.1:0-4008 GCA_035495075.1 Gemmatimonadales bacterium
TAGGCGTGGAAGCGAGAGGAGCCGATGACCTGTTGGGTTCCGGTCTCAGTGGCGATCAAGGCACCACGGGAGGCCAAGGCCTCCTCGAAGAACCTCTGGAAACCAGTCGGTTGGTGGCGCGTTTTGTCGGGATGTTGCTCCCAGATGAGGGGATCGGCAGCGACGGCGAAAAGTGCGTCATAGTCGTCCGGGCGCAGGGGGCGCAGGGTAACGAGGTCGCCGCGAAGGACCGGCTGGTAGTCAAAGGTCACGGCTAAGGATCGCGTTTTCGTCCGGCGGAGCGTGGCCGGAGAAGCCAGTACATGAGCCCGACGATCGCAGCGGCAACACCGGCACTCAGCAGATCGAGCCAGACCGTCGTGCGGTAGAGGTCGGCCGCCGACGGATCAGTGCTTGCGGTCTGTTGCCACAGGTGCCAGGCCCGCCAGGCATCAATGAGTCGCCCGCCGACAAAGAAGCCGCCGGCGAACACGAGGGCTAAGCGAACCAAAGCTCGGATGGGCATCTGTACCATGCGTATGCTGCTGCCTAAGGCCTCATCGTGATTTCATCGGGTTGTCATCCGAATGCGGGCGGCTCGCTACCGGTGACCACTGTGCAAGACCGCGACCCGGCTATCCAGGTTCTGAACTTCAATCGCGAATCGATTCCACCCGCCCGAAGTCTGGCACGGTCACTTACCTTAAGAACCTCCACTTCAATCCGATGTAGATGCCGAAGAACTGCGATGGCGGTCCCGATAGCGACGGCCACATCGGCCGCAAGGCACACCTCGGCGAGCCCGGCGGCCCATTTCCTTCCAGTCAGGAGGAGGAGCCCGCCGATGACATAGAGAGTCCCGATGGCGCCCCCTTCGTAGACAAAGACAGTGCTTTTCCCTTACGGAAACGCCAATGCGCCGACCGAGGAAGAGGCCTGTAAACACCTCCGCCACACCGAAGAGAATCATCAGTGTGGCAACGACCGTGATTCCCCGAGGCCGACTCTCAGTTCTCGGTTCCATCCGTCACGTGCACCCGGCAGCTGCAAGCGGTCGTTAGGCAGCACCCAGACCCAAGGCACTCAAGCCCCGGTAGGCGCGAAAGCCCATGGGGTTGGCTCCAACCCATGCCCTCGGCGCCACGCCGAGAGTTGGCCCGCGTGATACCCC
Source organism: Gemmatimonadales bacterium (assembly GCA_035495075.1). Classification (GTDB taxonomy): domain Bacteria; phylum Gemmatimonadota; class Gemmatimonadetes; order Gemmatimonadales; family GWC2-71-9; genus DASQPE01. The sequence continues at coordinate 1,151 of DATJGL010000343.1, forward strand.
TCGTGACAGACCAACGCCTGCAGTTGGTGACCCACGGTTGGCTGGGCCTGGGCAAGGCTGGCGTCTGGAGTTGCCCGGGCCAGCTCCACTGGCGTCAGCCGACGGATGACATCCAACCGGTGGGCGCCGGTCTCAGACAATCGGTTCACCAGCGTGGGCTTGGTATCGTAGTGACCGGGGGCGGACGTCGGCGTGGCTCCTGGACCGTACCGACGCAGCAAGGTCGGGAAGTCATCTGACAGTGGGGCGGCATTGAGCAAGGACAAAAGGTAGACGTCGCCCAACAACAGGTGGCCAAGAATCCACACCGGGTGCCGTTCGCCCGGTATCGACTGCTGGCAGGCGCGTTCTTCGGTGATGTCGGCGACCAGAGTGAGCGTCTGTTGGCGAGCATGATCGAGTGCCCACACCAGGATCTCAGTCGTCAGCCGATCATCCGGTGGAGCGCCGGTATTCAACGCGGTATGTCCACGGCTACGAGCCGTTGCCATCGTAGGACTAGTACCCTAGGGTTCATGATAGCTTTTCTCCCCCTTCCACCCTTGAGGATAGCGATGCACCGGACTCCGGCATACCTACTTGTTGCGTGTTTCGCGGTCGCCTCCGCGCAGGCCCAGGCACCGGCACAACAGACCACGACGACCAGCGCGCCAGCGCCGACGGTGGATGAAGCGCTGAAAGCCCTGCGCGCGGACATGCAGAGCAGTAGAGCGGACATCATGGCGAAAAACCTGACGCTCACCGCCGACCAGGCGGCGAAATTCTGGCCGGTTTTCAACGCCTACCAGAAGGAGCAGAACGCCATCATGGACGATCAGCTCAAGGGTGTCCAGAAGTATGTGGACAGCTCCCAGACCCTGGACGACGCGGGCGCTCTCGCCCTCATGCGAGCCCACTTCGACCGGGATGCCAAGATGAATGCCCTGCGACAGAAGTGGCTGGGGGAATTCCAGAAGGTGTTGCCCACGAAGCTCGCCGTGAGAGCGATGCAGATCGACCGGCGATTATCCTTGGCGACCCAAATGGAAATCGCGTCGCGCATTCCTCTGGTTCACTGACGCAAGCGCGAAGGGGCAGCCGGGGCCGTCACGTCGCACTGCTCGTGCTCGCTGAGAGGCGCTTGCGCAATACCAGGTGAGAATACCCACGCGGATAATCGGTGAGCTCCGACACCACGTCGAAGCCGAGCTTCCGATAGAACTCCGGTGCCTGGAAAGTGTGCGTTGCGAGCACGAGTTGCCGGCAGCCACGTCGCAGCGCTTCCGCCTCGGCCTCAGCGATCAGACGACGGCCAAGACCCCGGCCGCGAATGGACGCTGGCACCCAGACCTGACGCAGCTCGCATGTTTCTCCCCACGTGTGGCCCGCGACCCCTGCCACGATGTTCTTGGCTTCGTCTCGCAGAAAAACGCCGAGACTCCGACCGTCGCTGATACCGGTCGTGCCGGCATTGAACTCGTACAGTCGGTCCTCGAGAAACTCGATGTCGGCGGTAGAAGGCTCTTCGATCTCGAAGCGACGCATCCGGTTCTCCATCGTCGGCCTAACGAACCACGCTTCAGCGGCAAGCGGTGGTTAGGCCCCAGCCGCAGCCGCGTAGAAATAGCCGATCGCCACTACTCCTGCCTCGGTCTCAAATGGGGCGAGCAGCCGCTGGTACGCCGGCCCCTCGAAGGCATCCAGTCGAGCCCAGGCGCTCGGCAGGCCGGCGGAGCTGAGGAGCCACGCCGGGATGTGCTCGCCGCCACCGCGCCAGCGCACCGCGGCGTAACCCAGATCCGCGCCCCAGCCGGTCGGCACGTGGTCGCCGCTAATCCAGCCCGAGGTCCACTCGCCGCCTAACGGGGCGACTTGGTGATAGTTCGCGCGCCCCGGCGCCAAGCTGCCGTACACGATGAGGCGTTCCGAAGCGCCGAAGAGTGTAGCCGCGCGCTCGCTTGCCCGTGCCCGCGCCGCATGCACGGGCCCCGTGAGGCAGGCGTTCAGCTCCTGCAACACGGCCTCGAGCGATTGAGAGGCTGGAAGGTCCACGCCGGACGCCCCTAACAGGGAGCGGTACCGACGTCGGGGTCCGCAGCCGCAATGGCCTCGATGGAGAACAACAGCCCGCGGGGCAACTGAACGACCGGCGTCGACCGCGCTGGCGGGGCCGCCGGGAAATACTCTGCATACAGTGTGTTCAGCTGATCAAAGGCCTCCGGCACCGCGAGGAAGCAGGTCGTCTTAAGGACCCGGTCGAGCCCGCTCCCGGCGTCCTCTAGGAGGGCCCGAAGGTTCTCGAACGCCTGGCGGGCCTGGAGGTCAAACGTGGTGCCGACGACCGCGCCGGTGGTCGGGTGGAGACCAGCCTGCCCCGCGACGAAGATCAGGTCCCCGAAGCGCACGGCCTGGGAATAGGGGCCGCGCCGTGGTATGCGCGGACTGTCGACAACCGCGTGCAACTTCATCATGCGCGCCTCCAAGGGTCGTGCATCCGCCTAACGAACCGCGCTTCAGCTGCGCGCATCAACCCGCGCGCATGCATAGTTCAACGTTTCCAAAGCGGCCGAGGCGTCAGCCGGGGTCGCAGCGGCAGCCGAGCCGGTGGTCACCACCGACGCTGGTACGGCAACAGCGGGCGCAAGTCACTCCGAGTGCACGGCGACGAGAGGGCGAGCATTCGTGGTGTTGCTGAATGATTGAGTAGCTGCGCGGTCACGCTGCTCAGGCTGGAGCACCCCTCTACAGCTGACGCCAACGCAACGGTGACCGTTTCTCCCCGCCGGAAACCGGCTAGCGTGTGGAGCTGCTGGGCCCACGCGGTGACGATCGCCGGCTGTTGCCGAATGGCGTCTTGCACCCAAACTCGTGGCTGCGCG
>DATJGL010000344.1:0-5990 GCA_035495075.1 Gemmatimonadales bacterium
GAGATATCGATCGCGATGACGATCGCGATTCCTTCCTTCTTGAGTTCGATCCGGTCCCCACCGATCCTCGGGCCTGCTGCGGCGACGATCCAGGCTGCGAGGGCGAGGGAGCGAAGGGTGACGGGCAGCCGCACCCACCAGCCTGTGGCCGTTGCGCCCGCGACGCCGACGTCGCTGAACGACACGCCCGCACCGGCACGCCGGCGGTGCCACCACCAGAGCGGCAGTGCCAGCAGGAGCAGCAGCAACCACGGCCGGACGAACGTCACGCGGTCGTTCCCGCGATGCGGCGTCCCAGATCGGACGCGGACCGATACATGCTGAGCGCGTCGACGCCGGGTCCGTGAGCAAAGCGGGCCTCGTCGAGCGCTCGAAGCAGCTCGCCCAACTCGGCCAAAGGCCATGCCGGGCGATGCTGGCCGACCACCGCCAGGCAGGCTTCGGTGTCGATCTCCGGTGTCGCTTCGGGCAGCTTCGCGGCGATGACAGCCCGAAGCCGCTCAACGGCGGCCGACACGACGGCCCTGGATTCTCCGGCATCAGCCCAGCGTTCAACTTCGGGCTCGCCGATCTCCGCCGGGCCGATGACGCCGACCGGCACGGCCCGCCCTCTCCGGCGCCACCACCAATGGATGGGTAGCAGAAGCAGCGCTGCGGCACCCCACAGAATGAGCAGGGGAATGATGCTTTCCTCTCTCAGCGCGACCGGTGGCGTTGTTGGTTGCGGCTGGAGCGAATCACGAGGCCCAGCCGGAAGCACGCTCCGTGCGGAAAGCGTCGCGGCTGCCGCGGGCAGCGAATCGATCCGCCCGTCACCACCGACCAGCAGCGGACCAGGCACCTCCACTGTCTGGGTTCCGGGGGCCCATAGCGTCACGGGGTACGAAACCTCGGCCGAGTCTCCCCGAAGGACGACGCGGGAATGGCCCAGCACCTCGATGTCACCGGTCGGGATCCACTCGGCGGCGCGGACTGCCCGTCCCGCAGGCGCGGCAACCATCCGCCGCACCCAGATCGTGTCGCCCACGGTGGGAAGGCCGCCCTGAAGCAGCAACACCAGTACGATCATCGGCGGCCCACTCGTCGCGCCCGCATCGCGAAATGTCGGCGGAGCGGCAGCTTGTAGTCCGAGCCGGTCTCCAGCTCCAGATGATCCACGCCCGCTGCCGAGAGGATCCGGCGCCGGTCTTCGTGCCGCCGCTGGGCCGATTGCTGCATGCGTTGCCGCAGTCCTCGATTGCTCGTGTCGACCAGCACCCGCCGACCGGTCTCGGCGTCGGCCAACTCGACCCAGCCAGCGTCCGGCAGCGAGCGCTCCCGAGGATCTTCAACCGTAATTGCGACGACCTCGTGGCGTGCGGCCAGGCGGCGTAGCGGGCGCTCCCAGCCTTCCGCAAAGAAGTCCGAGAGCAGGACCACGATGCTTCGATGCCGCAGCAGGCGGCCGGCATAGGTGAGGCTCGCCGCGAGGTTCGTCGCGCGACCTCTCGGCTCGAACGCTACCAGGTCACGAATGACCCGTAGCGCATGCCGCCGCCCTTTCTGGGGCGGAACGACGTGCTCTACCTCGTCGGTGAAGAAAAGCGCCCCTACCCGGTCGCTTTGGAAGGCAGCGGCAAGCGCGAGCACGGCGGCTACCTCCACCGCCAAGCCCCCTTTGGTAACCGGATCCCCAAACCGGGTGGAGCCGGATTGATCGACCACCAGGAACAGAGTCAACTCTCGTTCCTCGGTGTACGTCTTGACGAAGGGCGTGCCGAGCCGGGCCGAGACATTCCAATCGATGGTCCGAAAGTCGTCGCCTGCCTCATAGGCGCGAACCTCGGCGAACTCCATGCCCTGACCACGAAACACCGAGCGATACTCGCCGGCGAAAATCGAGCCGACGAGGCCGCGGGTGCGGAGCTCGATGGTTTTGACCTGCTTCAGGATTTCGGGGGAGATGGACATAAGAGAAAGGCGTGAACGGTGAACAGTGAACGGTGAACGGGGGCTCCTCGACTCACGGGCCCCTGTTCACTGTCTACCGCTCACTGCTCACTGTCGTTCATGGCATTCCCACGGCGCCGATCACCTTCGCCACCACGTCATCGGTGGTGAGGTCCTCCGCCTCAGCCTCGAAGGTGAGCACGATCCGGTGCCGGAGGACGTCCGGCGCCAGCGCGCGCACGTCCTCCGGCACTACGTAGCTGCGGCCGCGCAAGAACGCATGGGCCCGCGCCGCCTGGGCCAGTGCGATAGAGGCCCGGGGCGATCCGCCGAACGCCACCGCCGGCTTGAGCTCCTGGAGGCCGACGCTGCCTGGGTCTCGAGTGGCCCGCACCAGGTCCACGATGTAATCGACGACTTTCTGGTCCATGTAGAGATCGGCGATCCTCGCCCGCGCCGAGAGGATCTTGGCCGGCTCGAGCAGCCGTTCGACCGGAATCTCTTTGCCGCTGCTCATCCGCAGCAGGACTTCCTTCTCTTCGTCGCGATTCGGGTAGTCCACCCGGACCTTCAGCATGAACCGATCGAGCTGCGCCTCCGGAAGCGGATAGGTGCCCTCGCTTTCGATCGGATTCTGCGTCGCCAGCACCAGAAACGGCTCTTCCAGCGCAAACGTGGTTCCGCCGATCGTGACCTGCTTCTCCTGCATCGCCTCGAGTAGCGCCGATTGCACCTTTGCGGGGGCCCGATTCACCTCATCCGCCAGGATTATGTTGGCGAAGAGCGGCCCTTTGCGAACGTGAAAGTCCTGGGTCTTCTGATCGAATACCATGGTCCCGATCAAGTCCGCCGGGAGCAGATCCGGCGTGAACTGGATCCGGGAAAAGGACGCATCGATGATCTGGGCGAGCGTGCGGACGGCCAGCGTCTTGGCGAGGCCGGGGACGCCTTCGAGGAGGATGTGGCCCCCCGTGAGCAAGCCCACCAGTAGCCGCTCGACCATGGCGTCCTGGCCCACCAGGCGACGGCCAACTTCCTTGACAACCCGTTGCACCAGTACGGAGTCAGTAGACGGCGCCGCGGGGACGCTGGGCGAAGATGGACGTGGACTTGCCTGCAAGACCGAGCTCCCGGATTCGAAGAAGTGTAGGATAGAAAGCTATCAGCTATCAGCTATCGGCTATCAGATGTCAGTGGCCGGCACTTGGCTTGAGTCCGATAGCCCGGTACAGCGCACTGATTTCTCGCTCAGTCAACACCCGCCATTCCCCAGGCTCGAGATCACCCAGCCGGACCGGCCCATAGGAAGTACGCGCCAACCGGTCCACTCGAAGTCCCAGGCCTTCGCACCATCGGCGCACGATCCTGTGCCGGCCTTCGGTCAAGGTAACGTCCAGGATGCTGCGCCCTTCCCGCCCCGGGCGTACCCGCACCTCGGAGGTGACGACCGGACGCCCGTCGACCAGCACGCGCCGTTTCACCGCCTCCAGAATTTCTTCCAGGGAGCGGCCGTGAACCAGCGCCGTGTAGTGGCGCGGGACACGGTATCGGGGGTGGGTAAGACGGTGGACCGCCTCGCCGTCATTCGTCAGCAGCAGGAGGCCGGTCGTATTCACGTCGAGGCGCCCGACGTAGGTGAGCCCGGCCGGATCGCGAATGAAGTCGAACACCGTTCGCCGGCCGGCCTCGTCGGAGGCGGTCGTCACTACGCCGAGCGGCTTGTGGAAGGCCAGCCAGCGGCGGAGCTGGGCCCGGATGCGACGGCCGTTGACGGTGATGCTCTGCCGGTCGGGGTCGACCTTCGATCCCAGCGGAGCCACCTGCCCGTCGACTCGCACCCGGCCTTCCTCGATCAGCCGCTCGGCGGCCCGTCGCGACGCAACCCCGGCCTGCGCCAGGGCGCGCTGGAGCCGCATCTCGGTCACGACTCGGCAGGTACGTAAGCTTCGGCGTCGTCCGGTCCCTGGGGCTCGGGCCGATGAGGTTGCAGGGCAATCGTGAGCTCTTCTGCTTTGGGGAGGTCGCTCAGATCGCGGAGCCCCAGCAACTCGAGGAACAGCGGAGTCGTCCCATAGAGCAGCGGGCGCCCGATCGCTTCACTCCGACCCACCACCTCGAGCAGCCCCCGCTCCTGGAGAGTGCGAAGCACTCCACCGGCCGACACGCCCCTGATTTCCTCGATCTCGGCTCGACCAACCGGCTGCCGGTACGCGATGACTGCCAGGGTCTCGAGCGCGGCGGCCGTGAGGCGAGGAGTTCGAGTCGAGAACTGGGCCCGCTCGATCGCTGCGGCGTGCACCGAACGGGTGAGGATCTGGTAGCCTCCGGCCAACTCCACCAGCTCGACACCGTGCTGATTGAAGTCGAAGTGTTCCCGCAGCTCGTCGAGCGCGGTCCGCACCTCAGCCATAGTTGCGTCGGAATCGAGGGTGGCGAGCTCTTCCACGGTCAACGGCCGCGCGGCGGAAAAGAGCGCGGCTTCACACAGCTGGGTGAGCGGATTCACGGGCAATCACCATCGGCGCGAACGGCGCCGGCTGCCGGAGTTGGAGCACGCCTCGCCGCGCCAGCTCGAGCAAGGCGAGGAGGACAGAGAGCAAATCTGCGATGGTCGGCTCGGGACCAAGCGCTTCGAGCCACCCGATTTCGGCTTGAGCGTCGAGCAGGCTTTCGATCCTCCGGGTGGCGCCTTCCACATCGAGGGGCCGGGCGACGACTCGGTGCAGCACCGGAATCGGAATGGCGGCGATGACTCGCTCAATTGCCTGGAGCAGTCCGAGGAGATCGAGCGTGAGAGGTGGAGGGGGCAGGTCGGGAGGCGATGGCAGATACCCTCGCGCCAACCGCTCCGCTTTCCGCTCTACCGCCGATCCCATCCACTGGGCGATCTCCCTGATCTGCTGGTATTCGAGTAGCCGTCGTACTAGCTCGGCTCGCGGATCCTCCCATCCCTCGTCGTCCAGGTTGCGGGGAAGCAGGAGCTGGACTTTCAACCGTACCAGGCGACTGGCCATTTCCAGATAGTCGGCCGCCTGATTGAGTCCCAACTCGTGAATCGCCTGGAGGAATTGGTCACAGATTCTCGCGATCGGAATGTCGGCAATCTCGATCTTTTCTTCGCGTAGAAGGTGCAGGAGCAGATCCAGCGGGCCGGAGAACATGTCCAGCTGGACGACAAATCCCGGTTCGGCCCCGAGGGCAGTCGTGGGGGGAGCTGCGTCAGGCACTGTCATGCACTAAAAATGTTCCATCCGTCGCCGACAGCGAAAGGGAGAATGAGGTGCTGAACCAATGCCATCCCAAAGTACGCCGGACGCAGGAGCCAGCGAATGGCGCTGGGGGCCAGCAGCATCAGCGCCAGGAGCGGCACGATGCCGAATCGCTGAAGCGCGCGGTAGTGGGCGCCGAGAGCGGGGGGAAGCAGATAGTAGAAAAGATGAGACCCGTCGAGCGGGGGGATCGGGATCAGATTGAAAAAGCAGAGAATGAGATTGAGCCAGACCCCCCACATCATCATGCGCTGAGCGGTGTCCGCCACGAAGGCAATGGATGGCAGGAGCGCGGCGAGCACCCCGAGACCCACGAAAAGCAGGGCGCACGCCACGGCAATCAGGAGGTTGGTCACCACACCCGCGGCCGACACGATGATGTCGCCCCGCTTGAAGTGGCGGTATTTGCGCGGATTCACCGGGATCGGCTTGGCGCCTCCGAACGCAAACGAGCCCCCCGAGACCAGCAGCAGGAGGGCCGGCATGATCACCGTCATGATCGGATCGATATGCGGCACCGGATTGAGCGTGAGACGGCCCAGCATATAAGCAGTGTCGTCGCCCTGCCGAAGTGCCGCAGCGCCATGGGCGTACTCATGTGCTACGAGAGAAAAAACCAGCACCGGCAGCGCGAGAATGATGTCTTGAAGCAGCGGCGGGGTCCCGGTGAAAGCCGCGAGAAGGTTATACCCCGGGCAAGTCGAAGTCAAAACACGATTCCGCTTGACCTTGGCTGCTCTCAGGCCTATTCTTCGGCCCGCTTTCTCCGCCGGGCAAAGGGCCCGGAAACGA